>NZ_JBEXYD010000042.1:0-66991 GCF_040630735.1 Kitasatospora sp. NPDC005748
GGCGGGGCGTCGGTCGCCTACCCGTCGGTGCTGCAGGCCGGCACCGCCGTCCTGGTCGACGCGCAGGGGACCGGCCCCGCGGGGCCGGTGACCGCCGACGGGGACCGCCCCGCTCAGCCCGCGTACTGGGCGAAGATCTTCGCGAACTCGTACGGCTGCTGGGCGATGTTGGTGCACTTGTAGAGCGCGCCGGTGCAGGCGTTGGCGTCCCGGGTGGCGTCCCAGAAGGCCAGCTCGCCGAGGTGGTGCTGCTGGGCGAAGGCGACCAGCTGCCGGGCGTCCGCCTGGTTGTAGACCTGGTGGTCGTCGTTCTCCCCGAGCATCGGGGTGATGCCGACCGCGGCCCAGAGCTGGGCGTCGCTCTTCGCCGGGTAGAGCGACTTGAGCTGGCCGTAGAGGCCCTGGGCCGCCTGGACGGCCGCGTCGCCGTAGTCGGCGCCGGTGCGGTAGTAGTCCATCGCCATCGCGTTCACCAGGTCGACGGCCACGCCCGCGTCCCGGGCCGAGCGGACGATGGCGACGCCCTCGGCGGTGAGCCCCTCGGGCAGCACCGGCAGGGTGAACGACACCTTCAGGCCGGGGTTGGCCTTCTGCAGCTTGGCCAGCGCGGCGGAGCGGCGGTCGTTGGCGACGGTGTCGGCGATCGCGGCGCCCTCGATGTCGAAGTCGACGTAGCGCAGGCCGTAGGCCTTGACCACGGCGTCGTACTCGGCGAACAGCGAGTCCACCGAGGTGCAGGCGGCGGCGAGTTCGGTGCCGCTGGCACCGCCGAAGGACACCTTCACGTCGCCGCCGGCCGCGCGCAGCGCGTCCACCTGGTCCTTGGCCCAGCCGGTGCGCGGGTCGTAGGCGTTGAACCAGCTGGCCTTGCAGCCGACGCCGGTCACGAAGCCCATGGTGAAGGACTTCAGATTGCCGGCCTGGGCCATCGCGGGCATCGACGGGGTCGGCCAGGCGCCCATGTCGATGTACGGGGCCACCGGGACGGCGGTGGGCGGCGGCGGGGTGGTGGGCGTTCCGGTGCCGGTGGGCGTGGGGGTGGGCGTGGGGGTCGGCGTCGGCGTGGCCGAAGTCGGCGGCGGGGTGGTCGGGTTGCCGCCCGGACCGGTGAGCGTGACGTCGTCGGCTAGGTAGCCGCCCTGCCCGTACCAGCCGTGCAGGTAGACCGTCACGCTGCTGGTGGCCGGGCCGGTGGTGAAGGTGGTGGAGAGCTGCTGCCAGGCGGGGCCGCCGGGGGTCCAGACGGCCGGGTCGGTGACCCCGCTGCCGGTCGCGCCGAGGTAGACGTACTGGCCCTGGACCCAGGCGCTCAGCGTGTACGTGGTGTTGGGACGAACGGCGACGCTCTGGCCGCACTGCGCGGTGTCGCTGCTGCTCACGCCGCCCCTCAGCGCGTACGAGCCGCTGTGCGCGCCGGTGCCGACGACGCTGCCGGTGGTGGCCGAACAGCTCCAGGGGCTCGCCGAGCCGCTCTCGAACCCGGCGTTGCCGAGCAGGTTGCCGTCGGCCGCGCCGGCGCTCCCGGCGAGCGAGGCGAGCCCGCCGCCGGCCAGCACGGTGGCGGCGGCGAGACCGAGCAGCTTGACCCGGACGGCGGGGCGGCGGTGCCGGGCGGGGGCGTCGGGCGCGTGGGTGTCGTGGGGCGCGCGTGGCATGGGGGTGCCTCTCGGGACGGTGCGCCCGCCGCCCGCCACGCGAGGGGGAGCGCGGGCGGGCGGCGGGTGCGGTGGGGGCGTGGTCCGGTGCGGGGAGGTGCGCGGTGCAGCTTCAAACTGGACTAGACCAGCTGTGCACGTCAAGCACCTTCGGCACATCAGAGGCGGTTGCCGGGAAGGTTTTAGGAACGGTTTAAGGCAGCGCCCGCTCCCGGGGCGCGGCCGTGGGCGCCCGGGCGGGCCGCGCGGTCAGCAGGTGGGGCAGGCCCGGCACTCCCGGACCTGGACGTCGTCCACCACCGGGCCGTAGGCGCCGCTGCCGGTGGTGCTGGCGAAGGCCAGTGTGGTGGAGGCGCTGGTGGCCACGAAGGTGAACTGGCGGCCCACGTACCCCATGGCGGCCCGCGACTTGCCGGTGGTGTCGAAGGAGAAGTCCTGGAAGTCCTGGCCGTCGACGAGGGCCCGGCCGGTCTTGACGGCCGGTCCGCCCTCCGGGTTCCCCGCCAGCGCGTACGTCACCGAGTAGGTGGCGCCCGGCGTGGTGGCGAAGGTCTGGGCCACGGTGCCCTGGGAGGAGCCGTTCAGGTCGACGGACTGGTCGCCCTCGGCGGCCTGCCAGAAGCCGGCGCCGATCAGGTCCACGCTGCCGCCGGTGACGCGCCACGGGCCGATGGACTGTCCGGCCGAGAGGCCGAGGAAGGAGTTCGCCGCCACCTTCGGCGTCTCGAAGCTGCCGTCGTCGAAGCGGCTGAGGGCCCGGCTCTGGGCCCCCGCGCGGTCGGCGGTGCCGGCGGCCCGGGCGGGAACCGCCGAGGCGGTGACGCCGCCGACGAGCAGCGCGAGGGTGACCGCGGCGGTACGGGTGCGCGGGAACGACATGGGGACCTCCTGGACGGACGTGGCGCCGGAGCCCGGAACGGGTCCGGCAGCGCTCATCGTCGGAGCCGCCGGCCGCGCGGGGCCAGGCCGGGGCGCGGGCGCCTCGTGGTGCGGGGCGGCACCCGTGAGCTCTCGCGCGCCGGTTTGGCGGGCGGTCGGCCGCCGCGGACCGGCCCCGGGCCGTCCGCCCCCGGGGCCGGGCGGGCGGGGCGCCGCGCGGCGGCGGCCCGGGGGAGGCGCCTTGGTCCGGTCCGGCCGTTGCACACGATCCATCCGCGCGCCCCGGGCGCGCTTCGTACGCTCCCCGTCCTGGCGCGCGGCCGGGGCCGGGGGTGGCGGCGTCCACCCTGTGGAAAGGTGCCCGGCGTGGTCGGCCGCGCCCTACCGTGACCGGATGATCAAGGACTTGCGCATCTGCTTCATCGGGGACTCCTTCACCCAGGGCGTCGGTGACCCGGAGTACCGCGGCTGGGTCGGCCGGGTGCTCCAGGAGACCGGCCGGGCGGCGCCCGCCGAGCTCACCGCCTTCAACCTGGGCGTCCGGCGCAACACCTCCTCGGACGTGCTGCGCCGGATCTGGGCGGAGCTCGACGCACGGACCCTGCCGGGCGCGGACAACCGCCTGGTGGTCTCGGTCGGCAGCAACGACGCCACGCCGCAGGACGGCGGACCCCGGGTGGCGCCGGCCCGCTGCCTGGCCAACCTGACCGCGATCCTGGACGGCGCCCGCGAGCGCGGCCTCGGCGTGCTCGTGGTCGGGCCGCCGCCGGTGATGTGCTGGGGCCGGGACCACCTGGAGCCGCTGCTGGACCTCGCCGGGCGGATCGCCGGGCTCTGCGCCGAGCGCGGCGTGCCGTTCGTCGACGTGACGGCCGCGCTCGCCGCGGACCGGGTCTGGGCGGGCGAGGCGGCGGCGGGCGACGGCGCGCACCCGGGCGCCGGCGGCTACCGCGTCCTCGCCGCTCTCGTGCTGTCCGGCGGCTGGCGGGACTTCGTGCGGGGCGCGCGGGCTTGACCTTGAGCGCACTCCAAGGGAGAGGCTGGTGCCGTTGATCCACGACACGAAGGAGCACCGGAAGATGCGTACCACCACGCTTGGTCAGCAGGGTCCCGAGGTCGGAGTGGTCGGTCTCGGCTGCATGGGCATGACCTGGGCCTACGACCTGCGCAACCGTGACGACGACACCTCGGCCCGGGTGATCCGCGAGGCGCTGGACCTCGGCGTCACGCTGATCGACACCGCCGACATCTACGGCCCGTACAGCAACGAGGAGGTGGTCGGCGCCGCCCTGGCCGGCCCGTACCGGGAGCGCGCGGTGCTGGCCACCAAGGTCGGCCTGGTGCCGGGCACCGGCGACCGGCGGGTGGACAACGACGGTCGGCCCGAGCACGTGCGGCGCGCGATCGACGAGAGCCTGCGCCGTCTGGGCACCGACCACGTCGACCTCTACCAGCTGCACCGGGTCGACCCGGAGGTGCCGATCGAGGAGACCTGGGGCGCGCTCGCCGAGGCCGTCGCGGCCGGCAAGGCGCTCCGGATCGGGCTCTCCGAGGTCACCGTCGAGGAGATCAAGCGGGCCCAGGCGGTGCACCCGGTGGCGTCCGTACAGTCCGAGCTGTCGCTGTGGACCAGGGACGCGCTGGCCGAGGTGCTGCCGTACACCGAGGCCGAGGGCATCGCCTTCCTGCCGTTCTCGCCGCTCGGCCGGGGCTTCCTGACCGGCAGCATCTCCTCCCTGGACGAGCTGCCGGCGGACGACTTCCGCCGCTCGCTGCCGCGCTTCCAGCAGGACGCGCTGGCGGCCAACCTGGCCCTGGTGGCGAAGGTGAAGGAGGTCGCCGACCGGGTCGGCGCGACGCCCGCGCAGGTCGCGCTGGCCTGGGTGCTGGCGCAGGGCCGGTACGTCCTCCCGATCCCGGGCACCAAGACGCCGCGCTACCTGGTGGACAACGCGGGGGCGGCCGACCTGGTGCTCTCGGCGGCCGACCTCGCCGAGCTGGACGCGCTGCCGGCGCCGACCGGCGGGCGCTACTGACCGGGTGACGGGCCGGTCCTCCGGGGCGGGGCTTTCTGGCCGGGCTTCCTGGCCGGTCTTCCGGGCCGGGCTCCCGGGCCGGCGGCACAGGGTGCGGGGCCGGGCCGGCCGGCCCCGCGCTCAGCGCTCCTTGACCCAGACCAGCTGCCGGCCCGTCTCACCGGGCGCCCGGACCGCCGCGTCGGCGATCCGGGCCAGCCGGAAGCCGAGCTTGCGCGGCACGGCCGCACTGGCGGTGTTGGCCTGGTCGCAGTGGATCTCCACCCGCCGGACGCCGGGCAGCGCGAGCGCGGCGGCGCTCAGCGCCCCGGCGGCGGCGGTGGCGATGCCCCGGCCGCCGTGCTTCGAGCCCACCCAGTAGCCGATCTCCAGCGCCCCCGGCCCGATCCGGCCGTGCAGGCCGAACGAGCCGATGACGCTGCCGGGTTCGGCGTCCAGGCCGACCAGGTAGATGAAGTCGGTGCCCGCGTCCCAGGCGGCCGCGCCGGCCGCGGTCAGCTCGGTGGTCTGCGCCAGCGTGGGGGCCGCGGCGGCCCACTCCAGCCAGGGCCGCAGATGCTCCAGATCGGTCCGGACGGCGGCGTTCAGCGCGCGCGCGTACGCGGCCGAGCGGCGGTGCAGGGAGATCCCGCCGGCCAGCCGCAGCAGTTCCGGCGGCCGGCCGGTGGAGATCTCGCCCGGGGCCGGTCGGCGCCGTCCGGTGCCGGATCCGGTGGCGGGGGCGGTGGCAGGGCCGGGTACGTCCTCGCAGGGTGGTGGCGTGACGTGAGTCATGACAGCGATTATGGGCGGGCCCCGGAGCGCCGGCCACCGCCGAACCGCGGGGGAGCCGGCGCCGCCCCCGGGCGCGTCAGAGGCGTGTCAGCACGTCGTCGAGCTCCTTGCGCCGCAGGTCGGGGACGCGCGCCCCCTCTGCCGGATAGCCCACCGGGATGACGTAGGCGGCCCGCTCCTCGGCCGGGCGTTCGCACACCTCGTTGAGGAACTTCATCGGGCTCGGGGTGTGGGTGAGCGTGGCCAGGCCCGCCTGGTGCAGGGTGGCGAGCAGCAGTCCGACGGCGATGCCGACGGACTCCTTGGTGTAGTAGGGGCGCGGCGACCGCGGGCCCTTGTGCACCTCGAAGACGACGATCACGGCGGGCGCGTCCTCCAGGAACGGCTTACGCCAGTCGGTGCCGATCGGGGCCAGCGCGGCCAGCCACTCCTCGGAGGCCCGGTGCGCGTAGAACTCGCGCTCCTCGGCCTCGGCGGCCTCGCGCAGCCGCCGCTTGCGCTCCGGATCGGTGATCACCACGAACCGCCAGGGCTGGACGTGCGCGCCGCTGGGCGCGGTGTTCGCGGTGCGGATCGCCCATTCGACGACGCCGTCCGGGATCGGGCGGGTCGCGTAGTCGCGGACGGTCCGGCGCCGCGCCATCACGTCGTGGAAGGACCTGCTGCGTGCCTCTGCCTCGTGGGCGGGCACCGTCATCGGGATCAGCGGGACGGTCGGGTAGGCGGGCGTCCCTGCCACTGCACTGTCAACCATGGCCGACAGCACAGCACATGACGGGCGGTCCGGGAAGAGTCCCGAACCGCCCGATCGTACGAATGGACCAGACCACTCAGCTCTCGTGGACGCGCCCGCCGCGGACCTCGATCCGCCGGTTGACCTGCACCGTGTCCAGCATCCGCCGGTCATGGGTGACCAGCAGCAGCGTGCCGGTGTACGAGGCCAGCGCGGACTCCAACTGCTCGATGGCGACCAGGTCCAGGTGGTTGGTGGGCTCGTCCAGCACCAGCAGGTTCACGCCGCGGGCCTGGAGCAGCGCCAGGGCCGCCCGGGTGCGCTCGCCGGGGGAGAGGGTGTCGGCCGGCCGCAGCACGTGCGCCGCCTTCAGGCCGAACTTGGCCAGCAGGGTGCGCACCTCCTCCGGGCTCAACTCCGGTACGGCGGCGGCGAACGCGTCCGAGAGCGGCTCCCCGCCCAGGAACAGGCCGCGGGCCTGGTCCACCTCGCCGACGACCACGCCCGAGCCCAGCGCGGCGTCGCCGCCGTCGAGTTCGAGCCGGCCGAGCAGCGCGGCCAGCAGGGTGGACTTGCCCGCGCCGTTGGCGCCGGTGATCGCGACCCGGTCGGCCCAGTCGATCTGCAGGTCCACCGGTCCCAGGGCGAAGTCGCCGCGTCGGACGGTGGCCCCCCGCAGGGTGGCGACCACGGCGCCGGAGCGCGGCGCGGTGGCGATCTCCATCCGCAGCTCCCACTCCTTGCGGGGCTCCTCGACCACGTCGAGCCGCTCGATCATCCGCTGGGTCTGCCGGGCCTTGGAGGCCTGCTTCTCGGTCGACTCGGTCCGCATCGCGCGGCCCATCTTGTCGTTGTCGCCTGCCTTGCGGCGCGCGTTGCGCACCCCGTGCTCCATCCAGCCGCGCTGCATCCGCGCCCGGGCCTCCAGGCCGGCCTTGGTGTCCGCGTACTCGTCGTACTCCTCGCGGGCGTGCCGGCGGGCCACCGCGCGCTCCTCCAGGTACGCCTCGTAGCCGCCGCCGTACAGGTTGACCTGCTGCTGGGCGAGGTCCAGCTCCAGCACCCGGGTGACCGTCCGGGCCAGGAACTCGCGGTCGTGGCTGATCACCACGGTGCCCGCGCGCAGGCCCTTGACGAAGGACTCCAGGCGCTCCAGGCCGTCCAGGTCGAGGTCGTTGGTGGGCTCGTCGAGCAGGAAGACGTCGTAGCGGGAGAGCAGCAGCGAGGCGAGGCCGGCCCGGGCGGCCTGGCCGCCGGAGAGCGCGGTCATCGGCAGGTCCAGCGAGACCGTCAGCCCGAGCGAGCCGGCGACCTCCTCGGCCCGCTCCTCCAGATCGGCGCCGCCGAGGTCCAGCCAGCGGTCCAGGCTGGCCGCGTAGTCGTCGTCGGCGCCGGGGCGGCTCTCGACCAGGCCCTCGGTGGCCAGGTCCAGGGCCGCCTGGGCGGCCGCCACGCCGGTGCGGCGGGCCAGGAAGTCCCGGACCGACTCGCCCTCGCGCCGCTCCGGCTCCTGCGGCAGGTGGCCGATGTTCGCGCCCGCCGGGCTGAGCCGCAGCGAGCCGCCCTCGGGGGTGTCCAGCCCGGCCAGCAGCCGCAGCAGCGTCGACTTGCCGGCGCCGTTCACGCCGACCAGCCCGATCACGTCACCGGGGGCGACGACCAGGTCCAGGCCGGAGAAGAGGGTGCGGTCGCCGTGGCCGGCGACGAGGTCCTTGACTACGAGTGTGGCGCTCATGATGTCTCCGATTCTAGGAGAGCGGGAGAGCGCGCCGGGGCCCGCGGCGGGAAAGGCCGCGGGCCCCGGGGCCGGACGTGCTGCCGGAGGTGACTCAGGTCACTTCGTCTTCTTGGAGATGTACTCCAGCGCGTGCTGGGCGACGTCGTCCAGGTAGGGGCCGGCCTCCCAGGTGTTGTCGTTGCCCCCGATGGAGGTGTCCGAGACCAGCACCTGCTTGCCGTCCTTGGTCGCGAACCAGCCGCCGCCGCTGTCGCCGCCGGTGCCGTTGCAGCCGATGGTCAGCATCGCCGGGCGGCTCGGGTCGATCGTGTGGCGGACCGGCTTGCCGCTGTCGCAGTGCTCCAGCTCCATGCCGTCGAAGGGCTTGCCGGCCGGGAAGCCGTAGCTGCTCACGGCGGAGACCTGGTCGCGCGGGGCGTTGAACCAGACCGGCACGGAGCCGCCGACGACCTCCTCCAGCGACTTCTTGCTGCCGTCCGGGTTGGCCACCCGGATGATGCCGAAGTCGTACTGGCTCCACGGGCCGCCGTACTCCGGGTCGGCCTCGTCCGCCCAGGTCGGGGAGACGATGCCGGCCACCGCGCCCCACTCGCCGTACGGCTCGGCCTGCGCCAGCGGCGCCTGCTTCCCGCCGCTCAGCACGCCGGTGCTGTTGAAGGCCGGGGCGAAGGTGATGTTGGTGTGCGACTTGCCGCCCTTGCCGCCGTGCAGGCAGTGGCTGGCGGTCCACACCAGGTTGCTCTTGCCGGGGTTGGCCGGGTCGGAGATCACGGTGCCGGAGCAGACGTACTCCTGCGCGCCGTCCTGGAAGAACAGCTTGCCGTTCACGTGGAAGTTCTTCGCGTACGGGTGCGGGACGGGCTTCTCCTGGACGACCTTCGGCAGCGGGTCGTTGCCGTTGTCCGCCGGCGGCTGGGAGCCCGGCTGGCTCGGCGTCGCGCCGGTGGGCTGGGCCGTGGGCTGCGCCGCGGTCGGCTGGCCGCTGGGCTCCTTGGCCGGCCCGGGCTTGTACGGCTTGGCCTTGAGGATCTTCTGGAGGTCCCAGAAGCCCTGCACGGCCGGGGTGATCACGTTCTGCTGGGCCCACTTGTCCCAGTCCTCGAACTTCCACTTCTTCAGCTCGTCGAGGGTGGGCAGCTTGACCGGGGCGGCGCCCGGTGTGCCGGTGCCGGCCCCGGTGGTCGCGGCGGCGGTCGGCGCCGCGGTCTGGGCCCCGGTGGCGTCGCTGTTGTCCGGACCGCACGCGGTCGCGACCACCATCGTCAGCGTGACGACGGAGGCGCCCAGCGCAGCACGCGTGGTCCGGGATATCGGTGACATGAGTTCAGTTCCCCCTGTGGATGCGTGCCATGCCGCCCGAGCCGCAGGCATGGCAGGTGAGGAGTCTGCCATGCGGGCGGCGGTGCCCCCGCCCGAGGGTCGGACCGGGGCGGAGCTGTCACGGGATCGGCACGTGATCCGCACGGAATTAATCGCTTGCCGGGCCCCGGGAGCCTCCGTACCGTGGTTCGTGCCACCCGCCAGAACAGGAGAAGGCCGTTGCTCTACTGAGGTCCCGAGACACCGCCCCCCGCCGCCCCGCAGTCCTGCTGCCCGCGGTGTGTGCGTGTGCGAGTGCGCGACCTCAGTGGTGAGCCGGCCCGGCATCCCTCCGTCCGATCTTCGACGGTCCTCGCCGCCCGCCCGGCCCCGCCACGCTCCGGGCCCCTCCGCGCGCCGCCTGCGGTGTCTCCCGTGTTGCTCCCCAGACCGTCTGCAACCACCCGGGAGGCCTCCCCATGGCATCACCCAGTACCGCTGTCCTCTGCACCGACCTCGGCTTCGAGTGGCCCGACGGCACGACCGTGCTCGACGGCTTCCACCTCGCCGTCGGCCCCGGCCGGACGGGCCTGATCGGCCTCAACGGCGCGGGGAAGTCCACCCTCCTGCGCCTCGTCGCGGGCGAACTCACCCCCACCGCCGGCGCCGTCAGGGTCGGCGGCGAGCTCGGCTACCTGCCGCAGGGCCTCACCCTCGACACCGGGCTGAGGGTCGACGAGGCGCTCGGCATCCGGGCCACCCGGGAGGCGCTGCACGCCATCGAGTCCGGCGACACCGACCAGCGCCACTTCGACGCCGTCGGCGACGACTGGGACGTCGAGGAGCGCGCCCGCGCCACCCTCGACCGGCTCGGTCTGGACCGGCTCGGCCTCGACCGCACCACCGGCGAACTCTCCGGCGGCGAGGCGGTGCTGCTGCGGCTGGCCGCCCTGCTGGTGCGCCGGCCCGACGTCCTGCTGCTCGACGAGCCGACCAACAACCTCGACCGGTCCGCCCGCGAGCGGCTCTACGAGACGGTGGCCGGCTGGAGCGGGGTGATGGTGATCGTCAGCCACGACCGCGAGCTGCTCCAGCACGTGGACCAGATCGCCGACCTCAGGGACGGCCAGGTCACCTGGTACGGCGGCAACTTCGCCGACTACGAGCGGACGGTCGCCGCGCAGCAGGAGACGGCGGAGCGGCTGCTGCGCAACGCCGAGGCCGATGTCCAGCGCCAGAAGCGGGACTTGGTCGACGCCCGTGCCAAGCTGGACCGCAGCGCCAGTTACGGCAGGAAGCGCTCGGTCACCCGCAACGACCCGCACATCTTCGCGGGCAAGCTGAAGCGCCAGGGCCAGGAGACCGCCGGGCGGCTCCAGGGCATGCACACCGAGCGACTGGAGGAGGCCAGACAGCGGCTCACCGCCGCCGAGGAGGCGGTCCGCGACGACGCCGAGATCCGGATCGACCTGCCCCGCACCGCCGTGCCGGCCGGGCGCACGGTGCTCACCCTGCAGAAGGTCCGGCTGCCGTACGGCACCACCGCCGACCTCGACCTGCGCGGACCCGAGCGGATCGCCCTGATCGGCCGCAACGGCGCCGGCAAGTCCACCCTGCTGCGCACCATCGCCGGTGAACTCGCCCCGCTGGAGGGGGAGATCACCACCCCGGTGCCGCTGCGCCACCTGCCGCAGCGGCTGGACGTGCTGGACGACGGGCTGAGCGTCGTGGGGAACGTCAAGCAGTTCGCCCCGGCCGCGGGGGACAACGCGATCCGGGCCAGGCTGGCCCGCTTCCTGTTCCGCGGCGGCCGGGCCGACCAGCTCGCCGCCACCCTCTCCGGCGGCGAGCGGTTCCGGGCCACGCTGGCCGCGCTGTTGCTGGCCGATCCGCCGCCGCAGCTGCTGCTGCTCGACGAGCCGACCAACAACCTCGACCTGGCCAGTGTCCGCCAGCTGACCCAGGCGCTCGCGTCCTACCAGGGGGCGCTGATCGTCGCCAGCCACGACCTGCCGTTCCTGCGCGGCCTCGGGATCACCCGCTGGCTGGAGCTGGACGGCGAGCTGCGGCCGGTGGGCCCGCGGTAGCCGGCCGGCGCCGGGGCCCGGCCCACCGGGTCGGGCCCCGACGGCGGGGTCGGGCCCGGGCGGTCGGCGCCGGCGCCGCTTCAGGCCCCGGTTCAGGCGGGCCGGTTCAGGCTCCGGTGGGCTCGGTCGCGGGCCGCAGCTTGCGGGCGACCAGCGTGCCGAGCCGGTCCAGGCCGACCACCGTGGCCGCGAGGACGACGAACTCGACGGTCAGCAGCGCGATCTGGCCCCAGACGTAGCCGTAGCCCTTGGTCGTCGGGTCGAAGAAGAAGTACGGGTACGGCAGCGGGTAGTTGGAGAACAGCCCGTTGCGGGCGAGCACGATCGCCGCGTAGCCGAGCGGGAAGGCCAGCCAGAGCGGGATGTCGCGCCAGGCGGAGGCGTTGCGCGGCTTCAGCGTCAGCCAGTCGATGATCACCATCACCGGCGTCACGTAGTGCAGGAAGAAGGACGACCAGTGCTGCAGCTTGTCCGGCCCGTCGAAGAGTCCGGGCAGCGGGTTGGCGCCGTGCTCCAGCAGGATGTGCGAGACCAGCCCGGTGATCAGGATGTAGAGCGTGGCCGCCCCGCGCAGCCGGGGGGCGGGCGCGTCCACCGTGCCGCGCTTGACCATCCAGTAGACCGCGCCGATGAAGTAGCCGAGCACGATCACATTGCTCTGGATGGTGAAGTAGACCAGCGGGGCGGTCTGGAGGGTCAGGCCGAGGCCCGCCGAGAGCACGATGCCCATGCGCCACCAGAGCGCGGGGCTGGTCCGGACTGACATGCGGTCACCAGTTCGTTTCAGGCGATACGGGAGGTATCGGGTGGAAGAGGGGGGATCGACGCACTCTACTCGCTGGTAGGGCCGGGACGGAAGAAATGTCACCGCAGGTGGCAGGCCCCCCGTCACCCGGCCGCTCCCTCCCCCCCGGTCACCCGGCCGCTCCCTCGTCCCGCCGTCACCCCGGCAGGACGAAGCCCGACTCGTACGCGGCGATCACCGCCTGGGTGCGGTCGCGGGCGCCGAGTTTGGCCAGCACGCTGCCGACGTGCGTCTTGACCGTCTCCGGGCTGAGCGCCAGCCGCCCGGCGATCTCGCCGTTGCTGAGCCCGGCGGCCATCAGCCGCAGGACCTGCCCCTCCCGCTCGGTGAGCCGCCCGATCGGCCCGTACCCCGACGCGGCCGCCGGCCGCCCCGCCGGCCGCTGGCGCAGCGCGAGTTCGCGCACGGCGGCCGGGTAGAGCAGCGAGTCCCCGCGCGCGACCAGCCGCACCGCCTGCACCATCTCCTCCGCGCTGGCCCGCTTCAGCAGGAACCCGGCGGCGCCGGCCCGCAGCGCGTCGTACACGTGGTCGTCGTGCTCGAAGGTGGTGACCACCAGGATCCGGGGCGGCTCGGCCATCCCGCCGACCAGCTGCTCGGTGGCCCGGATGCCGTCGATGCCGGGCATCCGGACGTCCATCAGCACCACGTCCGGACGCAGCTCGCGCACCAGCGGGACGACCGCGGCGCCGTCCGCCGCCTCGCCGACCACGGTGAGGTCCGGCTCCGCGTCGATCACCACCCGCAGGCCGGTCCGCACCAGCCGTTCGTCGTCCGCGATCACCACCCGGACGGTTCCGGTCGGGTCGTTCATCGTGCTCCCTCCAGCGGTAGCCAGGCGGTCAGCCGCCAGGTCGTCCCGTCGTCCGTCGGACCGGCGGCGCAGCCGCCGCGCAGCACCGCCGTCCGCTCGCCGATCCCGCGCAGCCCCCGGCCGCCGCCGGGGCGGCTGGGCCGGGCCTCGCCCAGCGGATTGGTCAGTTCGATCTCCAGCCGGTCCACCGCCAGGCCGACCCGGAGCCCGGCGGGCGCCGGCCCGGCGTGCCGCAGCACATTGGTCAGACCCTCCTGGACGATCCGGTAGGCCTCACGGGAGACGGCGGCCGGCAGCCGGTGCAGCCCGGGGGCCAGCTCGGCGTCGACCTCGACGCCGGTGCGGGCGAGCTGGCGCAGCAGGTCGTCCAGCCCCGCGAGGGTCGGTCCGGCGGACTCCGCGTCCGCCCGGTCCTCCTCGCGGAGCAGCCCGAGCACCGCGTCCAGCTCGGCGACGGCCGCCCGCGCGGTATCGGCGATCGCCCGCAGTGCCTCGGCGGCGAAGTCCGGGTCGGTCCGCAGCACCCGGGCCGCCGCCGAGGCCTGGATGCCGACCGCGCCGAGCGCGTGGCCGACCGAGTCGTGCAGCTCGCGGGCGAGCCGGTTGCGCTGGGCGAGGACGGCGGCCCGCCGTTCGGCGGCGGCCAGCCGCTCCTCCGGGGTCGGGCCGAGCAGCACCGGCGCCCACCGGGCGAGCAGGGCGCCGCAGCCGGCGCTGGTGGCGAGGATCAGCAGCAGGAGCGCGAGGCCGAGCACCGGTCCGGGCAGCCAGGCCGGGAACCCGCGGTCCTGCCAGAAGCGCACCACGTCGTCCACCGCCGGCCCGCCGAGCGGAGTGATCACCAGCACCACCGCGAACGGCGTCCCGGCCAGCGTCATCCCGCTGACGATCCCGCCGAACAGCACGTGCAGCACGTACCAGGCGGCGCTCCGGCGCCTGGCGGCCCAGGACCTGGCCGGCCCGGCGGAGACCTCCTCGGCCCGCTCCGGCGCGCAGAGTGCCCGTGCCGCCGCCCCCTCCAGCGACCGGACCGTCGGCACCAGGGCGGTGACGGCGGCCATCGGCAGCGAGAGGGCGAGCGCGGCGAAGTAGAGGAGGACCTGGACCACGGAGCCGTGCGCCGGGTCGAGCGCCCCGAGCAGGACGGTCGAGAGCATCCAGTACGGCATCAGCAGGGCGCCGCCGAGCACCAGGTGCACCCAGCGCAGCCGGGCCCGCCGGCCCAGCAGCGCACCGCCGATCCGCCGCGCGGTGCCGCCCGCGCCCACCCCCGTGATCACCCGGCCGACTCTACGTCAGTGGTCCCGGTGCCCGGCCGGGCCGGCACCGCCTGCCCGGCCAGGGCGACCCCGCCGGCGGAGATCGTTGTGGTCATGCCCCCCACCCTCCCGCGGGCGGGAGGGTGGGTGCCTCCTCCCACCACACGATCCGCCTCCCCCGCCAGGGGGAGCCGGCCGGCCAGGGTGTCCTCCCCGGAGACCCGGGCCGGCCGGCCGCGGACGGGCTACGGGATGATCGGCTCGCAGCCGACCGCCTTGCCGCCGGCGACGAGGAACTGCCGCCAGAGGTCGGCGGTGTCGGGGAAGAGCCCGCTGCCGGCCACCCCGGGGCTGTACTTCCGGTCCAGGTGGAAGTAGGTGGACTTGCCCTGGCACGTGGCGACCACGTTCTCGCCCGAGGACCCGATCCACCGGGCGCGCCCGTAGGCCTCCGTACGCGCGTCCTGCGGGTCCAGCGCGCTGACCCGGGGGTCGGTGGTGATCGTGAAGGAGGCCTGAGTGTTCAGGCCGCCCGGGGAGGAGATCGCACAGGACCAGACCGGGGCGAACCCGGCGGTCACCGTCTGCCGGTACCCCTCGCCGGCCTGTGGGTCCCGGGCCGGCGCCATGCCGGGCAGGCCGCAGACGTTGCCGAGGTCGGCCGGTTGCGGGGTCGCCGCGGCGGACAGGCCGGACGGGGCGGGGAGCCCGCCACCGCACCCCTTGCTCTCGGCGGCGGTGTTGGCGAACGCCACGGCCAGCGCCGCCATCCCAGCGGCGCGGCCGCCGACCGTGTCGTCCGACCCGAGCAGCCGGACCTCGGCCCGCATGGCCTTGGGACAGCCGTCCGGGAGCAGCGCCCAGGCACGGGAATCCAGCACGGCGCCGGTGGAGCCACCGGCGAACAGCCGGGCCTCCGGTGCTGTCGGCGGCGTGACCTCGTCCTGGGGGAGCGCGAGGGCGAGCGCCGCGGACCGGCCGGTCGGGCCGAACAGCCCGTACGAGACCGTCACCCGGCAGGCAGCGGTCCGGTCGTAGGCGCCGGGCGACCAGCCGTCGCTCTTCTCCTCGCTGATCCGCCCGGGCCCCAACGCGGTGTGCACCTCGTCCGCCGTCGCGGCGCCAGCGCAGACTGTGTCCGGCCCCAGCACGTTCGTCAGCTCGTACAGCAGCACCCCCGAGGCGGCGGCCGTGATCGCCACGATCACGGCCGCCGCCCGCAGGCGCAGCCGCCGGGTGGTGAAGCCGCGCCGGGTGAGGGCCTCGTCGGTGCGGCGCAGCGCGCCCGCGGTCCGGTCCGTGCTCCCGTCCGCGCGGTCCTGTTCGGCCGTCATGGCGTCCTCACCCCCTGCCGAGCGCACCGTTGCGGGCCGCGGTGAAGTCCGACGCCGCGTCGTGGATGATCGCGGCGAGGGCGGTGGCGACGCCGGAGGCCTGGGTGAAGTCGGTGTCGATGGTCTTGAGGGTGCGGCCCGCGTCGTCGGCGGCCGCGCCCTGCCAGCCCGCCCGCTGCGGGGTGTTGGTGAGGTCTGTGCCGACTCGGGCGTCGAGCGAGCTGAGCGCCTGGCCATGTTGGTCCAGGCCTCGGCCGCCTCGGTGACGCCGGAGAAGTCGGCCTCGTGCAGTTCCCTGCAGGACACCATGCCGCTGGGGCTCCTCTGTCGGTTCTCGGTTCTCGGGGCCGGGGGGCTCAGTGGCCGAACTGGCCGGCGGTGGCGTGCTCGTTCGCCTGGTAGGTGCGCTGGGTGGTGTCGAGGTTGTCGGCGGTGCCGGTCAGCTTGTCGTGCAGGGTCTTGCACTGCTGCAGCCAGCGCTCGGTCGAGCCGGTGAGCGCGCCGGCGAAGGAGAAGCCGCGGATCCTGGTGGCGGCGGTGGTCGCGTGCTCGGCGAGGTTGTTGCCACCCTTGCCGTTGGCACTGTCGAGGTCGGTGGCGATCTGCCGGGCGATGCCGGCCGAGGCGTTGAGCTCGTGCGGCCGGTCCAGCCGGGTGGTGGGGGCGGACGGCGGCGGGCCGGGGGAGGGGTTCGGGGTGGGCCCGGCCGCGAACGGGGACGTGCCCGGTGCCGAGATCGGGATGACGGTGTCCGGCGACGGGTTGCGCGGTGCGCCCGGCGGGGAGGCCGGCTGGACCGGCCCGGTGGTGAACCCTGGGGAGGCCATGTGCTTCTGCTTCCTTTCCTCTGACGAGAGATCAGGACCACTCCGACAACAGGGCGACAGCAGGGCGACCGTACAGGCCCGCCCCGTAGGTGTACCGACGCACCCTCCGTCACCCCGGTTGCGCCCTCCGTGTCAGGGATTCGTCAGGGCTGTGTCGACGGGCGGAGGGTCTTGTTACCGGCGGGTCGCTTCCCTATCATCGCGAGTGTTACAGCTTTACTGTCAAACCCCGAGGGGGCGGTCGCCAGTGCGTGACCCGAGCAGTCCCGGCCCGCTGGCCGGGGTCCGGGTGGTCGAGCTCGCGGGGATCGGCCCCGGGCCCTTTGCGGGCATGCTGCTGGCCGACCTCGGGGCCGACGTGGTCCGGGTGGACCGGCCCGATCCCTCGCCGCTCTCCCAGGACCCGGCCTACGACGTCACCAACCGCAACAAGCGCTCGGTGCTGGTCGACCTCAAGTCCCCCGGCGGGCCCGCGCAGGTGCTCGACCTGGTCGAACGTGCCCACCTGCTGATCGAGGGCTACCGCCCCGGAGTCGCCGAACGCCTCGGCGTCGGCCCCGAGGCCTGTCTCGCCCGCAACCCCGCCCTGGTCTACGGCCGGATGACCGGCTGGGGTCAGGACGGACCGCTGGCCGCCCGGGCCGGCCACGACATCGGGTACGCGGCGGTGGCCGGGGTGCTCGGCCTGATCGGATCGCCCGAGCAGCCGCCCGCCGTCCCCGCCAACCTGCTCGGCGACTACGCCGGCGGCTCGCTCTACCTGGTCGTCGGTCTGCTCGCGGCTCTCCACCACGCCGGTGCGACCGGCGCCGGCCAGGTCGTCGACGCCGCCATCGTGGACGGCGCCGCCCACCTCACCACCGTGCTCTGGGGGCTGCTCGCGGCCGGGCAGTGGCAGGACCGGCGCGGTGTGAACCTGCTCGACGGCGGTGCACCCTGCTACGCCGTGTACCGGGCCAAGGACGGCGGCGACCTCGCCGTCGGCGCGCTGGAGCCGCGGTTCTACGCCGAGTTCGCCCGGCTGCTGGAGCTCGGTCCGGACGCCCCGGGCCAGTACGAGGTGGCCCGCTGGCCCGAACTGCGGGCGCGGATCTCGGCCCGCTTCGCCACCCGTACCCGCGCCGAGTGGGAGGCCGTCTTCGCCGGCTCCGACGCCTGCGTGGAGCCGGTCCTGACGATGCGTCAGGCGGCCTCGTACGGGCACCTGGTGGCCCGGGGGACGTACGTCGAGGCGGACGGCGTCACCCAGCCGGCGCCCGCGCCCCGGTTCTCCGCCACCCCCGGCACGCTGCGCCGCCCGCCGGCCCGGCCGGGCGCCGACACCGACGAGGTGGCCCGCGACTGGGGTGTGCCCGCCCTGCTGGCCCCGCCGGGCTCACCTGCTGAGCCCGCTGAGCCCGCTGAGCCCGCTGTCCCTGCTGAGCCGGCTCTCCCCGCTGTCCCTGCCGACCGGGCCGTCCCGGATTCCCCGGACGCCCCCGAGTCCCCAGATTCCCCGAATTCCCTGGGCTCCGAGGCCCGTTAAGGAGCTTGCCGTGGAACGCGACATCTACACCGAGGAGCACGAGGACTTCCGGGCGACCGTCCGGTCCTTCCTCGCCAAGGAGGTGCTGCCGCACTACGACCGCTGGGAGCGGGCCGGCATCGTGGACCGCTCCGCCTGGCTGGCCGCCGGCCGGCAGGGGCTGCTCGGGCTCGCCGTCCCCGAGGAGTACGGCGGCGGGGGCGCCGCAGACTTCCGCTACGCCGCCGTGCTCGCCGAGGAGTTCGCCCGGGCGGGCGCCTCCGGCCTGGCGCTCGGCCTGCACAACGACATCATCGGCCCGTACCTCACCTCGCTCGCCACCGACGAGCAGAAGCGCCGCTGGCTGCCCGGGTTCTGCAGCGGCGAGCTGATCACCGCCATCGCGATGACCGAACCCGGCACCGGCTCCGACCTCCAGGGCATCCGCACCCACGCCGTGGACCAGGGCGACCACTACCTGCTCAACGGTGCCAAGACCTTCATCTCCAACGGCATCCTGGCCGACCTGGTGGTCGTGGTCGCCAGGACCACCCCCGAGGGCGGTTCGCGCGGCCTGAGCCTGCTGGTGGTCGAGCGCGGGACGCCCGGCTTCGAGCGCGGCCGCAACCTCGACAAGATCGGCCAGAAGGCCCAGGACACCGCCGAGTTGTTCTTCGAGGACGTCCGCGTCCCCAAGGCGAACCTGCTCGGCGAGGAGCACCAGGGCTTCCTCTACCTGATGCGGAACCTCGCGCAGGAGCGGCTCACCATCGCGGCCGCCGCGATCGCCGGCGCCGAGTACCTGGTCGAGATCACCACCGACTACGTGAAGCAGCGCGAGGCCTTCGGCCGGCCGCTCGCCAAGCTCCAGCACGTCCGGTTCGAGATCGCCGAGATGGCCACCGAGTGCGCGGTCACCCGGGCCTTCGTGGACCGCTGCATCACCGAGCACAACCGCTACGCGCTCACCCCGGCGGACGCCTCGATGGCCAAGTGGTGGGCCACCGAACTGCAGAAGCGCACGGCCGACCGCTGCCTCCAACTCCACGGCGGCTACGGGTACATGACCGAGTACCCGGTCGCCCGAGCGTTCACCGACGGCCGGATCCAGACCATCTACGGCGGGACCACCGAGATCATGAAGGAGATCGTCGGGCGCTCCCTGCTGGGCTGACCCCGGTCCCCGCCCCCCCGCCCGCCCGGCGAAGCGCCCGCCAGACCGCGGAACACCCGCCCCGGCCCCTCTCGAACCCTCCCACCCCCCGCCCGGTCAGACCCCCGAAAGGCAATCCACCGTGACCACCGAAGCGTACGTCTACGACGCGATCCGCACCCCGCGCGGCCGGGGCAAGGCCAACGGCTCACTGCACGGCACCAAGCCGATCGACCTGGTCGTCGGCCTGATCCACGAACTGCGCCGCCGCTTCCCCGAGCTGGACCCGGCGGCGGTCGACGACATCGTGCTCGGCGTGGTCAGCCCGATCGGCGACCAGGGCTCCGACATCGCCCGGATCGCCGCCATCACCGCCGGCCTGCCCGACTCGGTGGCCGGCGTCCAGGAGAACCGCTTCTGCGCCTCCGGCCTGGAGGCGGTCAACCTGGCCGCCGCCAAGGTCCGTTCGGGCTGGGAGGACCTCATCCTGGCCGGCGGCGTCGAGTCGATGTCCCGGGTGAGGATGGGCTCCGACGGCGGTGCCTGGGCGATGGACCCGATGACCAACTACGAGAACCACTTCGTCCCGCAGGGCATCGGCGCCGACCTGATCGCCACCATCGAGGGCCTCTCCCGCACCGACGTGGACGCCTTCGCCGCCGAGTCGCAGGCCCGGGCCGCCAAGGCCCAGGCCGACGGCCTGTTCGACCGCTCGGTCGTCCCGGTCCGCGACCGCAACGGCCTGGTGGTGCTGGACCGCGACGAGTTCATCCGCCCCGGCACCACCGTGGAGACCCTGGCCGGCCTCAAGCCCTCCTTCGCCGGCATCGGCGAGGCCGGCGGCTTCGACGCGGTCGCCCTGCAGAAGTACCACTGGGTCGAGGCCATCGACCACGTGCACCACGCCGGCAACTCCTCCGGCATCGTGGACGGCGCGGCCCTGGTCGCGATCGGCAACCGCGGCATCGGCGAGCGGTACGGCCTGCGCCCGCGCGCCCGGATCGTCTCGGCCGCCGTCTCCGGCTCCGAGCCCACGATCATGCTCACCGGGCCGGCCCCCGCCACCCGCAAGGCGCTCGCCAAGGCCGGGCTGACCGCCGCCGACATCGACCTGGTCGAGATCAACGAGGCCTTCGCCGCCGTCGCCCTGCGCTTCGTCCGCGAGCTCGGCTTCCGCCCGGACCAGGTGAACGTCAACGGCGGCGCGATCGCCCTCGGCCACCCGCTCGGCGCCACCGGCGCGATGCTCCTCGGCACCCTGGTCGACGAGCTGGAGCGCCGCGAGCTGCGCTACGGCCTGGTCACCCTCTGCGTCGGCGGCGGGATGGGCATCGCCACCGTCGTCGAGCGCGTCTGAGCCTCCGGCGGCCCGCCGCCGCCCCTTCCCGTGGCGCGGTGCGCGCGGCACCCCCCCTTGTCCCGGCCCTCACAGGAGACCCCGACCCCATGAGCGACACCACCACCATCCGCTGGGAGCAGGACCAGGACGGCGTGGTCACCCTCGTCCTCGACGATCCCACCCAGTCCGTGAACACCATGAACGAGGCCTTCACGGCCGACTTCGACGCCACCGTCGAGCGCCTCGCCGCCCTCGGCGACGACCTGCGCGGCGTCGTGGTCACCTCGGCGAAGAAGACCTTCTTCGCCGGTGGGGACCTCCGGATGCTGTCCGCCGCCCGCCCCGAGGACGCCGCCGCCGTCTTCGAGAAGTCGATGCGGATCAAGCGGGCGCTGCGCCGGCTGGAGACGCTCGGCAAGCCGGTGGTCGCCGCCCTCAACGGCAGCGCGCTCGGCGGCGGTCTGGAGATCGCCCTCGCCTGCCACCACCGGATCGCGCTGACCGCCCCGGCCAGCCGGATCGGCCTGCCCGAAGTCACCCTCGGCCTGCTGCCCGGTGGCGGCGGGGTCGTTCGCACGGTGCGGCTCTTCGGCATCACCGACGCCCTGCTGAAGGTGCTCCTGCAGGGCCGCCAGTACCGCCCGGAGCAGGCGCTCCAGCACGGCCTGGTCCACGAACTTGTGGACACCCCGGAGGAGTTGACCAGCCGGGCGCGCGCCTGGATCGAGGCCAACCCGACCGCCGTCCAGCCCTGGGACGTCAAGGGGTACCGCATCCCCGGCGGCACCCCGGCCACCCCGGCGCTGGCCGCCAACCTGCCGGCCTTCCCGTCCAACCTGCGCAAGCAGCTGGCCGGCGCGCCCTACCCGGCGCCGCGCAACGTGCTGGCGGCGGCGGTCGAGGGCGCCCAGGTGGACGTCGACACCGCGATGGTGATCGAGGCCCGCTACTTCACCGAGCTGGCCTGCGGGCAGACCAGCAAGAACATGATCCAGGCGCTCTTCTTCGACATGCAGGCGGTCAACTCCGGCGCCGGCCGGCCGCAGGGCGTCGAGAAGCGGACGGTGCGCAGGGTCGCCGTGCTCGGCGCGGGCATGATGGGCGCCGGGATCGCCTACACCTGTGCCAAGGCCGGCATCGAGGTGCTGCTGAAGGACGTCAGCACCGAGGCCGCCGAGCGCGGGAAGGCGTACTCCGCCGGCCTGCTGGACAAGGCGGTGGCGCGCGGCCGGGCCACCGAGGCGCAGCGCGAGGAGCTGCTCGCCCGGATCACCCCCACCGCCGAGGCCGCCGACCTGGCCGGCTGCGACGCCGTGATCGAGGCGGTCTTCGAGAACCCCGAGCTCAAGCGGAAGGTGTTCCAGGAGATCGAGGGCGTGGTGGCGCCGGACGCGCTGCTCTGCTCCAACACCTCCACCCTGCCGATCGGCCTGCTCGCCGAGGGCGTCGGGCGCACCGCCGACTTCATCGGCCTGCACTTCTTCTCGCCGGTCGACAAGATGCGGCTGGTGGAGATCATCCGCGGTCCGCAGACCGGCGACGAGGCGCTCGCCCGCGCCTTCGACCTGGTCCGGCAGATCGACCGGACGCCGATCGTGGTCAACGACTCGCGCGGCTTCTTCACCTCCCGGGTGATCGGCCAGTTCATCAACGAGGGCGTGGCGATGGTCGGCGAGGGCGTCGACCCGGCCACCGTCGAGCAGGCCGCCGCCCAGGCGGGCTACCCCGCCAAGGTGCTCTCGCTGCTGGACGAGCTGACGCTGACGCTGCCGCGCAAGATCCGCGACGAGTACCGGCGCGCGGTCGAGGAGGCCGGCGGCAGCTGGACCGCCCACCCGGCGGACGCGGTGGTGGACCGGATGGTCGACGAGTTCGGCCGCCCCGGCCGCAGCGGCGGCGCCGGCTTCTACGAGTACGGCGAGGACGGCCGGCGCGGCAGGCTCTGGCCGGGCCTGCGCGAGCACTTCACCTCGGCCGAGGGTGCGGCCGGGAGCGCCGTCCCCTTCGAGGACCTCAAGGAGCGGATGCTCTTCAGCGAGGCACTGGACTCGGTCCGGTGCCTGGAGGAGGGCGTGCTGACCTCGGTCGCCGACGCCAACGTGGGCTCCATCCTCGGCATCGGCTTCCCGGCCTGGACGGGCGGCGTCTTCCAGTACATCAACGGGTACGAGGGCGGCCCGGCGGGCTTCGCGGCCCGCGCCCGGGAACTCGCCGCCGCCTACGGCGAGCGGTTCGCGCCGCCGGCCCTGCTGGAGCGGGTCGCCGCCGAGGGCCGGACCTTCTCCGACTGACGGCCGGTCGGTCAGCCGGGCGGGGCGGCGTCCTCCACGGAGCGCGCCGCCTCGCCCAGCTCCTCCCGCAGCGACCGCTGGAACGCGGTCACCAGGGCCTGCGCCACCATCGGCTGGATGTGGTCGGTGAGTTCCTTCATCCGCTCCAGCTCGGCCGGCGCGGGCTCGCTCTCCCGGTACGGCTTCCAGACCGTCTCGCGGAACAGCCGCTGCAACTCGTGCGCCGTCGCCCGGCTGTGCTCCAGCACCACCGCGCGCGCGGCCAGCAGGGTCTCCAACGGGATCGGCACGTCCAGGATCCGCACCCCGAGCGGCAGCAGCCCCGGGTCCACCCGGAACACCTCCGGGTCGGGCGTTCGCTCCAGCGCGCCCATCGCCGCCAGCCGTTCCAGCTGCGCGGGCGAGAGTGCCCGCCCGGCCCGCCGCTCCAGCTGCCCGCGGCTCAGCTCCTCCGCCGTCTCCGGCGTCCAGGACGCCACCAGCGCCCGGTGGATGGCCAGGTCCAGCGGCGTGCTGTCCTGCGGCAGCCAGGCCAGGTAGCGCTCGATCGCCGCCAGCGTCAGGCCCTGCCGCTGCAGCTCCTCGATCAGCCCGAGCCGGTCCAGGTGCTCCGCCCCGTACCAGCCGACCCGGCGCGGCCCCAGCTCCGGCGGCGGCAGCAGCCCCTTCGTCCCGTAGAACCGCACCGTGCGCACGGTCACTCCCGCCCGCGCCGCCAGCTCGTCCACCGTCAGCCGGATCTCGACACCCTCCCGCGCCCCCATCCGCCACCTCCGCCTCTGTTGCACCACCGCTGTGACAGCAGCAGTGTGACAGTGCCGGGCGACCCGGTCCACCGGCGGTGGCCCGGCACGCCCCGGGCCCCGCCCGGCGCCGTCGGCGCGGGAGCGGGGCCCGGGGGCGGTGTCCGCCGGTGCCGCCGAGTGGTCGGCGAGACCTGGGGTGGTGGGCGCGGGTGCAGCCCTACCCCTCGTTGCGGCCGAACCCGCCGGGGGTCAGCGCGAGCCGGCGTCGGCGAGGTCGGGGTGGTGGCGGCGGGTGACCTCGGGGTGGGCGCGGGTGTAGCCCTTCCACTCGTTGAGGCCGAACTCGGCGAAGAGCGGGTTGCCCGGGTCCTGGGTGGCGCCCGGGGCGTGGTGCGCGAGGGGGAAGTCGAGCGGCTCGATGTGGGCGTCGAGGCGCGGGTTGTAGAAGAACGGGATGGAGAAGCGCTCGCGGGCGCCGGCCGGGCTGACCACGCGGTGGTTGGTGGCCTTGAGGTAGCCGTCGGTGGCGACCTCCAGCAGCTCGCCCAGGTTGACCACGAAGGCGCCCTCCATCGGCGGCACCTCCAGGAAGCTGCCGTCCGCGCGCTCGACCTGGAGGCCGCCGACGGTGTCCTGGAGCAGGAGGGTGATGAAGCCGTAGTCCTTGTGCGCGCCGACGCCCTGGCCGGCGCCGTCGGGCGCGGTGCCGGGGTAGCGGACCAGCTTCAGCCGCAGGTGCGGGTGGCCGGCGAAGGCGTAGTCGTAGAAGTCGGGAGCGGCGCCGATCGAGGCGAGGAGTTCGTGCAGCAGCCGCTGGGCGACCGCGCCGAGGCGGTCGATCCAGCCGAGCGCGGCGGTCCGCAGCGCGGGGAGCGCGGTGGGCCACTGGTTCGGGCCCTCCAGCCACCAGTAGGGGGGCTCGCCCCGCTCCGGGACGTGCGGGGGCAGCTCGGCCCCGATGTCCAGCTGGTCCCGCCAGTCCTGGCTGCCGCCGGTGAGCTCGTGCCCGGTGCGGGTGTAACCGCGGAAGTGCGGGGAGTTGAGGTTGCTCACGGCGAGCCGGTCGGCCTCCGGCAGGGCGAAGAACGCCCGCATCGCGTCGATCAGGGCGGCCGTCTCGGCCGGGGTGACGCCGTGGCCGACGAGCTGGAAGAAGCCGACGCCGGTGGCCGCCTTCCGCAGGTCGTCGTGCAGGCGGAGCCGGTCGTCGGCGCCGCCGTCGGCGAGCGAGAGGTCGATCACCGGGAGGGCGTCCGCGGGGGCGGCGGAGGGGGTGCTGGAGGAGTGCTGCTGCGTCATGGGTGACATCCGCTGGGTCTCGTCCTGGCCTGTCCCGGTGATCGACCGGGGATGCCGGGGCCGCGCCTGGTGCGGCGGGTGCTCCGGGGGTCAGGAGGGGGGACGCGGCCGCCTGGGGCCGCGCATGAGGGTGGGAGGCGCGAGGTTCAGCTGGAGCGTCGACAGGACATGCTCGTCACGCGGAGCAGGTCCACGTGGCGACGGCGAACGAGTATGAGCACCTCACCAGCCTAAATGACGGTCGCACCGCCGGGGGAGACCCCTGCACCGAGTTGATGGCGTGGCCCTGACAAGGTCGTCCCGGCGCTCGTGCCACCGGTCAGACCCGTGCCGCCCGGGCCGCCTCCTGGAGGGAGGCGAGCAGCTGGGCGAGGGCGGGCTGCCCCCAGGCGGTGGTGCGGACGGCGGCGTGCACGGCGCGGACCGGCTCCGGGGCGCGGAGCCTGCGGACGGTCACACCGGGGTGGCGCCGGGCGAGGCCCAGGAGCGGGACCAGGGCCACCCCGAGCCCGGCCGCGACGAAGCCCTGGGCGGTCGGGTAGTCCTCGCTGTCCACCGCGAAGCCGGGGCGGAACCCGGCCTCGGCGCAGGCGTCCAGGACGGTGTCGAGGCAGGGACCGGTCCGCTCGCTGCCGACCCAGGGCTCACCAGCCAGGTCGGCCAGGTCGAGGACGCGCCTCGCACCGAGCCGGTGGCCCCTCGGCAGGACGGCGCGGTACGGGTCGTCGAGCAGGGGGATGAGGCGCAGCCCGGGGTGCTCGCCCCCGTGCGGCCGGACCACCACCGCCACATCCGCCCGCCCCCGCAGGACGTCCTCCAGCGGGTCCTCGGGGTCGGTCATCCCCAGGTCGAGCCGCACCCCCGGGTGCTCGCGCCGGAAGGCCGCGACGGCGGGCGCCACCAGGGCGGCTCCCGCCGTCGCGAAGTAGCGGACCGTCAGGGAGCCGCTGCGCCCGGCCAGCAGATCGGCGAGCGCCGTGCCGGCCTCGGCCACCTGCCGTTCGATGACGGCGGCGTGCTCGGCGAGCAGCCGTCCGGCGGCGGTCGGCCGCACGCCGCGCCCGGCGCGTTCGAGCAGCGCCGTCCCGGTCTGCTTCTCCAGCGCCGCCACCTGCTGGCTGACGGCGGACGGCGTGTAGCCGAGCGCGGTGGCGGCCGCGCTCACCGAGCCGCCGGTGACCACGGCGCGCAGCACCTGCAGACGTCGCACATCGAGCATGTAGTCCAGCTTAAACGTGCTGAAGAACTTTTCACTTGTCCTGTCGGGTCCGGGCGGGCAGCGTTCCTTCCGGTGCTTCCGGCGCTTCCGGTGCTCCCGGCCTCCCGGTCGGGAGGCCGACCGACGAAAGGCAGGTGTCCCGTGCTGCGGATGGCCGTGCTCGCCCTGCTCTGGGGATCGGGCTTCCTGTGGACCGAACTCGCGCTCCGGAACGGGCTGACCCCGCTGCAGATCACCGTGCTGCGCTCCGCCCTCGGGGCCGCGGTGCTGCTGCTCCTCGCCCGCTCCGCCCGGCAGCGGCTGCCGCGCGGCGCCGCGGTCTGGCTCCGGCTCGCCGTGGCCGCCCTGTTCTGCAACGTGCTGCCCTTCTTCCTGGCCGCCCTGGGCATGCGGACCGTCGGCTCGGGGCCCGCCGGCGTGCTCAACGCGACGACCCCGCTCTGGTCGCTGCTGATCGGCCTGGCGCTCGGGACGGAACGCGGGTGGCACCCGAGGCGCCTCGGCGGTCTGCTGCTCGGCTTTGCGGGGGTGCTGGTGATCTTCTCGCCGTGGCAGGGCGACGCGGGGCCGGCGCACCAGCACGGCGGCGCCCCCGGCTGGGGCGTGCTCGCCCTGCTGGGCGCGGCCGCGAGCTACGCGGTGGCGTTCACCTACATGGGCCGCGTGCTCACCGGCACCGGTACCGCCCCGCTCGCCCTCTCCGCCGCCCAGCTCACCGTGGCGGCCGGGCTCGGCTCGCTGGCGCTGCCGGCCGCCGCCGGTGCCACCGACGGGTTCAACGTCCGGGCGCTCGCGGCGGTGACCGTGCTCGGGGTGCTCTCCACCGGGCTCACCTTCCACCTCAACTACCGGCTCATCGCCACCGAGGGCGCCACCGCGGCCGCCACCGTCGGCTACCTGCTGCCCGTCGTCTCCACCGGGCTCGGCGCGCTCGTGCTCGACGAGCCGTTGAGCCCGAGGGGTGTCACGGGAATGGCCGTGGTGCTGGCCGGGGTCCTCCTGACCCGTCCGCGGCCGACCCGGGAACGGGCGGTCACGGCCGCCCCGGCCGCCCGGGCGACCCCCGGGCCCGCTCTGCCCGCTCCACCCCCCGTGCCCGCCCTGCCCGCCGACCGGACGAACGGACCGGGAGCGCCGGATCACTCTGGCGGACACCCGGCTTCCGCACCCTGTTCACCGCCACCGCGCTCACCCGGCTCGGCACCGGCATCGGCCACGTCGCACTGCCCCTGACCGCCGTCACCGCCCACGGCGCGAGCGCCGGGCAGGTCGGGGCCGGGGTGGAGCCGGCGGCCGAAAAGGCTTGACCTCAAGTCGGCTTGAAGGTCAATCATGGTCATCATGAACACGAACACCACGGCCGTCGAGGCCGATGCCCGGATCGGCGCCGAGGCCGACACCGCCGTTGAGACCGAGGCCGTCGGGCGGGTCGTCGCCGCCCTCCAGTACGCCCAGGTCAACGAACTCGTGGAGGAGTTCGTCAGTCTCTTCCGCGAGGACGCGATCTGGACCACCGGCCACGGCAAGCGCCTCACCGGGCGGGACGAGATCGCCGCGTTCACTCGCACGGTGCTCCCGGGCGCCTTCCTCGGCTCCGGGAACACCGCCGAGTACGAGGTGGTGCACGTCCTCTTCGTCCGCCCCGACGTGGCCGCGGTCAAGGTCCGCCAGCGCTACCTCACCCTCGCCGGCGAACAGGTCGGCGAGGAGGGCAGCCCGCTGTACGTGATGGCCAAGGAGGACGGGCGCTGGCTCCTGACGGCCTGCCAGAACACCCTCGTCGTCCCCGAGTGAGGGCGCCGGTCCGGAGCGGAGCGGAGCGGGTGCGGCGGGCGGTCAGCCCCCGGCCGGGTCCGTGCCCCCGGCCGGCCCGGTCGCGGCGGGCGGGAAGGGGCAGCCGCCCCGGGGAGTGGCGCCGTCCCCGAAGGCGCCGTCCCCGAAGGTGCCGAGCTCGGCGATCCGGTACCCGCCCGGGTAACTGCGCACCTGCCGGCCGTCGCGGGCCAGGCGCGGGGAGCGGCGCGGCGGCAGGAGGCGGACGAGCCGCCCGCGCAGCCGCATGCCGGAGCGGACGGCGTACCGGAGCGCGGCCGGGGGCCGGGAGTACCCGAAGGCCTCGCGCAGCGGATCGTCGAGCAGGCAGATCGAGGACACCCGCATCGAGGGCCGCAGCGGGGCCGGGTACCAGGAGGCCATCAGGCCGAGGGTGGCGTCGGAGACCTCCCGGCCGCCCCGGTCGTGGCCGAAGTGGGCGCGCTCGTAGCCGTCCAGCAGCCGCTCGAACGCGTCGTACGTCTCCGGGATGTCGCTCAGGCCCATGTGGCGGCCCAGTTCGCGGTAGTAGTTGGTGGTGGCCCGCACCTCGTGCGCGGAGTACGGGCGCCAGCCGTAGTCGTCCAGCCAGCGCTTGGGCACCACGACGAAGGTGGCGAGCACGTACAGGAAGTCCTCGTTGGAGATGTCGTACCGGTGGTGCATCCGGTTCATCCGCCGGATCGCCTCCCGGCCCTGCGCCGAGGCGAAGCCGTGCTCGACCACGGCTTCCAGGATCAGCACGGTGTCGTCGTAGCGCTTCTGCGCGCGGCGGGTGAACTCGCCGGTCCGCGCGAGCAGTCGGCCGATGCTCGGGACGGCGTAGGTGCGGTAGAGCGCGAAGCTGAGCGACTGGGTGGTGTCCCACGGGAACTCGTACCAGCTGCTGATCCGGTAGATCTCGGTGAACTCGGTCTCCGGGTCCATCCGCTGAATCGTCTTCAGCCAGTCGTATCGCTGCACAGGCCAGACCCTAGGGTCCCGGTCAGGGACAGGTCAACGCGGCCCCGCCGCGCCGCCGGCCACTCCGTGGCGCGCGTGGGCCCACGCTTCCCGGGGGCGGCACGCCGGGTCGGCCGCCGGGGGAGGGGGACGGCATGCTCGAATGGCTTCTGGTGGTCCTGATTCCGGTCGGCCTCGTCGCCGTGGCCGGCCTCGCGTACTGGTGGTGGGCGAGAGTCGGCACCGAACGGCCCGTGGAGCACCACAGCTCCATGCCGAGCGAGACCACGGCACGGACGGTGCGGGCTGAGGTCCGCTCGGGGGGTGGGGGTGTCAGGTGGGCTGGGCGGCCGTGCGGGCTGCTTGTTCGACCCGGGTGTGGTGCTCCTCCCACTGGGGGCGGTCGCCGGGGGCCATGTTCTCGTCTCCGTCGCGCAGGCCGGTGGTCCCGTCGAGCTGTTCCCGGACGATGTCCGCGTGGCCGGCGTGGCGTTGGATCTCCGCGATCATGTGGACGAGGACCCGGTGGAGCGTCAGTTCGCTCCGGTTGCCGAAGGGCACCCGGCCGACGGCGTCCAGCGGGAGTGACCCGATCGTCGCGTCCGCGTGGACCCATGCCGCGCGGTACCGGTCGACGATCTGCTCCCGGGTCTCCTCGGGGGTCGCCCAGAGGTCGGCGTTCGGCTCGGCGTCGCCCGTGATCCACAGGGGCGTTCCGGCGAACGGCCGCCCGAAGGTGGCTCCGAAGTAGAGGGCCTCGGCGCCGGTCGCGTGCTTGACCAGCCCCAGCAGGTTGGTGCCGGTCGGCGTCATCGGGCGGCGGATGTCGTACTCCGACAGCCCGTCGAGCTTCCAGAGCAGGGCGTCCCGGGCGTCCTGCAGATAGATCTGAAGGTCCTTCTTGAAGTCCGGTCCGATCATGGGACCAGTCTGCCACCCCGCCTCCGACCGACGGGCGGTCAGTGCCGCGGCGGGGTCCGGTCGGGAGGCGTGGTCAGTGCGGTGGCGGCGGCGTCGAGGATGTTCCGGAACGTGCGGGTGATGACCGGCCGGGCGAACAGCCGGGTGAGCGGGCCGCCGAGCAGCGGGACGCCGACCTCGGCGCGGGTGGTCCACCGGACGTGGGTGCCGCCGTCGACCTCCGTGAAGGTCATCCGGCCGAGTTCGTGACGGGACGGCGGCAGGCTGCGGTCGACGACGTACTCGGTGGCGTACGGGGGGTCGTAGTGGGTGACGCGCTCGCTGAACCAGCCGATGAGCCACAGGTGGTTGCGGACGGCGCCGACGCCGTAGGGCGCCCCGCTGCCGCGCCGGGCGAGGCGGCAGCGCAGCACCAGCGGCGAGGCCGTGTAGTTGGTGGTCGTGGTGAGCCAGCGGAACACGTCGTCGATGGGGGCGTCGATGACGCGTTCGACGGTCATGGTCTCCATGGTGCGTCCTCCTCGGTCGAGCGGGTCGCTTCCTCGTGTGCCAGGGAGACGACGTGCACCGGCAGGATGTGACGCTCCATCAGTGTGACTGCTGTCACGCCCGGTTGGCGAAGACGTCGGTCGCGGAGCCGGGCTCGCGAAGGCGGCGAGGCGGACACCTCGCGCCCGTCGGGTGCGCGGGTGTCCGCCTCGTCGGCGACCCCGGTCCGGGCCGGATCCGGCCGCTCCGGGCAGTGCTCCCGCTCAGGCGAACTGGCCGGGCCGGTAGTCGCCGGCGGGCATCTGGAGCATGACGTTCCCGCGGTTGAAGGCGTTGATGACGGTGATCACTCCGACCAGGGCGCCGAGCTGGTCCTCGTCGTAGTGCTGGGCGGCGTTCGTCCAGACCCGGTCGGAGACGCCACCGGCCGCATCGGCGATGCGGGTGGCCTCCTCGGCGAGTTCCAGGGCGGCGCGCTCGGCCTCGGTGAACACCGTGGCCTCGCGCCAGGCCGCGACCAGGTTGAGGCGCTCCGGGGACTCTCCGGCGTGCACGGCGTCCTTGAAGTGCATGTCGGTGCAGAAGCCGCAGCCGTTGATCTGGCTGGCGCGGAGCTTCACCAGCTCCTGTGTCGCGGCCGGCAGGGTCGAGCCTTCGAGCACCTTGCCCGCGGCGATGATGTGCTTGAAGACCTTGCCCAGGACCGGGTTGGTGAAGGGGTTCAGGCGTGCTTCCATGACGCGCTCCAAAGTCGGTGTCCGGCGGCTTGCACTCCTTCGACGAGGTAGCCCGGCGAGTTGTGACACGGCCGTTCCGTGAGGTGCCCGGACGCCGCCGTGCCGGGAGGGCGGCGCCCGCGTCGCGACGGGGCGCCCGTGCCGACCTGGGCGATCGCCCCCCGGGGCGGTCCGGGGGCCCCGAGCGGCGGGCAACACGGAGAGTGACCGTCGGGGTGGACCAAGCAGACTTGAATCTTTGCGAACGAATGTTCGATCCTGGGGGTGTGCCCGTTTTCGAATCTGTTTTCGAATCCACCGCCGAGCGGCAGCCGCTCCGCCCGGTGGTGTCCGCGGCTGCCCTCGGTGCCGCTACCGGCACCGAGGCGGTCGACGGTCGGCGCGGGCTGCTGCCGGTGCTGCCCGCGCTGGGGGCGGTGCTGCCGGAGGGCGGGCTCCGGCGGGGGACGACGGTGTCGGTGGGGGCCGGGGACACCGGGCTGCTGCTCGCGCTGGCCGCCGGGGCACGCGGGTCGGACGGCGGCTGGGCGGCCGCGGTCGGGCTGCCCGATCTCGGGCTCGCCGCGGCCGCCGGGTACGGGCTGGACCTGCGGCGACTGCTGGTGGCGGACGACCCCGGGCCGCACTGGGCCGAGGTGGTGTCGGTGCTGGCCGGGGCGGTCGAGCTGATCATGCTGCGTCCGGACGGGCCGGTGGCACCCAAGCCGGCCGCCCGGCTGGCGGCCGTGCTGCGGCGCAGTGGCTGCGTGCTGCTGGTGGCCGGGCCGTGGCCGGGGGCGGGGCTGCGGCTGGAGGTGCGCTCCGGCCGCTGGTTCGGGCTGGGTGACGGGCACGGCCAGCTCACCGGGCGGCAGGTGGAGGTGGCGGTGGAGGGGCGTGGCTCGGCGGTGCGCGGGCGCACCGCCCGGCTCTGGCTGCCGGACGAGCACGGCGAGGTGCGGGCGGTGGCCGAGGCCGCCGAGGCGGGGGAGGACGTGACGTCGGGGGTCGGGGCGGGCCTCGACCGAATGGCGGTGGTGTGAGATGACCGGCGGCGGAGCGTCCGGAACGCCCGGAGCGTCCGGAACACCTGCGGCAGCCGGGACCCCCGGGACGCCACGGGTGCTGGTGGTCTGGTGCCCGGACTGGCCGGTGGTGGCCGTCGAAGGGAGCGCGGACGGCGGCGGCGACGTCCCGGTGGCGGTGGTCGCCGGCGGGCGGGTCCTGGCCTGCTCGGAGGCGGCGCGGTCGGCCGGTGTGCGGCAGGGGCAGCGGCTCAAGCTGGCCCAGCGGCTCTGCCCCGCGCTGGAGCTGCGGGAGCGGGACCCGGAGGCGGAGACCCGGCGGTTCGAACCGGTGGTCGCGGCGGTCGAGGCGTTCACGCCCCGGGTGGAGGTGCTTCGCCCGGGTCTCTGCGCGATCCCGATGAAGGGCCCGAGCCGGTACTTCGGCGGCGAGGAGGCGCTGACGGCGAAGGTGCAGCGGGCGGTGGCGGCCGCCCTGGCCGGCGCGGCGGACCGGGGCGAGGAGGCCCCGGAGGTTCGGGCCGGGCAGGCCCATCCCGCGGACGCCGAGCACGCCGGGCCCGCCGGGCGGGCGCACCCGCCGGAGCCCGGGGCCGCCGACGCCCCCGGGTGGACGCGCCCGGCGGAGGCCGAGCGTGCGGCGGCGCGGCGCCGCGCCGGGGCGGTGGACGGCCTGTTCGCCGCGGCGCCCGCGGCCCGGGACGGCGCACCGGGCGGGTTCGCCCGGCCGCCCGAGCCGCCCGCCGGCCCGGATTCCGGGCCGGACACCGAGGCGCGCCCCGGGGAGGCGGACGCGGTGCCGCCGGCCCGGATCGGGGTCGCCGACGGCCTGTTCGCCGCCGTGCTGGCAGCCCGGGCGGGGGTGCTGGTGCCGGCCGGCCGGACGGCGGAGTTCCTCGCCCCCTATCCGGTGGCCGCGCTCGGCGACGAGGGGCTGGCGGAGCTGCTGGACCGGCTCGGCCTGCCCACCGTCGGGGCGTTCGCCGCGCTGCCCGCCGAGGCGGTCGCGGACCGCTTCGGCCCGGCGGGCACGGCCGCCCACCGGCTGGCCCGGGGGCTGCAGCCGCGCCCGCTGGTACCGCGGACGGAGGGGCCGGACCTCTCCGTCGAGCAGTGCTTCGACCCGCCGGAGGCGCTCGCCGAACCGCTGGTGTTCGTCGCCCGCACCCTGGCCGAGCAGTTGCACCAGCGGCTCGCCGGGGCGGGTCTGACCTGCCAGCGGGTCGCCGTCGAGGTGGCCTGCGCGGACGGGCGGACCGTCTCGCGGCTCTGGCGGCACGAGGGCCGGCTGTCGGCGGCGGCGCTCGCCGAGCGTGTCCGCTGGCAGCTCCAGGCCTGGCAGGGCGCTGGGACCTTCGCCGTGCCGGACGGCGGGCCGTCGCACGACGCGGGGTTCACCGCCCTGCGGCTCGTACCCGACGACCTCTCGCCCGACCAGGGCCGGCAGCTGGCGCTCTGGGGGCAGGCGGTCGCGGACGACCGGGTGGAGCGGGCGGTGGCCCGGGTCCAGGCGGTGCTCGGGCACGCCGGGCTGCGCCGGATCGAACCGGCCGGCGGGCGGGGACCGGGCGAGCAGGTGGTCCGGGTGCCGTGGGGCGAGCCGTACGACCCGGCGGCGCCGGCCGACGCGCCCTGGCCGGGGCGGCTGCGGGACGTCTGGCCGGCCGTGGTGCACCGCGCCCCGGTGCCGGTCGCGGTGCTGGACACGGCCGGGCGGCCGGTGAACGTGGACGGCCGGGCGGGGGTGTCGGCCCGGCCGGCCCGGATCGCGGTGCGCGGTCGGGACCTGGTGGTCGACGGCTGGACCGGGCCCTGGCCGGCGGTCGAGTACTGGTGGGACCAGGCGCGCGCCCGCCGCCGGGCACGCTTCCAGGTCACGGTGGCGGACGGGCGGGCGCTGCTGCTCACGGTGGAGAACGGCGAGTGGTTCCTGGAGGCCGGTTACGACTGACGGAGCACGGCGGCGGAGTACGGCGGCGGAGCGCCGGGACGGTGCGGCGGGGACGGAGCACGGCAGGAAGAGATCGGCGGGGAGGAGCACGGCAGGGAGAGATCGGCGAGGAGAGGCCGGCGGGGAGCACGGCAGGGGGGCAGGACACGAGCGAGAGACCGAAGGCGACAACCCCCGATGGGATTCACCAGCCACCCCGCGCTCCCCTGGAGCGAGCTGCACCGACGCCTGGCCGGCGGCCGGCCGGGCCCGGCCGCCGGCCAGGTGGTGCCGATCCGCCGCCGGGCCGAGGACCGCGGCCCCGGGCCGGCCGGGCCGACCGGCGATCCGGCCTGGGCGGAACTGCACGTCCACTCGGCCTTCAGCTTCCTCGACGGTGCCAGCGACCCCGAGGAGCTGGTCGCGGAGGCCGCCCGGCTGGGCGTCGAGGTGCTCGCGCTCACCGACCACGACGGCCTCTACGGCGCGGTCCGCTTCGCCGAGGCGGCCCGCGAGGCGGGCGTCGGCACGGTGTTCGGCGCCGAGTTGACGCTGCGCCGCGACCAGGAGGTGGAGCACCTGCTCGTCCTGGCCCGCGACCCGGCCGGCTACCGCCGGCTCTCCGCGGCGATCGGCGCCGCCCAGCTGGCGGGCGGGGCCAAGGGCCGTCCGGCGTACGACTTCGCCGCGCTCGCCGACGCGCACGACGGCCACTGGGCGGTGCTCACCGGCTGCCGCCTCGGCCGGGTCCCGGCCGCCCTGGCCGCCGGAGCCGCCGCATCCGCTCCCGGCGCCGGAGCCGCCGAGTCCGCCCTGGCCGCCGGAGCCGCCGGGGGCGGGGCCCGCGCGGACATCTCCCGGGGCGTCGACGGGGCCGAGCGCCGGCTGCGCACCCTCACCGAGGCGTTCGGCCGCGAGAACGTCCACGTCGAGCTGATCGACCAGTGGCTGCCCGGCGACGACCTGCGCAACGACGCCCTCGCCGCGCTGGCGGCCCGGCTCGGCCTCCCCGTCGTCGCCTCCACCAACGCGCACCACGCGGGCCCGGCCCAGGGCCGGCTGGCCCAGAGCCTGGCCGCCCTGCACGAGCGCCGGACGCTCCAGGACGCGGCGGGCTGGACGCAGGCGGCCGGCACCGCGCACCTGCGCTCGGGCCGCGAGATGGCGGCCCGGCTGGCCCGCTTCCCGGGGGTGCGGCAGGCCACCGTCGACCTGGCCCGGGCCTGCGCGTTCGACTTCACCCGGCTCGACCCGGAGCTGCCCGGCTTCCCCGTCCCGCCCGGCCACACCGAGATCAGCCATCTGCGCGCGCTGGTCGCCGCCGGCGGCCCGGCCCGCTTCGGGCCCGGGAACGCGGCCGCCCGCCGGCAGCTCGGCAAGGAACTGGACGTCATCGAGGACCTGGAGCTGGCCGGGTACTTCCTGATCGTCCACGACATCGTCGACTTCTGCCGCCGGGAGTCCATCTGGTGCCAGGGCCGGGGTTCGGCGGCCAACTCGGCGGTCTGCTACGCGCTCGGCATCACCGCCGTCGACCCGATCCACTACCGGCTGCTGTTCGAACGCTTTCTCTCCGTCGCCCGGGACGGCCCGCCCGACATCGACCTGGACATCGAGCACCGCCGCCGCGAGGAGGTCATCCAGTACGTCTACCGCCGCTACGGGCGCGAGCACGCCGCCCAGGTCGCCAACGTGATCACCTACCGGCCCCGGCTGGCGCTGCGCGACGCGGCCCGGGTGCTCGGCTACCCGCAGGGGCAGGTGGACGCCTTCAGCCGGCAGAGCGACTTCCGCTCCGCGCCCGGCCCGGACGCCGTCATCCCCGCCGACGTGCTCGCCCTGGCCGGTCAACTGCACGGCCTGCCGCGCCACCTGGGCATCCACTCGGGCGGCATGGTGCTCACCAGGGAGCCGATCGCCGAGATCTGCCCGACCGAGTGGGCCCGGATGCCGGGGCGGTCGGTGCTGCAGTGGGACAAGGACTCCACGGCCGGTGCCGGACTGGTCAAGATCGACCTGCTGGGCCTCGGCATGCTCTCCGCCCTGCACGACACCTGCGACCTGATCGCCGAACACCACGGCGCGCACTACGACCTGGCGACCATCCCGGTCGACGACGCGGGCGTGTACGCGATGCTGCGCCGGGCCGACACGGTCGGTGTCTTCCAGGTCGAGTCGCGCGCCCAGATGGCGACCCTGCCGCGGCTCAAGCCGGACCACTTCTACGACCTGGTGGTCGAGGTGGCGCTGATCCGCCCGGGCCCGATCCAGGGCGGCTCGGTCCATCCGTACCTGCGCCGCCGGGCCGGGGTCGAACCGGCCGGCTGCCCGCACCCGTTGATGGAGAACGCGCTCGGCAAGACCCTCGGGGTGCCGCTGTTCCAGGAACAGATGATGCAACTGGCCATCGACTGCGCCGGGTTCACCCCCGCCGAGGCGGACCGGCTGCGCCAGGCGATGGGCTCCAAGCGCTCGCACGAGCGGGTCGCCCGGCTGCGCGAGCGGCTGCTGGGCGGCATGGCCGAACGCGGCATCCCGCCGGAGACCGCCGAGGACGTCTACGTCAAGATCGAGGCCTTCTCCAACTACGGCTTCCCGGAGAGCCACGCGATCAGCTTCGCCCACCTGGTGTACGCGAGCGCCTGGCTCAAGTACCACTACCCGGCCGCCTTCACCTGTGCGCTGCTGGCCAACCAGCCGATGGGCTTCTACGCGCCGCTCAGCCTGATCTCGGACGCCCGGCGGCACGGCGTACGGGTGCGCGGGGTGGACGTCAACGCCAGCGGGGCCCGGCCGACCCTGGAGCCGTACCGGGGGCCGACCCCGGAGCCGCCGCTCACCGCCGGCAAACCGCAGGCGGCCATCCGGCTCGGGCTGGACACCGTGCGCGGGGTCGGCACCCCGCAGGCCGAGGCGATCGCGGCCGGGCAGCCGTACGCCGACCTGGAGGACTTCGCGCGGCGCACGGGCCTGCCCGCGCCGGTCCTGGAGGCCCTCGCCGCGGCGGGTGCGTTCGGCTGCTTCGGGCTGGGCCGGCGTCAGGCGCTCTGGGCCGCCGGGGCGTTCGCCGGAGTGTCGACGGCGCTGATCCCCGGTACCACGCCCGGCACCGAGGCCCCGCCGCTGCCCGAGATGACCCCGGTGGAGGAGACCATCGCCGACCTCTGGGCCACCGGGGCCTCCGCCACCAGCCACCCCGTCCAGCACCTGCGCGCGCACCTGGAGCGCGGCGGCGCACTGACCGCCGCCCAGCTGCCGGGGGTGGAACCCGGCTCGGCGGTGGTGGTCGGCGGACTGGTGACGCACCGTCAGCGGCCGCCGACCGCGGGCGGTGTGCTGTTCCTCAGCCTGGAGGACGAGACCGGCCTGATCAACGTGATCTGCAGCCGCCCGGTCTGGGAGTCCCAGCGCCGCACCGCCCTGGACCGGGCCGGCCTGCTGGTGCACGGTCACGTCGAACGGGACCGCGGGGCCACCAACCTGGTCGCCACCCGGCTCACCCCGCTGCGCCTGGGCGCCTGACCCGGGGGCGCCGGTGGCGGCTGGCCGGTCAGCCGTCCGACACCGGCCCGGTGGCGCCGTCCGGAGCCGCCGCGGGCTGCGGGTGCAGGATCTCGCGGGCCTGCTCGGCGGACCGGGCGATGCTCTCGGAGACGAAGTCGAGGAAGCGGGCGATGTTTTCGAGGCGGGCGCCGGCCGGCGTGCCGGCGTCGAGCACGCCGACGCCCTGGCGTGCGGTCTCGGCGATCTGGGCGGTGGAGCGGGCGCTGGCGATCATCGACTGGTACCAGATGTCGTTGTCGACGAGGTAGCGCTCGCGGCGGCGCTCGTCGCGCTCCCGGCGGACGAAGCCCTGGGCGTCGAGGAACGTGATCGCCTTGGAGACGGAGGCCGGGCTGACCTGGAGGCGCTGGACGAGTTCGGACGCGGTGAGGCTGCCCGAGTCGGTGAGGCAGAGGCAGGCCATCACCCGGGCCATCATCTGGGGCATGCCCGACTGCAGCATCGCGGTGGTGAACACCTCCTCGTACGCGCGCACCGCGTCGGCGTCGCGGCCGTGCTCCTGCGGGACGGCGGCGGGGTCCCGGGGCGCCGCCTGCCGGCGGCGGGCGCGGTGCCCGGTGGCGCGCTGGGCCAGGTCGGCGCGGTAGCCGGTGGGGCCGCCGTTGCGCATCACCTCGCGCGTGATCGTCGAGGTCGGGCGGTCGAGCCGCCTGGCGATCTCGGCGTAGGGGAGGCCGTCGGCCAGCCCGAGCGCGATCTGCTGGCGTTCCTGCTGGGTGAGCCTGCCTCCGGGCATCGCGGTCTCCTTCGGGGTGGGTAGTGCGCCGAGCATAGCGTTCACTCTCAATCCATTGCAACGAATGGATAGCGGCTCGTTGCATTAGGCGCGAAACCATTGCAATGAAATCACCGCAACTACCTGCAAAGACGGGATTCTGACGCAACGAGTGTGTTGCCAGCACCGTGAATGCAACGTAGCTTTTCCCACATCGGAAACGACGGGCCGACCGAGTGCCCGCCGCCGCAGAAGGAGAAGAACGATGCAGAAGTTCGCCACCACCACCCCGATCGCCGCCGTCCTCGACATCCCCGCCGGCAGCGTCCGGCTGATCGCCGCCGACCGCGGCGACACCACCGTCGAGGTCCTCCCCGCGAACGCCGCCAAGGGCGCCGACGTGAAGGCCGCCGAGCGGATCACGGCCGAGTACACCGACGGCGTCCTGCGGATCACGGCCGCCCCGGCCCCCAACCGCCTCCTCGGCCAGTCCGGCGCCGTCGAGGTCACCGTCCAGCTCCCCGCCGGCTCCCGGATCCAGGCGAAGACGGCCGCCGCCGACCTGCGGGGCGTCGGACGCCTGGGCGACGTCACCCTCGACGGCGCCCAGGGCTCGGTCAAGCTCGACGAGACCGCGAACGCCCACCTCACCCTCCTCGCGGGCGACATCACCGTCGGCCGGCTCAACGGCTCCGCACAGCTCAGCACCCGCAAGGGCGACCTGCGGATCACCGAGGCCACCGGCGGCACCCTCGACCTGCGCACCGACGCCGGCGCCATCGAGATCGGCGCCGCCCGCGGCGTCTGCGCGACCCTCGACGCCGGCACCGCCCACGGCCGGATCCACAACACCCTCCAGAACACCACCGGCACCGACGCCGCACTCACCATTCGCGCCACCACCTCCCACGGCGACATCACCGCCCGCAGCCTCTGAACCGCCCGCAGCCCCGAACCGCCCGCAGCCCCGAACCGCCCGCAGCCCCGAACCGCTCACAGCCCCCGCACCACTGTTCGCAGCCTCTGAAGGAGCACCTCTCATGACCGACCTGGCCATCGCGGCGAACGGGCTGCGCAAGTCCTACGGCGACAAGAGCGTCCTCGCCGGGATCGACCTCGCCGTCCCCGAAGGAACGGTGTTCTCCCTGCTCGGCCCGAACGGGGCCGGCAAGACCACCGTCGTCAAGATCCTCTCGACCCTGATCGGGGCCGACGGCGGGCAGGCCCGGGTGGCGGGCCACGACATCGCCACCGCGCCGCAGGCGGTGCGCGCCGCGATCGGTGTCACCGGGCAGTTCTCCGCCGTCGACGGCCTGATCACCGGCGAGGAGAACATGCTCCTGATGGCCGACCTGCACCACCTGTCCAAGCGCGAGGGCCGCCGGGTCGCCGCCGAACTCCTGGAACGCTTCGACCTGGTGGAGGCGGCCGGGAAGCCCGCCTCCACCTACTCCGGCGGCATGAAGCGCCGGCTGGACATCGCCATGACGCTGGTCGGCGGCCCGCGGGTCATCTTCCTCGACGAGCCGACCACCGGCCTCGACCCGCGCTCGCGCCACACCATGTGGCAGATCATCCGCGAACTCGTCACCGGCGGCGTGACCGTCCTCCTCACCACCCAGTACCTGGAGGAGGCCGACCAACTCGCCGACCGCATCGCGGTCCTGAACGACGGCCGGATCGCCGCCGAAGGCACCGCCGACGAGCTGAAGCGACTCATCCCCGGCGGCCACGTGCGGCTGCGCTTCGCCGACCCGGCGGCCTACCGGTCCGCCGCCCTCGCCCTGCACGACGTCACCCGCGACGACGAGGCCCTGGCCCTGCGGATCCCCAGCGACGGCAGCCAGCGCGACCTGCGCGCCGTCCTCGACCGGCTGGACGCCACCGGCATCGAGGCCGACGAACTCACCGTCCACACCCCCGACCTCGACGACGTGTTCTTCGCCCTGACCGGCTCCAGCGTGCCCGCCCAGAACAACCAGTCCAAGGAGACCGTCCGATGAGCACCTTCACCCTCGCCGCCCGTGACTCGGCCACCATGCTGCGCCGCAATCTCCTGCACGCCCGGCGCTACCCGTCACTCACCCTGAACCTGCTGCTCACCCCGGTCATGCTGCTGCTGCTCTTCGTCTACATCTTCGGCAACACGATGAGCGCCGGCATCGGCGGCGGCGACCGCTCCGCCTACATCGCCTACCTCGTCCCCGGCATCCTGCTGATGACCATCGGCAGCACCGTCATCGGGGCCGCGGTGTCCGTCTCCACCGACATGTCCGAGGGCATCATCGCCCGCTTCCGCACCATGGCGATCCATCGCGGGTCGGTGCTCGTCGGGCACGTCGTGGGCGGCGTGCTGCAGTCGGTCGCCAGCGTGGTCCTGGTCGGCGCGGTCGCCGTGGCCATCGGCTTCCGCTCCACGGACGCCACCGCCCTGGAGTGGCTGGCCGCCTTCGGGCTGCTCGTCCTCTTCGCCCTGGCGCTCACCTGGATCGCGGTCGGGATGGGCATGGCCAGCCCGAACGCCGAGGCGGCCGGCAACAGCGCGATGCCGCTGATCCTGCTGCCGCTCATCTCCAGTGCCTTCACCCCCGTCGACGCGATGCCGGGCTGGTTCCAGCCGATCGCCCAGTACCAGCCGTTCACGCCGGCCATCGAGACCCTGCGCGGCCTGCTGCTCGGCAGCGGGATCGGCTACAACGGCTGGCTCGCCGTCGCCTGGTGCCTGGCGCTCACCGCGCTCGGCTACTTCTGGTCGACCTCGACGTTCAACCGTGACCCGAAGTAACCGGGACGAGGGTGCGGGTCGCCTCCCGCACCTCGCCCCGTCCCAGGGCGGCGTACCGACACCGGGTGTCGGCCTGCGCCGCCCTGCCGGCGTTCCCGCCCGCGGTCGTGCGGAGCGCCTTCCCCGGGCCGTCCGGACGACGGTTCGTGTCATGATCGTCCGCATGAACCCGACGCCGCCGAACGGAATCCGTCGAACCGCGCCGCCGGCCCGGGCGGCGCTGCTGCTCGTGGGGGCGGCCCTGCTGGTGGGGTGCGGCAGCACGCAGGTGTCGGGCGCGGGCGGGGGAGCCCCGGGGCCCGTGGGCGCGACCGGCGGCAGGACCTCCGCGAAGGCCACCGCCCCGGACACTCCCAGCTCGGCGGCCCTCCCCACACCGACGCCGGTGCCGGCGCCGACCTGTTCCCCGGAGGGCGTCTCGCTGGCCGCGGAGGAGGCGAACGCCGCCATGGGCCTGCGGGTGATGGCGATCCGCCTGACCAACTGCGGAGCCGCCCCCTACACGCTGAACGGTCGACCTGGGGTCCGCGTCCTCGACGCCGACCGTGCGCCGCTCGACATCGCCGTGCAGAAGGGTTCGGCCGGCATCGCGACCCTGGAGGGCTTCGACGCGGCGCCGACGGCGGTGACGCTCCGGCCCGGCGAGTACGCGGCGTTCCAACTGGTCTGGCGCAACACCGTCACCTCGGGGACGAAGGGGGCCGACAACGGGCGCTTCCTGGAGATCGCCCCGCTGCCCGGCCGCCCCCCGGTCGTCGTCCCGGCCTACCTCGATCTCGGCACCACCGGCCGGCTGGGCATCTCCGCCTGGGCCGAGGCCACCGCGGCCGCCCGGCCGGGGAACGACCGCCCGGGAGCCCCGCCCGCCCGGTAGCCGAACCCGGCTCGGCGCGTCGGGGCGCCGGTGGTCGGGGCGCCGGTGGTCGGGGTACCGGCGCGGCGCAGTCGTGGGGGCGCCTGCGCCGCGCCGGGGCTGGAGGGGGAGCGGCGGGCTCAGAAGGCGGGGGCGTCGTTCAGCTCGACGATCCGCAGATCGCCCAGGCGCACGGTGTACCAGACCTCCTGGCCGCTGCCGCCGCCCCAGTACTCGGTGAAGCGGACCGAGGCGAAGCCGTGCTCCTCCCCGACCTGCTGCACGGACCACTCCGACGGTACGTTCTGGGCGCGGAACACCGGGTCGGCCCCGTGCTCGGAGGCCCAGGCGTCCAGCCGGACGTTCAGGTGCGGGGCGAGGAAGCGCTCACGGACGGCGCGCGGCGTCTCACCGCTCTGGTGGAGCACCGCCTTGCCGTACTCCTCCACGAAGGTGACCACCCGGTGGGCGGCGGCCGTCCCGGCCCGGGCCTCCGCCCGGGAGGAGCCGGGCACGTCGGTGGGCCGGGCGAAGGCCGCCTGGGCGGAGCCGGCCGGCCCACCGATCGCGAGCAGACCGGCGAAGGCGGCTCCGGCCAGAACGGTACGCAGGGCGTCAGCGCGAATCATGGGGGAATTCCACCATTCGTCGACGAACTCCGTATATCGCCGGAAGGAGTGGTTTGGCCGCCCACCGTTGTTATTTGACGACTGATCACTGGATGCCGGGCCGGCTCCTAGCTGTACGCGAGGCGTTCGACCTCGGCGAGCTGGGCGGCGCCGATGCGGCCCTCTTCCAGGGAGAGCAGCCAGCTCAGCAGCTCCGGACCGGCCGGCAGTTCGTCGTAGAAGCCGAGCCGGAGATCCGCGAACCGCGGCGTGACGAGCCAGCCGTCGAGCGCGGCCCCGAGGTGGCGGTCCGCCGCCTCGGTCCGGGTCCCGGCCCAGACGGCCAGCCACGGCGAGAGGCGTCCCGTGCTGACGGAGATCGTCTCCAGTACCCTGGCAGCGTGGTCGGTGCCGGGGTGCTCCCGCAGGACCGACCGCCACCAGGCGTCCCAGACCCGCTCCAGCGCCCGCTGCTCCGGCACCGCCCAGTCCCGCCAGTCGGCCTCCAGCAGCCGGGAGGCGATCAGTCCGTGGTCCACGTGCAGCCGGCCCGTGGTCAGGAGGCGGACGATCCGCGGTGTCATCCGGCGGTACAGGGCGGCGAAGTCGCCCCAGTGGTCAGTCGATTCGGCGGCCACGGAGGGGATCAGCCGGTCCGGCACCAGCCGTGCGGGGCCGGCGAGGGCTTCGAGGTCGGCGTCGGTGAAGCAGTAGGTGCAGCCGCCGACGGTGAACGGGGACTCGGAGTGCGGTGCGAAGGTGGTGTCGAGCGCGTCGAGAGCGATCCGGAGCTGCTGGGGAGGAGTGGTCACGGGCACCTGCTGGGGACCTCATCCGGCCTACCGGAGAAGGGAGCGACGCTACCACGCGGCGGGTGACGGCCGCCGGGGCCGCCCCGGCGGCCGTGCTCCCGCAGGGGCCTGCCCCGGCCCGGCGCCCTGGTAGACCGGGGCCCGGTCGTCAGCTCAGCTGTTCGGCCAGCGCGAGGATGATGCCGCTCGGCCCGCGGAGGTAGCAGAGCAGGTAGCTGTCCTCGAAGCGCGTCACTTCGCCGACGAGTTCGGCGCCGTGCGGGCGGAGGCGGGCGAGGGTGTCCGCGAGGTCGTCGACGGCGAACATGACGCGGTGCAGGCCCCGTGTGTTCGCCGGGGTGATCTCCGGCTCGGGGGTGATCGCCTCCGGGCTGTGGTACTTCGCCAGTTCGAGCCGGCCCGGGGCGCCCGGGATCCGCATCATCGCGATCTCGCTCCGCATGCCGTCGAGCCCGACGACCGCGCCCGCCCAGCGTCCTTCGATCGGCATCCGGCCTTCCAGCTCCATGCCGAGTTCGAGGAAGAAGGCGACGGCGGCGTCGAGGTCGTCGACGACGATGCCGACGTTGTCCATGCGCTGAATGGTCATGCGGCCCAGGGTAGGGGCCGGGTACGACGACGCCGGTTCGGCGGGCCCGTCGCACCCGCCCGTCTCACCCGCCCGCCGGGCGTCCCTTGCCCGGGTTCCCGGCGAAGGCCTGGGCGATCGGCAGCCAGGCCGCGGCCGTCGGGCCGGTGGCGCTCAGGGCGAGGTCGTCCCGGTGGCGGCGCTGGGTCACCAGCAGGCAGAAGTCCAGGGCCGGCCCGCACACCCGGTCCGCCGCGTCCTCCGGGCCCCAGGCCCACAAGTCGCCGTCCGGCGAAGTCAGTTCGACCCGGACCGGGGTCTGCGGCGTCGGCAGCCCGTGCAGGCTGAAGGCGAATCCCATGGTCCGTACGCCCAGGTGGGCGATGTGCCGCAGCCGTGCGGTCGGCTCGCGGACCGCGCCCAGGGTGTCCGCGACGTCCTGCCCGTGCGCCCAGGTCTCCATCAGCCGGGCGGTCGCCATCGACGGGGCCTTCATCGGCGGCCCGAACCACGGGAGCCGGAGGCCGTCCGGCGCCTCGGCCAGCGCCGACCGGAGCCGTTCCCGGCCGGCCCGCCAGCGCGTCAGCAGCGCGTGCGGCTCCTCCGCCGCGCCGCGCGCCGCGCCCTCGTCCACCGGGTCCGCGCCGGCGGCCAGCAGCTCGCCGAAGACCCGGCCGGACTCGGCGACGAAGGCCTCCGGATCGCGGGCGGAGAGCGTGGTCCAGTGGTCCGTCCAGGCCAGGTGGGCGATCTGGTGCGCGATCGTCCACCCCGGCGCGGGGGTGTCCGTCGACCACTGCTCGGGCGCCAGCGGGGCCACCAGGTCGTCCAGGGCCTCGCTCTCGGCCCGCAGGTCGTCGAGCAGGCCGGTCAGCACAGCTGCGGCCGCCGGGGTCGTACCGTCCGTCGTCATGGGCGTCCTCGTCTCCTCGGTAGTGACTCACCGGTAACCCGAGCCCGCACCCTACGCCGTGCCCGCGGCCACCACCCGCAACTCCACGGAACCCGCCGGTCGGGACGCCCACCGGCGCACCGGAAGGGGGCGCCGGGTGCCGGGCCGGGAGCCCGGCACCCGGCCCGGACCGGTCAGTTGACCTGCCGGTCGCGCTCGGCCCAGTAGGGCTCGCGGAGCCGGAACTTCTGCAGCTTCCCGGTGGTGGTGCGCGGCAGGGTGTCCCGGAACTCCACCGAGGTGGGCGACTTGTAGCCGGCCAGCCGCTGCTTGCAGTGCGCGATGAGGTCGGCCTCCAGGACGTCGTACCCGGGCTTGAGCACGACCAGGGCCTTGACCGTCTCGCCCCACTTCTCGTCCGGCACGCCGATCACCGCGACCTCGCCGACCGCCGGGTGGTCGTAGAGGCAGTCCTCCACCTCGATCGAGGAGACGTTCTCCCCGCCGCTGATGATGACGTCCTTCTTCCGGTCCGAGATGGTCAGGTAGCCGTCGGTGAGGGTGCCGCCGTCCCCGGTGTGGAACCAGCCGTCCCGGACCGCCTCCGCCGTCTCCTTCGGCTGCTGCCAGTAGCCGTCCATCACGACGTTGGCGCGGACGAGCACCTCGCCCTGGCCGTCGACCCGCACCTGGTTGCCGAGGGCCGGCGCGCCCGCCTGCACCAGCTTCTCCGCGCGCTCACCGGCGGGCAGTTCGTCCCACTCGGCGCGCGAGCGGTTCACCGTGACCACCGGCGAGGTCTCGGTCAGGCCGTAGATCTGCATGAACTCCCAGCCGAGTTCGGCCTCGACCCGCTGCACCACGGAGGTCGGCGGCGGCGCGCCGGCCACGATCATCCGCACCTTGTCCCGGCCGGGGACGGGGCCGTCCCAGTCGGCGGCCGCGTCCAGCACCATCTGGACCACCGCGGGCGCGCCGCTCAGGAAGGTCACCCCGTGCCGCTCGACCCGGCGCAGGATCTCGGCGCCGTCCACCTTGCGCAGCACGATGTGCCGCGCGCCCAGCCCGGTGAGGGCGAACGGCAGGCCCCAGCCGTTGGCGTGGAACATCGGCAGGGTGTGCAGGTAGACATCCCGGTCACCGGCACCGAAGTGCAGGCCCATCAGCACGGAGTTCAGCCAGATGTTGCGGTGGGTGAGCTGGACGCCCTTGGGGCGGGCGGTGGTTCCGCTGGTGTAGTTGATGGTCGCGGTGTCGTTCTCGCCGATCTCGTGGCGGCGCGGCGCGCGGTCGAAGTCGTACAGCCGGGCGTCGCTGTCCGTGCCGAGCACGAAGGTGTGCCGGGCGCGGACGCCGGCCAGCGGCTCGGCGAGTTCGGGGTCGACCAGCAGCACGGAGGCGCCGCTCTGCTCGACGATGTACGAGACCTCCTCGGCCCGCAGCCGGAAGTTCACCGGTACCAGGACCCGGCCGTGTCCGCTCACGCCGTAGAGCGAGGTCATCAGCCGGGCCGAGTTGTGCGACACGATCGCGACCCGTTCGCCCGGCCCGACGCCCAGCCGGTCCAGGCCGGCCGCCTGCGCCCGGGCCAGCTCGGCGACCCGGCGGTAGGTGAGCTCGCCCCAGGATTCGGCGGGTTGCGCCGGCTCGTCGACGATGCCGACCCGGTCGCCGTAGACCAGCTCGGCCCGGTCGAGGAAGTCCATCACGGTGAGTGGAATCTGCATGCGCCCACTTTCCTCCGCCGACCGCCCGCTGCACACCCCTGATCAAGGGTGTCACCCGGACGGGCCGCGAGTGTCAGCGCCCGCCGCCCGTCACCGTCAGCGGTCGCCCGCCACCACCGGCGCCGCCTCGTCGCCGGCCGCCGTCAGCGCGGCGAGCAGCCGGTCCCGGGCCTCGGTCTGGGCGGCGATCCGGCGCTCCAGGACGGCGAGCCGGTTCCGGGCGATCCGCAGCGCGCCGGCCGAGGGTCGCGCGGCCAGCATGTCGCCGTCCAGGCAGGACAGGAAAGGCCGGACGTCCTCCAGGGTGAACCCGGCCGCGAGCAGGCCGCGGATGTTGCGGACCCGGACGGCCGCCGAGTCCTCGTACACCCGGTAGCCGTTGGCCGCGCGGGAGGACGCGATCAGCCCGGCCTGCTCGTAGTGCCGCAGGGCCCGCGCCGTGCTGCCGGTCACCCGGGCCAGTTCGCCGATCCGCACCGCTGCCCCGCCCCTTCCCGGACGGCACCGCCCGGCTCGCTCCGGACCACCGCCCGGCTCACCCCACGACGGCACCGCCGTCCACCGGCAACACTACTCCGGTGACGAACGAGGCCTGTGGGGAGGCGAGTTGCGTGATCGCCCAGGCCACCTCGGCGGGCCGGCCGATCCGCCCGAGCGGGGTGTGGGCGATCTGCCACCGCCGTACGGCCTCCCGCTGTCCGGCGTCGAGCCCGGAGTGCTCGCCGATCGGGGTCTCGATTGCCCCGGGCGCGACCGCGACCACCCGCACGCCGCGCGGCGCCAGCTCCACCGCCCAGCTGCGGGTCACCGACTCCAGTGCGGCCTTGCTCGCCGCGTACACCGCGTTGCCCGGCCAGCCGCGCTGGCCGACGGACGTCGTGACGTTGACGATCACGCCCCCGCTCGCCTCCAGCGGCGCCAGGGCGGCCTGGCCGAGCAGGACGGCGGCGGTCAGGTTGGTCGCGAGCTGGTCCGCGACCGCGTCCCGGGTGATCCCGCCGAGGGCGCCGCCGCGGACGATCCCGGCGTTGTTCACCAGCACGTCCAGCCGCCCGTACCGGTCGAGCACCTCGCGTACGAGTGCCTCGGGGGCGTCGGCGCCGGTGATGTCCGCGGTCAGCGGGTGGATCCGGCCGGGGGCGCCGCGCGCGGTCTCCGCCAGTGGCTCGGCCCGCCGTCCGACCGCCACCACCTCGACCTCCGGGTCCTGGGCCGCGAAGGCGTGTGCGGTGGCCCGGCCGATCCCCGTCCCGGCGCCGGTGACCAGCACGATGCGGGTGGCCGGTCGGTGCTGCGTGTGCTCGTTCATGCGGTCCACCCTCCGACCCTGCCGCCAGTGGCAAGGTCAAGCGGGTGCCCGGCTCCGGTCGGCGGCGGTGGTCGGAGGCCACCGGCGGCGGGCGGAGTACCGGCGGGGGCGGCGGGCCGGAACATCCGCCTCCGCTTGCTGTGCCGGGCGCGAACAGGCGCCGCCCGGGGGCGGTCGCGGGCCGGGCCGGCTGCTAGGAAGGTGCCATCGGAAGGCGCCGTCGGAAAGGTGCCGTCGGATCCGAACGGGGAGAACACGCATGAGCGACGCACGGCCCGAGAGCCTGTACGACGCGCTGGGGGGCATGGAGGCGCTCCGCCGTCTCAGCAACACCTTCTACGAGGGCGTCCTGGCCGACCCGGTGCTGAAGCCCGTCTTCGCGAACTTCACCACCACCCACATCGAACACGTCGCCGTCTGGCTGGCCGAGGTCTTCGGCGGCCCGGCCCGGTTCACCGCCGACCTCGGCGGCCACCAGGCGCTGCTCCGCACGCACCTCGGACTCGCCATCACCGAGGAGCAGCGCGGGCGCTGGATGGAGCTGATGGGCGCCGCCGTGCGGCAGGAGCTGCCCGGGGACGAGCTGCTGCGCCGCCGGGTGCTGGAGTACTTCGACTGGGGCACGAAGATCGCCAGGGACGTCTCGGCGGCGCCCGTCGGCGAGGACCTCGGGGAGCCGGGGCCGACCCCGCGCTGGGGCTGGGAGGGCCTGCGATGACGGTCGCCACCGAATCGCCCGTCGCCGAGGGCCTGCTGCTGCGCCCGTTCCGGGACGAGGACGCGGCTGCCCTGGTCGAGATCTACCGGGACGAGACACTGCGGCACTTCACCCGTACCCCCGTGGCGGACCTGGACGAGGCGGCCCGCTGGCTGGAGGCGCAGGAGCGCGGCCGGGCGGCCGGCGAGCGGTACAGCTTCGCCGTCCTGGCGCCCCTCGGCGGCCCCGCCGGGGCGTTGCCCGCCGACGGCGGCCTGGCCGGGGAGCGGCCGGCCGAGCTGGTCGCCAACGTGGTGCTCAAGCGCGGTGCGCCCGGTGCGCCGGCGGCCGAGGTGGGCTACTGGACGGCCGCCGCCGCCCGCGGCCGCGGCGTGGCCCCGCGCGCCCTGGAGGGGCTCACCCGCTGGGCGTTCGCGGCCTTCGCGGCGGACGGGCTGGTCCGGCTCGACCTGCTCCACCAGGTGGACAACACGGCCTCCTGCCGGGTGGCCGAGAAGGCCGGCTACCGGTTCGGGAGCGTTCTGCGGGCCGGCCCGCCGGAGTTCCCCCTGGACGGCCACCTGCACAGCCGCTCGGCTGACCTGCACAGCCGCTCGGCCCGGCCCCCCATTGACGGGTTCGCGGCGAATCGGGTGGACGCGGGCCGGGGCGGCGGTCCAGAGTGCTCCCCATGGCTTCTCTGGTACGACATGTGACGATCGACTGCGCCGACCCCTACCGCCTCGGCGAGTTCTGGGCGAAGGTGCTGGACGCCAAGCTGGCCGACGACGACTTCCCGGGGGACCCGGAGGCCCTCCTGGAGACGCCGGGCGCGGTGCTGCTGTTCATCCGGGTGCCCGACGGCAAGACCGTGAAGAACCGCGTCCACCTGGACCTCCAGCCCCAGGACCGCTCCCGGGACGAGGAGGTGGAGCGCCTGCTGGAGCTGGGCGCCACCGTCCACGACGACCAGCGGCGCCCGGACGGCACCGGCTGGGTGACCATGGCGGACATCGAGGGCAACGAGTTCTGCGTCGAGCGCAGCGCCGCCGAGCGGGCCGCCACCGCCTGACCGGTCGCCGGCTCCCCGGCTCCCGGCCCCCGGCTCCCGACTCCTGGCTCCCGGGGTCACTCCCCGGCCACGGCCGCCCGCCAGCTCCACGAGGCCCTGCGCGGACGGCCGTTCAGCTCGCCGCGCCCGGTGCACCAGAGCAGGACGGCGGTGGACCCGCCGGGCGGGGCGTCGGGGAACAGGCGGGCCAGGACCGCCGCGCAGAGCCCGGCCGGGGGCCGCCAGGGCAGGCCGAGTCCGAGGGCGATGTCATGGGTGTGCAGCAGCAGTTCGGCCACGCCCATCGCGGCGAACCCGGCTGGGTCGCAGGGCCCGTAGTGCCAGGCCCGCAGGTCGGGCGGCGCGGCGTCCAGGGCGGTGGCCAGCAGGTGCCCGCAGGCCGTCACCACCGCCAGGACGTCCTCGGGCGGGGCGTCGGCCCGCACGGTGAGGTCGAGCGGCAGGTATCCGGTGGCGGGCCGGGCGGCGAGCTGCCCGGCGTAGGCGAGCAGGTCGTGCGCGAGGTGGACGGCCGTCTCCCGGCAGCTCCACTCCAGCGGCCCGGCCGGCGCGGCCCAGGCCGGGCCGTCACCGGTGTGCGGACCGAGGGTGTCCCGCAGTTCGCCGAGCGCGGCCCGGACGTCGTCACCGTTCATGGCGGCAGCCTCGCACTTCCCCCCGGTGCGCCGGGCCCGTCCCGTGGGCGCGCGCGACGGCTCGCCGTCCGGGCGGTCCGGGCCGCCGTTCAGCCGGGCTGGATCGAGCGTGGGGCGGTTCGGGCGGCTCGCTGTGCCGGTCAGCCGAGCTGGATCGAGCGCTTGGCCAGGCCCATCCAGAACCCGTCGATCACGCTGCGCTGGCTGCCCAGGTCGGCCTCGCCGGCGCCGAGGGTGACGAACAGCGGGGCGAAGTGCTCGGTGCGCGGGTGGGCGAGCCGCCCGGCCGGGGCCTTCCGCTCGAAGTCGAGCAGCGCGTCCAGGTCCTCGGCGGCCAGGGCGCGGCGGCCCCAGTCGTCGAACTCGGCCATCACCGAGCTGATCCGGCCGTCGGAGCTGAGCGCCCGCAGGTTGTGGGTGAAGAACCCGCTGCCGACGATCAGCACGCCCTCGTCGCGCAGCGGGGCGAGCCGGCGGCCGATCTCCAGCAGCCGCTGCGGGTCCAGGGTGGGCATGGAGACCTGGAGGACGGGGACGTCCGCCTCGGGGAACATCTCCACCAGCGGGACGTAGGCGCCGTGGTCCAGCCCGCGGTCCGGGATGTCCTGGACGGGCGTGCCGGGGGCGCGCAGCAGCTTGCGGACCCGCTCGGCGAGCGCGGGGGCGCCGGGGGCGGCGTACCGCACCCGGTAGTAGTGCTCCGGGAAGCCCCAGAAATCGTAGACCAGCGGCACGGTGGTGACGGCCCCGAGGGCCAGCGGGGCCTCCTCCCAGTGGGCGGAGACCATCAGGACGGCCTTGGGGCGGGGCAGCTCGGCGGACCAGGCGGCCAGCTGGCCGGGCCACAGCGGGTCGTCGGCGAGCGGCGGTGCGCCGTGCGAGAGGTAGAGGGCGGGCATGCGCTCGGGGGCGGCGGTGCTCATGACGGCTTCTCTCGCTTCCAAAGTAGTTCAATTTTGAACCTCGACACGTCGACCGTACACCTTGGTTCGAATTTGAACAACAGGAGTACGCTTCCTCCATGGCCTCCCTGAACGAACCGCGCTGGCTGGACCACGACGAGATGGCCGCCTGGCGGGGCTTCGTCACCGCGAGCAACCTCCTGAACCGCCGGCTGGAACGCCAGCTCAAGGAGGACTCCGGCCTCTCGCACACCCAGTACGAGATCCTGGTGCACCTCTCCGCCGCCCCGGCCGGCTCGCTGCGGATGACCGAACTGGCGGAGAAGCTCGTCACCTCCAAGAGCGGACTGACCTACCAGGTCACCCAGCTGGAGCGGATGGGCCTGGTGGGGCGCCGTTCGTGCCCCAGCGACGTGCGCGGCGTCTTCGCCGAACTCACCGACGAGGGGCGGGACATGCTGCGCCGGGCGGCGCCCGGCCACGTCGCCCTGGTCCGCGAGCTGCTGATCGACGTGCTCAGCCGCGAGCAGCTCGCCGTGCTGGCCGAGGGCCTCGGGGAGGTCAGTGCCCGGCTGCGTCTGGACGACGGGGCGTAGCGGGGGCGACGGCGGCCGCGGCCCGCTCCAGCAGCAGGGCGCGCTCCCGCGCGTTGCGGGCCAGCGACGCCGCCCGCTCGAACTCCGCCCGGGCCTCCTCGGCCCGCCCGAGCCGCGCCAGCAGGTCGCCGCGCACGCTCGGCAGCAGGTGGTACGCCCGCAGGGCCGGCTCGGCGGCCAGCGCGTCCACCAGCTCCAGTCCGGCCGCCGGGCCCCAGGCCATCGAGACCGCCACCGCGCGGTTCAGCTCGACCACCGGGGACGGCGTCAGCGCCGCGAGCCGCCCGTAGAGCGTGGCGATCATCGCCCAGTCGGTGTCCTCGTAGCGGGCGGCCCGCGCGTGGCAGGCGGCGATCGCGGCCTGGACCGCGTACGGCCCGGTGCCGGCCAGCCGCAGGGCCGCGAAGCCGCGCCGGATCAGCAGCCGGTCCCAGCGGGCGCGGTTCTGGTCGGCTAGCAGCACCGGCTGCCCGTCGGGCCCGGTGCGGGTCGCCGTCCGGGACGCCTGGAACTCCAGCAGGGCGGCCAGGCCGTGGACTTCGGGCTCCTGTGGGGCCAGCCCGGCGAGCACCCGGGCCAGCCGCAGCGCGTCCTCGCAGAGCCCCGGCCGGAGCAGGTCGTCGCCGGCCGTGGCCGCGTAACCCTCGTTGAAGATCAGGTAGACGACCTCCAGGACGGACGAGAGCCGGGCCGCCCGGTCCTCGCCGCGGGGGACCTCGAACGGCACCCGCGCGGTGGCGAGCGTCCGTTTGGCCCGGACGATCCGCTGGGCGACGGCCGGTTCGGTGCTGAGGAACGCCCGGGCGATCTCCTGGGTGGTGAGGCCGCCCAGCAGCCGCAGGGTGAGCGCGATCCGGGCCTGGGCCGACAGCACGGGGTGGCAGGCGGTGAAGATCAGCCGGAGCAGGTCGTCGTCGATGTCGTCCGGCTCGGCCGGCTCCGGCGGCGCCACGTCCTCCAGCGTCCGGCCGACCTCCGCGAGCTTGCGCGCGTACGTCTCCCGGCGGCGGACCAGGTCGATCGCGCGGTGCTTGGCGCTGGTCATCAGCCACGCGCCCGGCCGGTCCGGGACGCCCTGCCCGGGCCACTGCTCCAGCGCCGCGACCAGCGCGTCCTGGGCGATCTCCTCGGCGATGCCGACATCCCGCACGATGCGGGTGACACCGGCGATGATCCGCGGGGACTCGATCCTGAACACGGCCTCGACCGCCGCGGTCGCGCTGCTCTCCGTCACGGCCACCCATCAGAGCAGCCGGGCGGCATCGGGGCAAACGCGGCGCGGCGGCCGGGCGCGGGCCGGGCGGGTCGGGGATCAGGCCTCCGGCGGGGTGGTGTTCCCGTCGATCTGGCGCAGTTCGGCGCCGACCTTCCAGCTCTCCGGGTGGATCTCCAGGAACCGCTTGGTCCACTCCAGGGCCTCGGCCTTGTCCTTGCACTGCATGATGGCGTAGCCGCCGACGACCTCCTTGGTCTCGGTGAACGGCCCGTCGGTGAAGCTCAGCTTCCCGCCCTCCCAGGTGACCCGGGTGCCCTCGGCGGTCGGCAGCAGCCCGGCGGTGTCCAGCATCACCCCGGCCTTGGTGATCTCCTCGAACAGCGCCCCCATCCGCTGCTCGAACTCCGGACCCGCCGACCGCATGTCCGGGGCGTCCTGCTCGTCGATACGGATCAGTGACATGAAGCGCGGCATGGTGACTCCTCGGTCGGGAGGGCGGGGCTTCTCCCCGCCTCTCACTCCTGAGTCGAACGGGGAGCGGCCGTTTCGACAGCCGCGACGGAATTCTTTCCGGAGATTCCGGGAGCGGCCACCGCAGGGCGCCGGCGGTCGTCTCCTGGGTCGAGACCGCGGCCGCCTCGGCGGTGGTCGCGGCGGTCAGGGCGCCGTCCGCGACCTCGACCTTCACCCCGGCCATCGCGCCGCCGGCGGCCACCTCGGCGACCGCGCCCGGGATCTGGTCGCGGCTGCTCGGCCCGGCGCCCGTCGCAGCTGCCAGGGCCCGGGGTGCGGCGGGCTCGCATCTGGCGTCCCGACGGTTCAGCATTTGCTGAATTCAGTCACCGCTGTACTGTGGGAGTCATGGAACCGACCGCCGTGAACCCCCGCGACCCGCACCTGCCCGCCGAGGCGCAGGAGGCGGCCATGGAGCGGGTGGGCAAGGCCCTCGCCGACACCAGCCGGCGCCGGATCCTGCTCGCCCTGCTCGCCGCCCCGCACTACCCGGCCGACCTCGCCGAGGAGCTGGGCCTGACCAGGGCCAACGTCTCCAACCACCTCGCCTGCCTGCGCGACTGCGGCCTGGTGCGGACCGTCCCCGAAGGCCGCCGCACCCGCTACCACCTGGCCGACGACCGCCTCGCCCACGCCCTGCGGGACCTGCTCGCCGCCGTCCTGCCGCCCGCGAAGGAGCACTGACATGGGAGCGAACCACGGCCCCGCCGCCCCGGCCACCGTCAGCGGCGCCTACCGCCGCCGGATGCTGCTGACCATCACCGTCACCGCCGCCGTGCTGGTCCTCCAGGTGGTCGGCGGCCTGCTCTCCGGCAGCCTCGCCCTGCTCGCCGACTCCGGGCACATGCTGACCGACCTCTCCGGCGTCTCCCTCGCCCTGCTGGCCGTCCAGGTCGCCCAGCGCTCGCCCACCCTGCGGCGCACCTTCGGCCACTACCGGCTGGAGATCCTGGCCGCGCTCGCCAACGCCGTCCTCCTGGTCGCCGTCTTCGCCTGGGTCGCCTACGGCGCCGTCCGGCGCTTCGGCGAGCCCGTCGAGGTCCGGGGCGGCCTGATGCTGACCGTCGCGCTCGTCGGCCTCGCCGCCAACCTGGTCGGCGTCGTCCTGCTGCGCGGCGGCAAGGACCACAGCCTCAACCTGCGCGGCGCCTACCTGGAAGTGCTCGGCGACGCCCTCGGCTCGGTCGCCGCCATCGCCGCCGCCGTCACCATCCAGCTCACCGGCTGGCAGTACGCCGACCCGATCGCCTCGCTGCTGATCGGCGTGATGATCCTGCCGCGCGCCTACCTGCTGGGCCGCGACGCCCTGCGCGTCCTCCTGGAGGCCACCCCCGCGGACGTGGACCTCGCCGAACTCCGCACCCACTTCCTGGCCGAGGACGGCGTCCGCGAGGTCCACGACCTGCACGCCTGGACGATCACCTCCGGCATGCCCGTCCTCACCGCCCACGTGGTCGCCGGCCCCCACCCGCCCGCCGACCTCCTCACCCGCCTGCGCCGCTGCGCCGCCGACCACTTCGGCATCAGCCACGCGACGCTGCAGACGGAACCGGCCCGCCGCCTGTGCGACCAGGCGGCCCACGCCTGACGCCCCCTCGGGAACCGTCCGCCCCGGCGCGCCTACGGCCCGGCGTTGGAGGTCTCGCGTTCGGAACGGCCACGGCGCACGACGTCCGGAGTCCTGCGGATGGCGAAGGTCTCGGGGTGTCCGGGGCCGAGGACGCGCGCCAGGTCGGCGGCGACCCGCTCGTTGGGAGCGACGGCTTCGTCGGTGCGCCTTCCATCCACCGCCACCGTCAACTCCGGTGCGGGCCAACGGCCCCGGTGCGGATCCGTGTCCCGGTACGGACACGTCGAGTCCGGCTCCGCCTCGGAGAGAAGAGAAAGGAATGGCCGTCAACTCGGTTGCGACGAGCGGCGAAGGAGGAGTGCCCACTCCTTTCCACTCTCAACTTATAGCGCACGGGGGGCCTTGCGGCAAGGCCCCGGTCATGACGCAGAATCTGCGGTCGAAGCCGATGTCGATGCACAGGGAGTTCTGAATGCGTGTGGTGCTGTCCGCCTACGATTCGCGCGGGGGCGTCGAGCCGCTGGTCGGGCTCGCGGTGCGGTTGCGGGAGCGCGGCGCGCAGGTGCGGGTCTGTGCGCCGCCGGACGAGGAGTTCGCGAGGCGGCTGGCGGTGGTCGGGGTGGAGATGGTGCCGACCGGGCAGTCGGTCCGCGATCTGGTGACCGGGCGGACGCCGCCGTCACCGGGCGGTGTGGTCCGGCGGGCGGCCGAGCTGGTGGCCGCGTTCTACGACGGCGTCATGTCGGTGGCCGAGGGGTGCGACGTGCTGGTGGCGACCGGTCTGGTGCCGGCGGTGGCCGGGGTGCGGGCGGCGGCCGAGAAGCTGGGCGTCCGTTACGTGTACGCGAGTTACCAGCCGGTCAGCCTGCCGTCCCCGCACCACCCGCCGATGCCGCGCCCCGGGCGGCCGCTCCGTTCGGACGTGACCGACAACCGGGTGCTCTGGGAGCAGGACGCCGTGGACGCGCAGGAGGTGTTCGGCGAGGTGGTCAACGCCCACCGGGCGTCGATCGGCCTGCCGCCCGTGGACAACGTCCGCGACCATGTCTTCACCGACCTGCCGTGGCTGGCCACGGACCCGACTCTGGCGCCGTGGCAGCGGCCGGCGGAGCTGGACGTGGTGCAGACCAGCGCGTGGGTCCTGCCGGACGAACGCCCGCTTCCCGCCGACCTGGTGGAGTTCCTGGACGCGGGCGCGCCGCCGGTGTACGTGGGCTTCGGCAGCGTTCCGGTGCGCGATCCGCAGGAGGTCGCCCGGGCGGTCGTCGAGGCGGTCCGCGCGCAGGGCCGCCGTGCGGTGATCTCCCGTGGCTGGGCCGACCTGGGGTCGGCCGACGACCGGGACGACTGCTTCGTCGTCGGTGAGGTCAACCACCAGGCGCTGTTCCGCCGGGTGGCGGCCGTCGTGCATCACGGTGGCGCGGGCACCACGACGACGGCGACCTGGGCGGGTGCGCCCCAGGTGGTGGTGGCCCAGGGCGGGGACCAGCCGTACTTCGCGGGCCGGGTGGTCGGCCTGGGCATCGGCGCGGAGCACGACGGGCCGACGCCGACCACCGAGTCGCTGTCGGCGGCGCTCGAGGTGGCGCTGGCTCCCGAGGTCCGTGAGCGGGCCGCGGCCGTGGCCGGTGCGTTCCGCACCGACGGCGCGGCGGTGGCCGCGGAGCTGCTGCTGGAGGGCCTCGGGCGGTAGCGGCCCGCCGTCGTCGCCGGTACCCGTCGCCACTGCACCTGCCGCCACTCCACTCCGCCTGCCGCCACTACCCCGTCGCCGCGCCGATCTGGGCGACCAGGGTGCGCCAGTCGACCCGCCGCGAGGTGCTGGGAGCGGGCTCCGCGGTGTGGGCGGTGGAGGAGGCGGTGCGGGCGGCGGCGCGGGTGCGGCAGTCCCCGCAGCGGTGTTCGCCGTTCACCGGGCGGAAGGCACGGTCACAGGAGTCGCAGCAGACGGGTGCCGTCACGGTGCTCGGCTCCAGCGGGGCGGGCATCTTGCCCTCCAGGCGCCAACGCACCAGGGCGGCAGGAGACTTGACCTGGTCCGGCAGTCCGCTGGTCAGCGCGGCGCGCAGGGCGGCCGAACTCACGCCCCTGGCCAGCCACTCGGCGGCCAGGGGCGCCAACCGCCGTACCTCGCGGGCCCCCAGGGTCAGCCGGGGGTCGATCCGCCGCAGTTCCAGCAGCGCCCGCTCGGCATCGGTGGACCCGCCCTCGCCGAACCCGTGCTCGGTGAACTCGCCCCAGGTGACAGCGGGTTCGAGGACCGGCGGGGGAGGGAGGGGGGAGGTGTTCACCCTGGGTGTCACCCCCGGGAGGGCGGTGCCGGAGGACCGGACGGACGACGACCCGCGGCTACGTTTCCCGGCATCCGGCGGGACGCCGGGGCCGGACCGCCCCGCCCGCTCGAACTGCCCGTCGAACAGCCGTTCCGCCTCCGCCGCGCCCAACGGCACGCTGGAGAGCAGGGATTCGGTCCGCACCTGCCCGGCGGCGCCGCGCCGCCGGGTGGTGTGCAGCAGTCCCGCGCGGGCGAGTTGGCGGCGGGCGCGATCGGTGGTGACGCGCCCGCCGGAGAGCCCGGCGGCGAGGGCCGTCACCGTGGTGGCGCGGGCCTTCGCCGGGCCCAGTGCCAGGGCTCGTACAAGGAGTCGAAAGGCGGAGTCCGACAACTCGTCGTCCCACACCAAGGAGTTGGCAATCTGGGTGAAGTCGCGCGACGGCGCGATAGCATGCAGGAGCATCGTCAGTGGAGGCCTTACCACTCGGCGTATGAAGAGCCCGGCCGCGTGCGTCAACACGTTGCCGGGCTCGCCCCATTCTTCGGGGGCGATCCGCTTCTGGCGGTCACGGTACACCCAAATGACGGCCGGTCAGCACGCTCCGAACTGAAATGATTACCCGTTGTAGTGATGATCCGTGTCCTTGGTGGGCCGCAGCTCGGGCGGCAGCGGGGGCGCCTCCGAGAGCTTCACGGCCAACCCGCGCGCGTGGTCGAAGGCCGTCACCGGATCGCCCTGGTCGGCCCAGACCTCGGCGCCGCACCAGCGGCCGATCAGCCGGAACTGCTCCAGCGCCTCCGCGGGCAACTCGGCCTTGCCGCAGTAGTAGGCGAGCAGGTGGCGCAGCATCGGCAGCCGCTCGTCGTCCGCCGGGACGGCCGCCAGCGCCGTCGCGACCGCCTTCAGCCGCTCCTTGGCCTTCTCCCCGGCCAGCGTGGACCCGAGGGTCTTGCGCTTCTCCAGCTCGGACAGCGCGTGCAGGTAGATCCCCGGCAGCGGGCTCCCGGCCGGAGCGTGGTCCATTGCCCGCTCCGCGAACGCCAGCATCTGCTTGTCCGAGCCGAACCACTTGGCGCACCAGTACTGCATGCCCTGCCAGTGCGCCTCGTAGTGGTGCGGGGCCCGCTCGGCCAGTCCGGCCCAGAGCGGCTCGAACTGCTCCGGGGTGTACTGCGCGCCGCGCGCCGTCGTCACCATGACCACCCACGGAGCCGGGTCCCGCGGTGCCAGCAGCGCGGCGCGGCGGGCCGCCTCGATCGCGGCGGGCAGCAGCTCGCGGAACTTCGCCATGTCCTCGGCGGGCACCTCGTGCGCGTACTTGGAACCGCGGATCGCCCAGGCGCGGTGCACCATCTGCTTGGCCTCCAGGGTGGCCGCGTCGCAGCTGTTCGGGTCCGCGGCGCGCCAGGCCGTCAGCCAGGCGTCGTCCTGGTTGGCGATGCTCGCCAGCAGCTCCAGCCGCGACCAGCGCTCCTCCCAGTCCTGGCCGGCCGCCTCGACGTGGGCGGCGGCGGGCCGCCAGTCCCCGCCCCAGGCCGCGTCGGCTATCGCCTGGGACCGTTGGCGCCGCTCCTCCGGCACCGGCGGCCCGGACCGGCGCGGGTCGAGCCGTTCGCGGGGGACGAGGCCGAAGGCGGCCGGATCGAACCGGTGCCTGGCCCACTCCACGGACTTGGTGGCGCGGGACTTCTTCACCGCGAAGTAGACGAGAACGGCCACGAGAATGAGCAGGAAATGGGTCACGGCGGCGAATCATCCCTGGTGGGAGGGGGTGAATGCAACGTCGAAAAAGGCTCGCCGAACACCCTTTTCCATGCAAACATGCCCTATATGGGGACGATTCTGTACGGCGCCCAGGTCACTCTCCGCCCTGCCGCGGAGGCGGACATCCCGGCCCTCGTGGCCATCCGCGGCACGCCCGAGGTCTTCGCCCGCTGGCGCGGTGGCGACGATCTCGCCGACGCCGTCGCCACCGACCTCAAGGAGCCGGGCACCGAGATCCTGGCGATCCTGGTCGAGGGTCAGGTGGCCGGCGCCATCCAGTGGTACGCCGAGAACGACGACGAGTACCGCCACGCGGGCATGGACATCTACCTCGACCCGGCCCGCCACGGTCGCGGCCTGGGCACCGACGCCGTCCGCACGCTGGCCCGCCACCTCGTCGCCGACCACCACTACCACCGCCTGATCATCGACCCGGCGGCGGACAACGCGGCGGCGATCCGCTGCTACGAGAAGGTCGGCTTCCGCCCGGTGGGCATCATGCGCCAGTACGAACGCGGCTCCGACGGCAGCTGGCACGACAACCTGCTGATGGACCTGCTGGCCGACGAACTCCGGTAGTGGCCGGGGCCCCGGCCACGGGCCCTACCGCGCGTCCGGCGGCCGCGGTGCGTGCCGGGCCTCCTGCTCGGCGGCCTCGGCCGCTTCGGCGAGGCGCTTGATGGCGGCCAGCCGTCGGTCCCAGTCGGTCGCGAGCGCCGCCATCCACCGGGCCGTCGCGTCGAGCGCCGCGGGCCGGACCGCGTACCGCACCTCGCGGCCGGCCCGGGCGGCGGTGACCAGCCCGGCACCGTCCAGGACGGCCAGGTGCTTGACCACCGCCTGCCGCGAGACGGGCAGCCGCTCGGCGAGCGTGGTCGCGGTGGCCTCGCCCCGTTCGGCCAGCAGGTCCAGCAGCTGACGCCGCGTCGGGTCGGCGAGGGCGGCGAGCACACCGTCGACCGGCTCGGCGCCGCCGCGGCCCCCGTCGCTCACGCGGGCCCGGCCGCCGCGGTCACCGTCGTTCACGCGGGCGGCTGTTCGGCGCGCTTGCGGAGCGCGTCGAGCACCTGGGGCCATCCGCCGGAGTTGTCCTCGACCGCCTTGCCGCGCAGCTCCTCGGAGCCGGCCAGGGCGGCGAACCCGCTCTCGACCACGCGCAGCCGCGTCCCCGCGCCCTCCGGGGTCAGTGTGAACTCCACGAGGGTGCTGTTGTCCTCGCGCAGGTCCTCGCCGGGGAAGGCGCTGGCCCAGCGGTAGGCCAGGTAGGTCGGCGGCTCGACCTTCTCGACCCGCACCGGGAAGACCCCGTACTCGGGGTTCTTCGCCACCATCGACTCGCCCTCGCGGGCCACCGTGCCGGCCAGGCTCGCCTCCTCGGCCACCCAGAACCCGGGCTGGGCCACCAGGGTCCAGACCAGCTCCGGGGATGCCGCGATCAGGGTCTCGCGCTCGATCCGGTCCTCACTCATGGGGAACTCCTTCGTCGCTGCCAACTGCGTGCAACCCCAGAGTTGCACGTGGGTCGGCCAAGTGCAACCGGAGAGTTGCGCGTCGATGCGGCCTTCGACGGCGGGCGGCCCACGGCCCGCGCCCCGGTGTCCGGCGCTCAGTGCTCGGGCGGGGGCGCGAGCACCATCGGCCAGGCCTCCCCGCCGGCGAGCAGGTCGTCGAGCGTCTCGTCCGGGCCCGCCGTGAACACCACCGTCGCGGGCGCCGCCCGCGCGTACAGCTCCGGCTCCACCGCGGCCCCGGCCCGGAGCACCAGCACGGCCTCCGGGTCGACGGACGAGCGGCCGGTGAAGGCCGCGAGGTCCACGCCGGCCCGGTCGAGCGCCGCCGGGTACACGGCGACCTCGACCACCAGGCGGTCACCGGCCAGGGCGCGCTCGGCCCAACCGTCGGTCCGCACCAGGTGGAGCACGCCGTCGCCCTCGTGGCAGTGGGTACCGAGCCGGGCGACGGCGCGCTCGGCCGGCGGGCCGTCGGGGTCGACGAGGAGGGCGACGACGGGCACGTCGGGCTCGTCGGGATCGATGCCGGGGCGGACGAGGAGCCGGGCCACGGGGGACCTCCGGGGTCAGGGCGGGCGGACGGGGTCACCGTAGGGCACGCCGCCGACGGAGCCCGCCGGTGCGGGGGCGAAATCGGGTGTGCCGTGCCCGGTCGATCCGTAGGGTGGCGCAATGATCATTTCTCATGAGGTGGCCGGGAGCGGCCCGGCGGTGGTCCTGCTGCACTCCACGGTCTGCGACCGGCGGATGTGGGACGGGCAGGTGCCCGCCCTGGTCGGAGCGGGCTTCCGGGTGGTCCGCTGCGACCTGCGGGGCTTCGGCGGCACGCCCGTCCCGGACCGGCCGTACGACAACGCCCGGGACGTCCTGGACCTCCTGGACGAGCTCGGGATCGAGCGTGCGGCGCTGGTCGGGGCGTCCGGCGGGGGCCGGGTCGCGCTGGCGCTGGCGGCCCGATGGCCGGACCGGGTGACGGCGCTCGCGCTGCTCTGCACCGCGCTCGCCGGGCAGGAACCGAGCGCCGAACTCCGCGCCTTCGGCGAGCGCGAGGACGCGCTGATCGAGGCGGGGGACATCGCCGGAGCGACCGAGCTCAACGTGCGGACCTGGCTGGGTCCCGAGGCGGGCGAGGCCGTCAGGGAGCAGGTGCGCCGGATGCAGCGGCACGCCTTCGACGTCCAACTGGCCGCCGAGGAGGACTTCCCGCAGATCCGGGTCGAGACCGACCCGGCCGCCGTCACGGCGCCCACGCTGCTGGTCACCGGCGCGCACGACTTCGCCGACTTCGGCCGGATCGCCGACCACCTCGCCGAGCGCATCGCCGGTGCCCGCCGCCTCGACCTGCCCTGGGCCGGCCACCTGCCCGCCCTGGAGCGGCCCGACGAGGTCAACGCGCTGCTGGTCGACTTCCTGGGCGCCGGCGCCGGCCTCCTCGCCGGCGCGCAGGCCGCGGGGAGCTGAACGACGGCTCCGGGGCGGCTCGTCGGCTCAGGCGGCCGCCGCCCCCGGGCAGCCGCAGGAGCGGCGGATCACCAGACGGGCGGGGAAGGTGTGCGCGCCCGCCGGGACGGGCTGCTCGTTCGCCTTGGCGGTCAGCACCAGGTCCACGGCGGCCCGGGCCATCTCGCCCTGCGCGGTGGCGACGGTGGTGAGCGGCGGCCCGGCGATGACGGCCTCGGCGATGTCGTCGAAGGCGGCCACCGCGAGGTCTTCCGGCACCCGGATGCCGAGGTCGTCGGCGGCGCGCAGCAGTCCGATCGCCTGGTCGTCGGTCGCGCAGAACACGGCGGACGGCCGGTCGGGCCGGGCCAGCAGGGCGAGGGCCTCGGCGTGGGCCCGGACGCGGTCGAAGGGCGCGGGCGTCAGTCGGCCGTCGGTGGGCAGCCCGGCCTCGGCCAGGGCGGCCGCCCAGCCGGCGGTCCGCGAGGTCACCGGGTCGTTCGGGCTGAGCGCGAACGTCCCGCCGAAGCAGTGGACGTCGGCGTGCCCGTGGGCCAGCAGGTGGCGCACCATTTCGCGGGCGCCGCCGTCGTCGTCGGCGACCACGGCGGCGCCGGTCTCGGTCTCCGCCCGGTGGTGCAGCAGCACGACGGGGGTGCCGTCGGTGGCCTCGAACCCGGCCACCCCGGGGACGGACGGGTCCTGGGTGACCAGGATCAGCCCGTCCACCTGCATGCCGAGGAAGGCCCGGATGTAGTGCGCCTCCCGCTCGTCGGCGTAGTCGGAGTTGCCGATCAGCAGCAGTCGGCCGCGCTCGGCCGCCGCCTGCTCGACCATGTGCGCGAGCCCGGCGAAGAACGGCTGCCGGGCGTCCGGCACGACCATGCCGATCAGGTTGGTCCGGCGGCGGGCCATCGCCTGGGCCACCCGGTTCGGCCGGTACCCCAGCTCCTCGACCGCCGCCAGGACACGGGCGCGGGTGGCCGCGGCCACCGGTCGTGGTCCGTCGTTGATCACATAGCTGACCACCGCCGTCGACGTTCCCGCCGCCCGCGCCACGTCGTCCCGCGTCACCCTTGCCATGCCCGCGAGCCTACACATCACCGCTGACCAGGCCCGAAGACGCCGGACCGACCGGTGTCCGGAGTCCGGACGCGCCGGCCCCCCCCCGGGGGGGCGTCCGGCCGCCGCCTGCCCCCCGGCGGCCGGAGGGCGGCGGCGCGATGGTCGGGCCGGCCTCGGAGGCCTGACCCGCCCGGCACGGGCCCCCGCCCGGACGGGCACCCGCCCCGGCGCGGGTGCCCGTCCGGCGCTAGTAGGTGTGATCGGCCGTCACGTCCGCCGAGAGGTCGAGCGCGCGTTCCGCCGCCTCCCCCCGCAGTGCCAGCAGGGTCAGCGTCAGCGCGTCGACCACCGCCAGGTGGACCAGCCGGCTGGCGGTGGTCTCCAGGCCGAAGACGAGGTCCTGCCCGCCGGCGACCAGCGTGTGGGTGGCGGCCTCGCTCAGCGGCGAGCGGGCGTAGCTGGTGAGCGCGACGACGCTCGCGCCGGCGTCGCGCGCCCGGCGGGCGGTGTCGACCACGGTCGGTGACGCGCCGGTGTGGCTGACGGCCAGACAGACCCCGGTGGCCGGGAGCCCGGCGGCGGCCAGCTGCGCGGTGAGCGGGTCGGCGGGGGCGTCGACCGGGATGCCCAGGGCGCGCAGGCGGTAGGCCGCGTCCAGGACGACCGCGCCGGAGAGGCCGGTGCCGACCAGGACGACCCGGTCGGCCGCGTTCAGCAGCTCGGCCGCCGCCCGCAGGGCCTGCGCGGACAGCGTGGTGGCGATCCCGTCGAGTGCCTCACGGGCGGCGCGGACGGTGTCGGTCAGCGCGCGGGCCGCCGGGTCCGCCTCCTCCGAGGGGTCCGGCGCGGGGGCCGGGGTCTGGCGGACGGCCGCGATCTTCAGCTCCTGGTAGCCCTTGAAGCCGAGCCGCTGGCACGCCCGCACCACGGAGGAGGAGGCGGTGCCGGCCAGTTCGGCGACGTCGCTCACGCTCAGGTGCACCAGATCGGCCCCCCGGTCGAGGACGACCTGCGCGACGCGCGCCTCGGTGCCGCGCAGCTCGCCGAGGCGGGCGCGGATGTGGGCGGCCAGCTGGGATTCCAGTGGCGAGAATTCGGAACGCTCTTCCATGCATCTAGGGTAGCGTGGAATTCTATTCCAGCCCGTCGGAGGGGAGCTTCGCCATGCCCGCAATCGCGTCCGCGCTGCCGAGCGGTGGGTCGGCGGCGGCCGTGCCGGTCGCCGTCCTCACCGCGGCGGTCCTACACGCCGTCTGGAACGGGCTGGCCCACCGGATCCGGGACAAGCTGGTCGGCTTCGCCCTGATCAACCTCACCTACACCGCCTGCGCGGTGGTCCTGGTCGCGCTCAACCCGCTGCCGGCCGCCGGGGCCTGGCCGTACCTCCTCGCCTCCGTGGCGATGCAGGTCTCCTCCCAGCTCCTGCTGCTGCGCGCCTACCAGCTCGGCGACTTCGGGCAGATGTACCCGATCGCCCGGGGTTCGGCGCCGCTGCTGGTGGCGGTGCTGTCCGTGACGGTGCTCGGCCAGGCCCTGGGCGGCGGCGAGCTGCTGGGCGTGCTGGTGATCTCCTGCGGCCTGATCGGGCTGGCCTTCGCCCGGGGGATACCCGGGCGGGCGCAGCTGCCCGCTCTCACCGCCGCCGCCGGTACCGGCGTGATGATCGCCTCGTACACCGTGCTGGACGGCAGCGGGGTCCGGCACGCGGGCACCGTCGGCGGCTACGTGGCCTGGCTCTTCCTGCTCCAGGGGCCGTGCCTGGCGCTGATCGCCCGGATCCGCCGGGGCCGCGGCCTGCTCGTCGGGGCCGGCCCGGTGGTGCCGGTGGGGATCGTCGGCGGGGTGCTCTCCCTGACCGCCTACGGGCTGGTGGTCTGGGCGCAGTCCCGGGGCAGCCTGGCGGCCGTCGCCGCGCTGCGCGAGACGAGCATCGTGATCGCCGCGCTGATCGCGACCGTGGTCTTCCGCGAACGGCTCGGGCGGCTGCGGATGACCGCGAGCGCCACCGTCCTGGCCGGGATCGCCGTGCTGGAGCTCGCCCGTCCGTAGCGGCCGGGCGAGCACCGGGCGGCTCAGGGGACGATGACCGTCAGCGTGCTCCTGGTGAGCCGGAATCCGAGCGACTCGTACAGCCGGCGGGCCGCGTTGCCCTCGGTGACGGCCAGCCCCATCCCGGGGTTCCCGCGGCCGGCGAGGTCGGCCATCACCCGGCGCATCAGGTCGCGGCCGAGCCCCGGGTAGCCGAGCTCCGGGTGCCGGAAGACATGGGCGATCCAGGGCAGGCCCTCGTAGTCGGTCACGACGGCGCCGGCCACGACCCGGTCGTCCGCGTCCACGACCAGGGCGCTGGACGGCAGCACGGGGCCGACCACCCCGCCGGCCAGCAGGCTGCGCAGTTCCTCCCGCGAGGTCCGCTCGTCGTGGTCGGGGCGGTGGTCGGGGTGGCCGGGGCCGAACGCGGCGCCCAGCGCCGGGGCGAGCTCCTCGGCGGTGCGGTCGCACGGCACGCTGCGGTACCCCTCCCGCAGCGGGGTCCGCGCCCAGTCCGGCCATCCGGCCGGCGGCGGATCACCGGCGAGGTCGCGCAGCATGGTGTGCCCGAGCCGGAGCGGGCGGGCCCCGCGGCGCCGCAACCGCTCGCCGAAGCCCACCCGGCTGGAGACGACCCAGCCCGACATGTCCGTCAGCACGAACTCCACCGGGTCGACGGCGCTCACGGCCTCGCCGCCGGGCGTCCCCGGGCCCATGACCTCCAGCAGGCCGGCCCAGGGCCGGCCCTCCCGCTCGCCGCGCTGGTAGCGGACGACCGGAAGGCCGTCGGCGTCGCGCCCGAACTCCCAGTCGGGTTCCATCTCTGTCACGCGGTCCATCCGATCTCCGAGAGCCGTCCTGCCTCCGCCATGCTCGTCGGGCGACCGTTCGTGGATCAAGTGGCCGGGGTCTGCCTGCCCGGTCCGGTCACGACACCGTCGCCGCCCTGACACAGAGCACGTCCGGCAGGTGGGAGAGCAGCAGCGACCAGCTCTCGCCCTCGTCGGGGCTGCCGTAGACCTCGCCGGTGCGGTTGCCGAAGTAGATCCCGGCCGGTTCGGCGTCGTCGGTACGCAGGGCGTCGCGCAGGACGACGCCGTAGTGGTCCTCGCCCGGCAGGCCGTTGGCGAGCGGCTGCCAGCTGTCCCCGCCGTCCTCGGTGCGGTAGACCCGGCAGCGGCGGCCCGGGGGGATCCGGTCGCCGGCGCCGCCGAGCGGGAAGAGGTAGGCGGTGTCGGCCCGGCGCGGGTGGGCGGCGACGGCGAAGCCGAAGTCGGCGGGCAGGCCGTCGGTGACGGAGCGCCAGCTCGCGCCCGCGTCGTCACTGCGGTACACGCCGCCGTGGTTCTGCAGGTAGAGGCGGTCCCGCCGGACGGCGTCCGGTGCGATCTTGTGCACGCACTGGCCGAACTCGGGGTACTGGCTCTCCTCCGGGAAGAACTCCGCGCGCAGCCCGGTGTTGGAGGGCTCCCAGCTCGCGCCGCCGTCCTTGCTCCGGTAGACGCCGCCGCTGGAGACGGCGACGAGCAGGCGTCCGGGGTCGCGCGGATCGGTGAGGATCGTGTGCAGCCCCTGGCCGCCGTACCCGGCGCCCCATTCGGACCGCTGCGGATGGTTCCAGAGCGGCTCGACCAGGGCGAAGGTCTCGCCGCCGTCCTCGGAGCGGAACAGCGCCGCCGGTTCGGTGCCCGCGTAGACCACGCCGGGCGCCTCCTCACCGGCCGGCTGGAGCTGCCAGACCCGGGTGAGCGACGCTCCGGTGTGCTCGGGGAAGCGGACGGCCGGCTTCGCCGGTTCGAACCAGCTCGCGCCGAGGTCGTCGGAGCGCCAGACCGACGGGCCCCAGTGGCTGCTGTCCGCACCGACCAGCAGCCTGGTCCGGCCGCCCCGGCGATCGATCGAGACGGCGTAGATCGCGTTCATCGGGAAGTGCGGCCCGCTGAACTCCCAGTCCGCCCGGGATCGGCTGCGGCCGAGAAAGAGGCCCTTCTCCGTCCCGACGGCCAACAACACCTCGGTCATACCGGCCACCACCTGTTCGGCGCAACGGCCCCCACCGGACACCCCTCCACGGGCCAGTGTCCCGCCACCCGCCCGGGGCCACACCTTGCCACGCCGACGCGGCGAGGTGCCGGGAGCGGTGCGGCGGCCGGCGCCACGTGGTCTACAACGTCGTCCGTGACGCCGAGTGGACCGCCACCAACGCCCACGGCACCGCGCTGCGCGCGATCTTCGGCCCCTCGG
>NZ_JBEXYD010000043.1:0-65267 GCF_040630735.1 Kitasatospora sp. NPDC005748
GCGACTGCGGGAGGACCAGCTGATGCGCTTCGCGTGGCTCGTGCTGATCCCGCTGGCCCTCGTCCAGCCACCCGGACGACACCGGCCTGCAGCCCGACGCCGTGCTGCGCGCCACCTCCGACCCGGTGCGCCGCTTCGGGCCCCCGGACCGCACAGGCGCCCTGGCGGGCACCTCCGGTGAGGGCTGGACCACGTCGTCCTGGTCCGCGCCGGAAGCTGCCGGCGTTCACCAGCTCCACCACCAAGGGGGGTGAGGGTCGGCTGGGCCGCGCCGCTCGACGACCGTCCGTGGGGCCGGGACGGCTGGATCGCGGTGCTGCACCTGGCCGAGGCGGCCGGGCCGAACCGCTGCTCGGCCGCCTCGGCCGGCCCCTCCTGCACAGCGACCGAAGCGAGGCCCTCGACGCCCGGTCGGCTGGGTCGAGGGGGCCTGGACGGCGGAGACGGCTGGGTCGCGGGGGACGAGGGCTACTATCTCGGCGACCCGGCCACCCAGCAGGCCGTCCGCATTTTGCAGCACGCCCACTTCGCGGGCCCCTGACCGGAGCGGACAGGACGACAGGCCGCGGAACGTTCCCAGGGGCGGCGCCGTTCTGCGGCCGGCTGGCGGGCCAGGCGAAGGCCGGGTGAGGGCGACGCTGACCAGCCGGGTCCCCGGGTCCCCAGGTCCCCAGGTCCCCAGATCGGCGGTGTCCGGTGCGGTCCGAGGAGGCCGACGCCGGTCGGTCACCTCGCCCTGCGCCAGGGAGGGTGCCCGGCCCTCCGGTGTTGCCGGAGGGCCGGGCGGGTGTCAGTTCTCTACTCCGAAGTAGCGGGTGAGGTAGTCGATGATCTCGGGCGCGTGGGGGACGAGTTCGGGCAGCTGGGTGGCGAGGGCTTCGCGGGTGGCGGCGGCCAGGCCGGCGCTGCTGGTGGCGGCGGGGCGGACGTGGGGTTCGAGGCGCTTGATCAGCTCGTAGTTGCTGTCGATGTTCTCGGCGCGCATCGCCCTCTCCAGCGGCGGCGCGGTGGGCGGCGGGACGGGTGCGAGCACCCGGCTGACGTAGGTGACCCGGTGCAGGACGCGCCAGCACGGGGGCTTGGCGGAGTTCTGGCGGGTCTGCCGCAGGGCCGCGGCGTCGGGCGCGTCGCTGTTCGACAGCCAGACCGGGTCGACGACCTTGTGGTAGAAGTCGTCGAAGTTGGCGCTGTTCTCGCCGAGGTAGAAGCTGAGGAAGCGGTAGGCGTCCACCTTGCCCGGCACCAGGACGGGCTTTCCGGCCGCGTCGTAGACGGGCTTGCCGTCCTTGTCCCGGCGCTGGAGGTCCCCGGACGGCGCGCACTGGACGTCGAGGCCGAAGCTGCGGGAGGTGTCCCTGCTCCTGGCCCGGGTGACGCTGAAGCCGCCGCCCCTGGAGGCGTCCAGGTGGGCGGTGAAGCCGATGCCGAGGACGCCGAAGCTGAAGTCGAAGGAGCCGCCGAATTTGCTGCTGTAGGTGTAGGAGCCGGAGGTCGTCTCGCTGACGGCGTCGGTGGCCTCGGTGGTCTCGGCGAAGAAGCCGCCCTGGGCCGTCCACACGTAGGTGTTGACCAGGTCCCGGTGCGAGAAGCCGGTGGCGGTCTTGCTGCCGGCGGTGGTGCGGCGGCCGTCCGGGCCGACGGACACGCCCATCGAGCGAAGGGCCGTCTTGGCCTGTTCCTTGGCCTGGTCGTCGCTCGTGTGGTGGCCGACCTCGGTGGAGATCGACTCGTAGTAGGCCTGCAGCCGCTGCTGGTCGCGGGTGACGCGGCGCTTGAGCGCGTAGGCGTCCCGCGGCTTGAAGTAGCTGTACTCGCCGTAGTCCTTGGCCGTCGGGTAGTCGGGGTCGAGGACCTTGCCGTTGTCGTTGAAGCCGACCGTGCCGTCCAGGGTGCCCTGCTTGGTGTAGCGGGGGTTGATCGGGAAGTGGATGACATTCCAGTCCGGCGGGATGTCGGGGTTGGGCATCATCCGGTAGGCGACCAGGGCGCCGGTGTGGCCAGGCGCAGCGCGAAGATGTCGGCGGTCTGCGACTGGACCAGCGCCATGCCGGTGTTGGCGGGCACGTAGCGGCGGCCGACGGCGGGGTTGAGCACCTTGGCGGGGTCCTCGACGTAGCCGCTCAGCGCGAGCTTCGTCTTTCGGGCGGTGTTCCTGCCCTGGCTGATCCTGGTGTCCTCGCTCCAGGTGTTGGAGTACTCGAGGCTGCCCGTCGCGGCGAGCTTCAGCTGGAAGTTGGCCGCGGGGGTCGCGGTGCCGACGCCGAGGGGCGCGGTGACGGTCATGGTGCCGGCGTCGGTCTCGCCGCCGAAGGAGAAGTTGAAGGCGGTGTCGACGCTCCGGGTCCGGCTGGAGGACAGGGCCTGCACCACCTGCTCGGCCTCGCCGAACTCCACCGAGGAGGCGGCGGCGTAGCCGTCGGACTTGTCGGTGAGGTTCTCCGACGGCACCGGCGGGGCGCCCTCGACGTAGCCCATGAGCTGCGGGTCGAACTGGGCCTGGCCGACCCATTCGGTGACCAGGTCGCCCACCTTGTAGCCGGTGATCAGGTGCCAGCGGCCGTCGCGGACGAAGCCGTAGCAGCGCTTGAGCACGCCGAGCGCCTGGCCCCGGGCGTCGTACTGGAGGTCGGCGTACTCGGTGGCGCCGGGGGAGCCGGCGACGGTGCTGTGGAAGGGGGTGCGCACGTCGGCGAGGGCCGAGCGGACCTGCGCGGTGTCGGCGGAGATGGGTGCGGTGGAGAGCAGGACGCGCGGCCGCTTCGGGGAGAAGTCCAGGTCGTTGCCGCGCAGGCCTTCGTCGCGCACCGAGGCGGCGCCGGCGGCGGTGGAGTCCCGGTCGAACGGCCAGTAGCCGAGCAGGTCCTGCTTGTCGCCGCGCAGGCGGGTGAACAGGTTGTCGGAGATCTGCTCCCGGGTGCGGACGGTGCGCCAGATCCGCACCTCCTCCAGGGTGCCGGTCAGCAGTTCGCTGGGCTTGCCGCCCACCAGGCGACCGCCCAGGGTGAGCTGGGCATCGCCCCAGGCGTCGCTGTCCTGGGCGGTCACCGGGCCCTCGGACAGCGCCTCGCCGTTGCGGTAGAGGCGCAGGGCGCTGGCCCTGGGGTCGGGGTCGCGGGTCCAGCGGGCGCCGCGCAGCTTCGCCGGGAAGGAGCCGCCGACGTCGTGGGTGACGTTGCCGGTGTTCTCGTTGAAGGGCCAGCAGGCCAGCAGGCCCTTGTCGCGCGGTCCGACCGGCAGTCCGAGCTGCGGGGCGGTGCGCGCGGTGTTCCACAGCCGCACCTCGCACAGGACGCCGCGCAGTCCCCGGCCCATCTCCAGCGGGCTGGTGTTGGACTGCGGACCGGGGCCGCTGTACAGGGTGGTGCCGGCCGACACGCCGTCGAAGTAGAGGCGGATCTGCTGCACCGGCGGGCTGCTCTCGGTCAGCGTCGCGGTGGTGCGGACCTCGGGGCTGAGGCGCTCGCGCACCACGGTGAGGCGGTGGAAGGTGCCGGGCTTGACGGCCTGGCCGGTGGTGTACCGGTTGGCCTTGCCGTCGGCGTCGGCGAAGGCGAACTCCACCCGGCCGTCGGCCCGGATGCCCAGCTGGTACGGGACTCCGTCACGGCCGCCGTCGATCGCCGCTCCCTTGGCGACCAGGACCATGGGCTTGCCCAGCTGTTCGACCTGGACGAACGCCTCGATGGTGAGGTCCTCCAGGATGTTCAGCGAGTCCTGCGAGGCCACCGACAGGCCCTCGCCGCCGTCCAGGCGCACCGCCCAGGACTGGGTGAAGGTCGCGGCGACGTGCCCCCACTCGTTGCACGGGAAGCGCTCGGCCGAACGCACCACCTGGCCGCCGACCCGCGCGACCACCTGGTAGCCCTTGATCGGGGAGGCCGTGTCGTTGGAGCCCTCGAAGTTCCAGTGGCCCAGCAGGCCGGGCTCCAGTCCGGACAGCCGCTGGTAGCGCTGGGCGGTGATCTCCTCCGGGGTGCGGACCCGCCCGAAGACGCGGACCTCGTCGATCTGGCCGTAGAGGTGGGCACCGGTGAACTGCTGGTGGCCCAGGACCAGCGGGCCGTTGCCGGCATAGGCTCCGGTGGCGGTGCGCCGGGCGACCTCGACGCCGTCCCGGTAGAGGATCTGCTCCCGGGTGGCGTTCCTGTACACCGCGGCCCAGTGGTGCCACTCCAGGTCGGAGTACGCCTGAGTGGTGGTCAGGTCGTCGTCGAACAGCGCGAAACCGAAGGTGTTGTCCGGCTCGAAGTGCAGGTGCAGCGTCCGGTCCCGGCCGCCCCCCGGGAGGCCGTGGGTCAGCAGTGGCTCCCGGACGCTGCGGGCATTGTCCCGCTTGGCCCACAGCTCGACGGTGAAGTCGCGGTTCGACAGGTCGAGCGAGGCGGTCAGCTCGACCTTGGAGTTGCCGAGGAACTGCCACACGGGGAGACCGGCGGCACCGAGCGCCAGCGAGTAGGACGCCCCGTCCGTCTTGCCGTGGACGAGCCGGCCCTGTCCGGTCTCGGGGTGGACCCACGCCTCCAGGCTCAGGTCCCCGCCCGGGGTGACGGCCTGGTGCTTCGCGGCGGGGAGCGTCAGGTACTGCTCCTTGCCGTCGAACAGGAAGGCGCGGCCGGGCATCTCGGCGCGCCAGCGGCAGCCGCGGCCGGTGACGGACGCCTTGGCCGTGCCGTTGGGCACGGAGTCGACCCCGCCCGTGGTCAGTCCGATCAAGCGGGACCCGGCGGACAGCAGGACCCCGGGCCGGCTGGACCGGGCCCGGCTCCAGTCGTAGGCGACGAGGCTGACCTTGTCACCGGGCTTGATCGCGGTGCTCGCCGAGGTGAGGGTGAGGGTCTTGGCGCCGATCGGGGCGTCGGCGGACGCGGCGTGGTTGGTGCCGCCGATGAGCAGGTGGGCCCTGGACGGGACGGCGACGGTGGTGGCGGCGGTGAACTCCACCGTGCTGCCCGTCACCCGTGCGACCGTGCCCAGCGTCACCGGCCGGCCGGGGTTCCCGGCCAACGCGGCCGCCATCAGCTCGGCCTTGCGCGGCAGGGACCTCCAGGTCTCGGTGTCCGTCCCGACGGTGACGGTCAGGTCGCAGCGGCCGGGCGCGTCACCGTCGCTGACCTGGATGGTGCATGGGTCCAGGGCGACGGCCGGGTCGCGGGCGAGGAAGGCGAGCGTGCCGCCGTCCCCGGCCAGCGTCCGGGCGCCCCGGATGACGGCGGTGTCGTAGTACACGGCGAAGAACTGCTCGTTGACCCCGCGGAAGTACAGCACGAGGTTGCCGGTGCCGCTGTCCAACAGCGTCGGCCGGTCGGTGCCCCGGGCGAATTCGAGCAGGCTGCCGGACACGCTCAAGCCGGTGGCGTCCACCGCGATCAGCGGCATGGCCAGCGTCAGGTCGTCATCGCCCTGCAGGGCGGTCGACAGTGCGGCCAACCGGCTCTGAGCGGCTTGCAGTTCGACCTGTCGGGCAGTGAGCCTGAGCTGCAGTTCGGCGGTGCGCTGCTGGGCGGTGATCGCCTCCTGGAGCTTCCTGCGCAGCTCGTCCATCGCCGCCTTGGCCGGGCCGTACTGCTTGTCCAGCCCCGACGTCAGGCCGAGGTTGACCAGGAGGAACAGGCCCGATTCCGCGGTGAGGCACTCGCTCGACTGACACAGGAGGGCGTACGGGACGGCGGAGGGCGAGCCGATCGCAAGCCGGCTCTTCCGGTTGACGAGGCGGACCTCGCGCGTGGCGGTGACGTCGTTGTTGTCGGTGAGGAGCATGAACTGCATGGCGGCGTTGGCCGGGTCGTGGGCGGCCGCGTCCAGCTTGGCGTTCTCCTCCGTCGAGTCGCCGACGACGTGCAGTCGCTGCCCGGCCGTGTTGCTGGAGACCAGCCAGTAGCAGGGCCTGCCGTCCTGGCTCTGGCCGACGGCCGCCAGCCGCCAGACCGCCCTCGACTGCGGGTCGGCCGGCTTGTCCTCCGTGAAGACCACGACGCCGTTGCTGCCCGGATTGCTGGCGGCGAACAGCCACCGCCACCGGTAGCCGCTCGGCGCCACCCGCTCGGTCTTGAGCCCCAGGTTGTAGTTGTAGGCGGTCACCTGGTCCCTCTCGGCCAGGTAGCGCCTCTCGAGGTCGTCGAACCCCGGCCGCAGGCGGTCGTGTTCCGCCTGGTGGTCGGCCGCCTTGCCGGCTACGCCGGCCAGCTGGGCGATCTTCGACCGCAGGTCGGCGATCTCCGGCTCCAGCCGCTTGATCGTCTGTTGCAGGGCGCTGATCTGCTCCGAGTCCTGGCCCTTCACCGGCCGCTTGAGCACCGCCGGGTCCAGCACGTCCGGGGCCTGGGCCAGCCGGCCGTCGCGGCCGACGGCGAAGTCCAGGGCGGCCGTGTACGGGTCCTGGCCGTCCTTGGCGGCGAAGGCCAGCATCACCCGGGCCTGCCGCTTGGCGGGCTTGGGATCGGGGCGGTACCCGGCGACGACGTTCTCCTGCTGGTGGTAGAGCACGGCCGACATGCCGGACTCGACCGTGCGCCCCTTGAGGGTGAAGCTGTCGCGCCGCACCCCGGGGTGGTCGCCGACCGGGGCGTCCGAGCCGGTCCACTGCGCGTCGGCGCTGAGCGTCCCGTGCAGGGCGTTGTCCGTCTGGTCGTAGGCGGTGGTGCCGGCACCCTCGTCGAAGCGGTAGTAGGCCACCAGGCCCGGCTCGTTGCCGATCAGCCGGTGGCCCATGCCCGCGGTGAGCTCGGCCTGGGAGCGCACCCGGTTCCAGATCCGAAGCTCGTCGAGGTCGCCGTCGAAGTGGTCGCCCGCACCGTCCTTGCCGACCAGGGTGCTCACGCCGGTGGCCGGGGTGAAGGGCAGCGCGCCGCTGCCGGCCGGATTGCCGTTGACGTACAGCTTCGCGGTGGTGCCGTCGAAGGTGGCGGCGACGTGGGTGTAGGTGTCGGTGGGGACGGTATCGGTGGAGGTGAGCGGGGACGGCGCCCCGGTGTGGGTGAGCACCACCGAACCGGTGGGGTCCACGCTCAGCCGGTACTCCCCCTTCCGGCAGAGCACCGGGCCGTCGTAGGAGTTCGGCTTGATCCAGGCCTCGACCGAGTAGGGCTCGCCGCCGAAGCGCAGCGCCGCCGGGTCGCCGAGGTCGACGCAGGGGCCGGTACCGGTCAGCCGCAGCGCCGTCTCCGCGTGCCCCTCGGCGCCCGTGACCGGGACCAGCTCGCGCCCGGTGAACGGACAGGTGCCCGGGCTGCGTTCGAACACCGAGTCCCGGTAGAGCGGATCCGGGCTGGTGTAGAAGCGGGTGCCGAGGGTGTTGAACAGGCCCTGGGCGCCCTGCTCGACGTTGAAGCAGTCGACCCGCCCGGTGGCGTCGTTGTGGGCGAACAGCTGCCAGCGCCGCACGTTGCTGACCGCGGTGGGCACCAGCACGGCGGCGAACCGGCCGCGGGTCAGGTTCCGGACGAAGGACAGCTCCTGGGTCGGCTCGTGGAAGGGGCGGCCCTCCATGTCCTCGGTGCCCAGGCTGTCCTTGGCCGACTCGGGGCGGGTGGCGTGCCGGCTGCGCTTGAAGCGCACCTCCAGGACCGGCTTGAGCTTGCCGTCCACCAGCAGGAACCGGTCGACCAGCAGGGTGTCGCGCACCAGCGGCACCTTCTTCGCTCCGCTGAGCACGTAGTCGCCGCGGGTGGCGTCCCCCGAGCAGCCGCCGCCGGTCAGCTTGTGCACCGCGTCGGTGTGCGTCGCGCCGATCGACTGCCGCAGCACCACCAGGTAGGTGCCGTCGGAGACCACGTGGAACGGCGCGTCCGCCGTCAGCCGCGCGGTGCTGGAGAGGAAGGAGTCGGTCTCAGCGGCCGTCGGCCGGTCATCGGGGCCCGCCTCGGCTCCGCCCCGCTTGACCGTGGGCATCGCCGTCGCCCCGACGACGGCGTACCCCACCTCGGCCAGCTCACGGGGGAAGGCGAGTTCGGCGGGGTTCTCGCTCCAGTACGCGGAGTCGATCTCCCCCTTGGTCTGCTGGCCGGACAGGTCGAGGACGGAGTAGACGATCCGGCGCGCCGCGTCCATCGCGAACGCGATGGTCGTGCCCTGGTGCCGGGCCATCGTCACGTGCCGGTACGACCGGTCTCCGTAGACTTTGAGCAGGGATTCCCGAGGTGCCACTGTTCCCCTCCCACAAGCATGGACGCCTGCCCCGGCCCGTCCCCCGTCCCGGAGCGGCGATGAATGTGCCGCGTACCCCTGACGAGGCGTCGGCAAGTCTGGCATCGGAGCTTCGGCGGCGAGGTCCGGTTGAACTTACTCTCTTCACAACCGACTTGAACGCTGCGGCTGGTGGCCGGAACATCGCGTTCCGGTCGTCGGGGCCGGCCACCACCTCCAGGCCGGCGTGGGTCGGCGAGCCGGAGAGGCGGGCGCGGGTCGGCGAGCCGGAGAGGCGGGCGAAAGGGGTGACCGTGCCGCGACCCCGCCTCATCCGCGGCGATGGCCCCGACCGTCGGCTTCTTCTTGCCGGGCACAGCTCCAGCCCGAGTACGAGGACGATCTCCTGGCACGTAACCAGCCATTCGACCGTGCGGCGTTCGGTCAGCGCCGAGAGGAGCTGCTGGTGGTCCGCCGCGAGCACGTCCGCGGTAGGCGTGGGCCGCCACACCGGCACGATCGAACCCGTCCGTGCTGCACCCGCGCGGGCGGGTTCGATCGACGGCACCGTGACTCTGCCTCCGGCTCCGGCACACCGGAGTCCTCGACCGAGACGGAACCGACAACGCCGGCCTCCGAGCGCTGCGCGCGCGACGCCGGGATCCCCTCAGGCCCGAACGCCCGGGTCGTGGCCGGTGACGGCGCGGGCGTAGGAGTTCAGTGCGCTGATCACCTCGGCGCGGGTGCGCCGACCGGCGAGTACCTCCATCTGGTAACCGTCCTCCATCGCCACGAAGTTGGCCGCCAGCAGGCGCGGGGGGTCCGGGAGGACGAAGTGGCCCTGCGCCTCGCCGAGGACCAGGATCGCCGAATAGACGGCGATCTGACGTTCCGTCAGAGCGCTGTCCAGCGCGGCGGCCTTCGCGTCACGCAGGCAGCGTGGCCAGTACTCGAAGAGCAGCCTGGTCAGCGCGTCGTCCGGGCCGGTGGCGACGCCGTTGTCGATGCAGGCCCTGAGCTTGTCGCGGGCGTCGGCGAAGCCGTCCGCCGCCTCCTCGCGCCCACGGCTGTAACGCTCGATGGCCTGCTGGTAGGTCTCGTGGACCAGGCCGTCGAGGTCGCCGTAGTAGAGCACGGCGGCCGGCGTGACCCCGGCCTCCTCCGCGATGTCGCGCAGCCGCAGTCCTTCCAGGCCCCGCACCATCAGGGCCCGCTGCACCGCCGCCCCCAGCTCGGCCCGGCGAGCCTCCTTGCCGCTGCCCTTCTTGGCCGCCACTCCCTCTCCCTCCATTGGTTCTGTTGCATCTCGATTTAACAATACCTCCTCAGCTCTTGACTGATACAGCAGCTATCTCTTAAATCTGCGTTTAACAACTCCCTGTGCCCCCCACCGCCCCAGGAGCCCGCCGTGACACCCGACCCCCGCGCTACCGACGTCAGACCGGGCCCACCACCCACCCCCGCCGGAAAGGGCCTGCGGGCCGGCTCGGTCGGCCTCGCCGCCTCGATCGCGCTCGGCCTCTCCTCCGTCGCCCCGGCCTACAGCATCGCCGTCACCCTGGGCTTCGTGACGCTCGTCGCCGGGGACCTCGCCCCGGCCGCGCTGCTGCTCGGCTTCCTGCCGATCCTGCTCACCGCCTTCGCGTTCCGTGAGCTCAACCGGGAGATGCCGGACTGCGGCACCACCTTCGTCTGGACCACCCGCGCCTTCGGGCCGGCCGTCGGCTGGCTCGCCGGGGGTTGGGTCGCTCAGGCTGCCACCGTCATCGCGATGACCGCCCTCGCCAAGGTCAGCGCCGGCTACCTGCTGGCTCTGCTCGGTCTGCACGCGCTCGCCGACGACGGCGCGACCGTCACCACGACCGCCGTCCTGCTACTGGCCGGTCTCACCGCGATCGCCCACCGCGGCCTGCGCGTCGCGGCCGCCGTCCAGTACGCGCTGCTCGGGCTCCAGTTGATCGCGCTGCTCGGCTTCGGAGCCGTCGCCCTCACCCGGCCCGGCTCCGCCACCCCGTCACTGGCCTGGCTCGACCCGCTCGGCTTCGACGGCTTCGGGCCGTTCGCCCAGGCCGTGCTGCTCTGCCTGTTCATCTACTGGGGCTGGGACGCCCTGATCACCACCAACGAGGAGACCCGGGACAGCGGCCGGGTCCCCGGCCAGGCCGCCGTGATCTCCACCCTCGTCCTGCTGGGGACGTACCTGTTCACCGCCTTCGCCGCACTCTCCTTCGCGGGCTCCGGCACCGACGGCCTCGGGCTCGGCAACCCCGACAACGCCGCCGACGTCCTCGCCACCCTCGCCCCACCCGTCCTCGGTGACGCGCTCGCCCGGGTGATGCAGCTGGCCGTCTGCGTCTCGGCCGCCTCCGCGCTGCTCACCTGCCTGGTCGGCACCTCGCGGGGCACGCTCTCGATGGCGGCTCACGGCGCCTTGCCGCGCGCCTTCGCCCGCATCCACCCCCGTCACCTGACGCCGGGCTTCGGCACCGTCTTCTTCGGTGCGACGGCGGCCGGCCTGCTCGTCCTGCTCACCCTGGTGTCGAGCCACTTCCTCGGCGACGCCATCCTCTGCGTCGGCCTGCTCATCGCCTGCTACTACGGCACCACCGCACTGGCCTGCGTCTGGTACTTCCGCGGCCGACTCCGCGACTCACCGCGGGACCTGCTGCTGCGAGGCGTCCTGCCCCTGTTCGGCGGGCTGCTGATGCTCGCGGCCTTCGCCCGCAGCGCCGCCGACATGTTCGACCCGGGTTACGGCAGCACCTCCTTCCACGGCGTCGGCGGGGTCTTCCTGCTGGGCGTCGGCTCCATCGCCGGGGGAGTGGTCGCCATGCTGGTCGTGCGCGCCCGGTTGCCCCGCTTCTTCCGCGACGGCCGCACGGCCGTAGCCCGACTCACCGTCACCGACACCGACACCGATGTCCGCGCCCCGGCCACTGCCACGGGCCGTCTCTCTACCACCGCCCGCCCCTCTGCCACCGCCCGCCCCTCTACCACCGACGCCGACCGCCCATCCGACTCCACGGAGGACTGAACACCATGCGCACGCTCGCCATCGCCGCCCTGCAGACCAGGCCCGTCACCCACGACCTCGAAGCGAGCTGGCAGCGCTTCGCCGACCAGGTCCGCACGACGCGGGCGCTCTTCCCGCACGTCCAGCTCGTCGTCGTTCCCGAACTGCTGCTCGCGGCCGAAGGCCCGCTCCTGCGGCCGGCACCCGCGGACTGGATGGAGCGGGCCGCCGTCACCGTCCCCGGCCCGCTCACCGACCGGATCTGCGCGCTCGCCGTGGAGACCGGCCTCTGGCTCGTCCCCGGCAGCCTCTTCGAACGGGATCCGGCGGACGGGCTCGTCTACAACACCGCCATCGCCGTCTCCCCGCAGGGCGAGATCGCGGCCCGCTACCGCAAGGTCTTCCCCTGGCAGCCGTACGAACGCGCCGCCCCGGGCCACGAGTTCACCGTCTTCGACATCCCCGGTACCGGCCGGGTGGGCCTGGCCGTCTGCTACGACGGCTCGTTCCCCGAGACCTACCGCCAACTCGCCTGGCTGGGCGCGGAGATCGTCATCCAGCCCACCCTCACCACCACCCGCGACCGGGAGATGGAGCTGGTCTGCGCCCGCGCCAACGCCTGGACCAACCAGGTGTACGTGGTCAACGTCAATGCCGCCGACCCGGCCGGCGTCGGCGCCAGCGTCGTCGTGGACCCGGAGGGCATCGTCCGCCAGCAGGCCGGCCCCGGCGAGGAGATCCTGGTCGACGTCCTCGACCTGGACGCCGTCACCCGCGTCCGCCGCCACGGTTCGGCCGGCCTCAACCGCCCCTGGGCCCAGCTCGCCCGCTACGGCGACACCGTCCGGCTCCCCATGTACGGCGGCGGCGGCTTCCGCACGCCGGACTGGCTGCGGGAGGCGGAGGCGGAGGCGGAGGCGTAGGGCGGCACCGCTCCGCCGTCCGGCTCCCCGGCGCGGGCGGGGACGCCGGGGGTGCGCCGGGAATGCCGGGGGATGCCCGGAACGCCGGGTGCGTCCGCCACCCCGGCGGACGCGCCCGGCGCTCGGGCTACGGCCGCCGGCCGGTCGCTGCCCGCCGCCAGGGTGGCGCCGGACCGCAGCAGGCCGCCGAACGGGTACTGCCAGGCGGCCCGTTCGGGACCGAGGAACGGGATGGTCAGCTCGTCCCTCCGCGGCTCGTGGGCGGCCCAGAGCGGCTGGACGTTGGCGAGCGCGCCGAGCGCGGCAGGTAGCTGGGGTCGACGGCCTGGAGGCGCGCCAGGTGGTCAGCGGGCGGACCGGATCGGGCAGTCGGTCGCGGCGGGTCAGCACGTCCACCGTCCCGCCGTCCGTGACCTGCGGTCGCGTGAGCCCGCGCAGCACACCACCGGCACCGAGGGCATCGTCGGGAGGTAGCGGGAGCATCGTCACACCGCTGGAGCCTGCTCGACCACGACCCGGCGGACCGGCACCGCTCCGTGCGGGTCCACCCGATGGTGCAGCGAGCGGTCCGTGAGGGCATGCCCGACAGCCGGGTCGCAGAGCAGGCCGGCGTGGCCGTCGGCCTGCTCCTCGTCGCGTCCCGGAAGTCCGCGGACGAGGCGACTTCGGTGACGTTCTTCCTGGCTGCCCCGGGGGATGAGGGGCCGCACCTGCGTTCTCGCGCCCTCGACTTCCCTCCTGCTGACCCGCTGGCCCGAACGGGCTGGCGACCTGCCGGGCGTCGGTCGGCGCTGCCGTGCGGCCCTTGGAAGGCTCGTCACCTACAGGGTTGGGCGGCGGGCCGCAGGGGGAGCCTGTGTTCTGCGGCCCGCCGAGTGAAGTGGAGCCCGGCGGCGGAGGCAACCGCTGTCCGGGAGCCGGGCAAACATCAGGGGTGGAGTTGATGCACGGTGGAACGACGCGTGTCGGTTGCGACGCACTGGGGCAGTTTCATCGCGGTGGTCGATTCTGGCCGGTTGGTGCGCATCGAGCCGAGGAGCGATGACCCGGCGCCGTCGCCCATCGGCCCCGGGATGGTGACGGCCGCCGACGACAGCGCTCGCGTGTTGCGCCCAGCGGTCCGCAGGGGCTGGCTGAACGGTCTGCCACGCGTCCACGACACGGCCAGGGGCACGGACGCCTTCGTGGAGGTGAGTTGGGACGACGCGATCACCCTGGTGAGCGAGGAACTGAGTCGGGTGCGTGCCCAGCACGGAGACAGCGCGGTGTTCGGCGGATCGTACGGCTGGGCGAGTGCGGGGGCCTTCCACAACGCGCAAGGTCAGCTCCACCGGTTCCTGGCGTTGGGCGGGGGATACACCGACTCGCGCAACACGTACAGCACTGCGGCTCTGGAGGTCATCCTTCCCCATGTGATCGGCGGGGCCCCGTGGAGCTACCAGTCCCGGATGCCGATGTGGGACGAGATCGCCGAGAACTGTGAGCTGGTGGTGGCATTCGGAGGGCTGGCCCTGAAGAACAGCCAGGTCAACCCGGGCGGGCTGGCCCGGCACCAGACGCAGGAGCTGCAACGGAAGTGCCGAGCAGCCGGGGTGCGGTTCGTGAACGTCAGCCCCATCCGCAGCGACGCCGCGGGTCTCCTCGACGCCGAGTGGCTACCCGTCATTCCCAACACCGACACCGCCGCGATGCTCGGCATCGCCCACACGATGCTGGTCAACGGATGGCACGACGAAGACTTCCTGCGCCGGTGCTGCGTCGGGTTCGACCGCTTCGCCTCCTACCTGGTCGGCGACCTGGACGGCGTCCCGAAGGACGCTGACTGGGCGGCGACGATCACGGGCATCAGCCGCGACACGATCACCGACCTCGCGCGCCGCCTCACCACGCAACCTTCCCTCATCATGGTCAACTACGCGATACAGCGGGCGGACCACGGCGAACAGCCAGTCTGGATGTCGGTCGTGCTGGCTGCCATGGCGGGCTCGATGGGGCGGCCCGGCTGCGGCTGGGGCGCGGGCTACGCGACGATGGACGCGACCGGTGTCGCCCCCGGCCGGCCCTCCGTGGCGTCGATTCCCCAGGGTCCCAACCCTGTTGCGGATTTCATCCCCGTCGCACGGATCGCCGACACCCTGCTGCATCCGGGCAAGACCATCGACTACGACGGCCGGCGCCTCACCCTGCCCGAGCTTCGCCTGATCTACTGGTGCGGAGGCAACCCGTTCCACCACCACCAGGATCTCCACCGGCTGGCGCGCGCCTGGCAGACTCCTGACACGGTGGTGGTGCACGAAGCCTGGTGGAACACCACGGCCAAGTTCGCTGACATCGTCCTTCCCGTCGCCACCAGCCTCGAGCGCGACGACTTCGCCGCCGGGTTCTCCGACCCTCACCTCGTCGCGATGCCGAAGGTCCGCGAGCCGCAGGGTGAGTCGCGCACGGACCACCACATCTTCACCGCCCTGGCCTCCCGGCTCGGATACGAGCAGGAGTTCACGAAGTCGCGCTCCGAGATCGAATGGGTCCGGCACCTCTACGAGCAGACGAGGGCCAACCTCGGCGACGACACCGCCTTGCCAAGCTTCGACGACTTCTGGCGAAGCTCCACCGCTGAGCTGCCGGCGCTGAGCGGACCGTTCCCCGGCAGCTTCGAGGCGCTGCGCTCAGATCCGCAGCGGTTCCCCCTGACGACGCCGTCGGGTCGGATCGAGATCTTCTCCGAGGAGATCGACTCGTTCGGCTACGACGACTGCACCGGGCATCCGGCGTGGTTCGAACCGGTGGAGTGGCTCCGTGGCGGCCTGTCGGACCGATTCCCCCTGCACCTGATTTCAAATCAGCCGGCCTCGCGTCTGCACAGCCAGTACGACAACGGCGGCCACAGCCTCAAGTCGAAGATCCTCGGTCGTGAGCCCGTGACGATCAATCCGCTGGACGCCGCGTCCCGCGGCATCGAAAGCGGCATGATCGTGCGGGTCCACAACGACCGGGGCAGTTGCCTGGCGGGCGCAGTCCTGTCGGACGACGTCATGCCAGGCGTCGTCCAGCTGTCCACGGGAGCGTGGTGGGATCCGGTCCGGCCGGGCCTGAGCGGAACCCTGGACCGCCACGGCAATCCGAACTCCCTCACCGCCGATCGAGGCTGCTCGCGCCTGTCCCAGGGGCCGAGTGCGCACAGCGCGCTGGTCGACGTCGAGGTCTACGACGGCCCTCTTCCGGAGGTGCTCGCCTTCATGCCGCCACACCTCGAACGTTGACACGAAGAACTCCCGACCCCGTCGGGGCGTGTCCCGGGTTCGCCGTCGTCAAGCGCGCGGCCACTGGCCGGCCCGGCGGGATACCCCACTCACCCGTTTGCGCATGGGTAACCGAGTGAATACTGTGCGCAGTCATGAGTGCACTTCGAGACCTCAAGTACGGCCAGTGGTTCAGGGGCGCCGACACCGACGGCGACGGGTTCATCACCCGGCAGGACGTCCGTGCGATGAGCGAGCGCTACATCGCCGCCCGGGGCACCGCGCCCGACTCCGCGACCGCCCGCCGGCTCACCGACGGGATGGACGAGTTCTGGACGAACGTGATCGCCCCGATGGACCAGGACGGTGACGGAAAGGTCGATCTGCGGGAGATGACCGAAGGCTTCAAGCGGGCCCTGACCGACCCTGCCCGGTTCCCGGAACAGATCGAGCCGGTCAGCAACTGCTTCTTCGACCTCGTCGACCTCAACGGAAACGGCAAGATCGAGCAGGCGGAGTTCCAGCTGATGTTCAACTCGATCTCAGGCGTTCCCGGCGAGGACTGCGCCGAGGTCTTCGCCGCCTTGGACCGGGACGGCTCCGGCGCGCTGGACCGCACCGAGTTCCACCAGGCGGTCTCGGAGTTCTTCTACGGCGACGACCCGGACGCTCCTGCCAACCACCTGTTCGGCAGAGCCACCGCCTGACAGCCCCGGATACGGCCCGGGACCCGATGGCCCACACCTGCTGGTGTGTGGGCCATCGGCGTCGAGGCCAGAGGCCAGGCAGTTTCTGGCGCCGCCTTCGGAGGTATGGTGCCGCTGACGCGGCCTCGGCCTTGGGGGCCAACGGCGCCCCGAGGCCGAACCTGGACCTCGGAACCACTGAGCATGTCCAGAGCGGCCACCGACCGGGTGCCGGAGCCGCGATCGGTGCCAGCACTACCGGGCACGAGGCGGGACTCCAGCAGACCCTGGGACGAGGGGACGGGGCTGGGACGCCTCGGGGAGTCCGGAGGCCGCACCGGGCGCCGGCGGCATGAAGCTCGGCGCCGACAGCACCACATCACCCCACGCGAACTCGCCGCTGGGCAGGGAGGCGCCAACGGCTCGCTGCGGCAAAGCTCCCCCAAGGGCACCGACCTGGCCGCCCACGACCCAGCACACCTCGCTGCCGTCGCCGCCGAACTCAACGGCCGCCACGCGAAGCGCTCGGCTGGGAGACCCCAGCCGAGCGCCCGCACGAACTGCTCGCGGCCTGAACGACGAACCACGTGCTGCAACGACCCCTGGACACCGCCGTGCCGTCAGGGGCCCGAGAGCGGTCCGGGGTCAGCTGACGCCGAGTTCACCGAGCTGAAGGTAGTGGTCGCCGAACTGGTCGGCGCTCAGCCGGGTGCCGGTGACCTTCACGTACCGGGCCGTGGTCGGAGCGAAGGTGAGGACCTGCGGCGCCGCGCCGGGGCGCGGCGTGCCCGTCCGGGTGGCGACGGTCGACCAGGTGCTGCCGTCCGCCGAGACCTGGACGGTGTAGTCCACCGGGAAGCCCAGACCGGTGTTGGCACCGTCGGTGCGCGGAGTCAGGCTCACCCGGCTGATCAGGCTGGGGCCCTGGAGGTCCACGGTGACCCACTCGTTCGCGACCGCCCCGGCGGAGCGGGCACTGCTCCAGCCCATCGAGTGGTCGAGGGTGGAGTTCGCGACGCCGTCGTTGACCGCGGCCGGCCGCCAGCTGTAGGGGCCCGCCGAACTCGACGCCTGGACCGGCCGGTTGACCGCCAGCTCGCTGCCCGCCGCCTCGATCTCGGCGAGCTGCATCCGGTAGTGGCCGTTCGGGTCGGTGCCGAGCCTGGTCCCTGTCACCCGGACGAAGCGCACGTCGGCGGGCTGGAACGGGAAGGTCTGGACGGAGGCGTCCGACGGCTTCGGGTAGTTCTTGCGGTCGGCGACGGTCGACCAGGTGGAGCCGTCCGCGGAGACCTGGATGGTGAAGTCCACCGGGAAGCCCTTGCCGGCGGCCGGACCGTCGGCGCGCGGGTGGAGGTCCACCCGGCTGATCCGCCTGGTCGAGCCGAGGTCCAGCTGGGCCCACTCGCTGTGGTCCGCGTTCACGGTGGTGTTGCTGCTCCAGCCGTTGGTGCCGGTGGCCAGGCCCCGGCGCCCGTCGGTCAGTGCGGCCGTGCTCCACCCGTCGCCCTCGTACGTGCTGGAGGTGGTGACGGCGGCGTTCTGCGCCGGGTCGGTGCCCGGATCGAGCCGCACGTGCTCGAAGCGGGCGGACGCCCCGCCGGTGGCGAGGCCGAAGCCGCCGACCGGGTAGCCCTGGTCGGTCACGGTGAGCAGCTGGACGGCCCCGGCGTAGACCGTGATCGTGCCGCCCTGGGCGGACACCCGCAGGCTGACCGTCTGGCCCGGGGCGTAGCCCGGGACCGTGGCGGACGCCAGTGGGACGCCGCTGCGGTTGACGAACACCTCGCCGTTGTTGCGCAGCGCGACCAGGTACCCGGTCTGCGACTCGGTCGGGTTCTGGTTGCGGACCACCATGCCCGCCCAGTTGGTGTCGCCGCCGTCGGGCCTGACCCCGGTGATCCGGAGGTCGACGGAGGCGGAGACGTCCTGGTACGCGCGGCCGGTCAGCCCCGCGACCACGTCCCAGCCGGAGTTGGCGTCACCCTGCACGTACCCGCCGTCCCCGGCCGCCGACCAGGAGCCGCGGGCGGTGCGCCAGGCGGCGTCCTTGTCCGGGCCGAAGTCGTCGGCGAACGGGAAGACCGCGTCCGGGGCGGGGGAGGCGAGCGCGTCGAGGATCTGCTTGTGCCGCTGGTCGGCCGCCGCGCCGGAGGTGGAGAACGCGGTGGTGCCGCTGATCAGAGAGCCGATGAGGGCGCGGGCCAGCACCGGCTTGGTGGCGGAGAGCTGGTGAAGCAGCTCGTAGTCCTGGATGCCGGCGAGCAGGGCCTCGCTGCGGACGCTGTCGTAGACGCCGTAGGTGGCCTTGTCGGGACGGACGAGGTAGAAGTCGCCGTCCATCCTGCCGTTGAAGGTGTCGAGGGGGGCGTAGTTGTTGTACGGGTCGGTCCAGATGTTCCAGCCCCAGTGCAGGAAGCCGTTGCCGCCGGCGGACGCCACCATCCACGGCGTCAGCCGGGAGTCGGACAGCGGGTAGCTGATGTAGCGGTTGAGGTGCTTGTCGGTGGGGTTGTTGCAGTAGTAGAGCCAGAAGTCCTTCCCGGAGAGGCGGAGGTTCTGGTAGTACGCCATGTTCTCGTCGTACTGCGGCCCGCCGATGGAGGTCACCGTGCTGAGCGAGCCGTCGATGCCGGGGACCGGGCTCTGGCGGGACTCGTTGCTCAGGCCGGCCGGGAACACGCCCTTGTAGTGCTCGTAGAGCCACACCGCGTTCCGGGTCTGGGTGGTGTCGGCGGGGTTGGGCACTGCCCTGCGCCACCGGACCGGACCGACGATCGGTCGGTGGTTCGCAGGGCTACCGCTACGCAGTTGCTGTGTTGCTGCTGGCTTCTGGTCCTTCTTTGGAAGTTGGGAAAGCCGGTTCATCGCTGACCCGTGACCGCTTATCCTGCGGGCATCCGTGCCACGTCGCCCAGGGGAGGGCCGACGGCAAGGCCGTGGATCCGGGAGGGCGAGTGGCAGCACCGAACGTGCCGGGCATGATGGATCCGAACGTCAAGTTGGCCGCTGAGGTAGGCGATCCAACTGCAATGAGGCTGCTGGGCAGGTACTTCTACCGCGTGCGTCACGAGATCGGCTTGGCGGAGCGGTGGCTTCTCGCCGGCGCGGAAGCCGGCGACGCCGAGTCAATGTACGACCTTTCTCGTTTCTACTGGGATCAGTCGGCGAACAAGCGCCCGCGTGGTCAGACCGAGGAGGCCGCGTCGGAGGCGTGGTGCCGGCGAGCAGCGGAGTCGGGCTGGCTCCCGGCCCTGGTGTCCATGGCCAACCGCGATCCGCACGAGCGCGAGTTCTGGCTCCGGGGCGCTGCTGAGGGCGGCGCGCCGCACTCAATGCTGGAGCTTGCCGAGCTCCTGGAAGCGAAGGGGGAGACGGCCGAAGCGGAACGCTGGTACCGATCGGCCATCGACCAGGGCGTCCCGAGCGCTCGCCCGGCCCTTGCCTCCCTGCAGGCAGGCCAGGGTCGTTCGAGCGAGGCGCTGAGGTGTGCGAAGGAGGCCGAAGACGACGCCAAATGGTCAGGAGCCGCCGGGAAACTCGCCGACCTGTACCACGAGCTCGGCCATGCCGAGGAGGCCGCTGAATGGCGTGCACAGGCCCTGGCGCTCCGGGGCCGCGAAGACGAGGAAGCTCGCCGACATGCGGCTGGGGCCGCGCCGGATCTCGGGTCAGTCGTGATAACGGCGGTGGTCACCACCGCGATCGTGCCGTTTGTCCAGGCCATCGCGTCCAAAGTAGCCGAAGATGCTTACGGGCAGGCCCGGCAGCTGGTCCATCGACTGTTGCGCAGGGGCCGCGAGAGCAGCGGCGTCGAGGGCTCCTCGCAGCACTCCGCACTTGAGCCAGGCGGTGAGCCGGGCCTCGCCATCGTTCAGGATCCGGACGCGGGGATCGCGCTCTACCTCTGGTCGAATGCGTCAGACGAGGCACTGAGGGCACTCTCAGCACTCGACTTGGACGAGCTGACGCATCGCCGGCCAGACCAGGGACAAGTCCAACTCGTGTGGTACCCCGCATCGGGAACGTGGCAGATCCGTGAAACAGGAGAGAGGCGCCGGCCAAGGCGCTGGCGCTGGCTGCCCCGTGCTCGTCGGTGATCACGTCGGGCACGGCCTTCTCGGTCCCGTGTCCGCTGCGGCGGGCAAAGCGCCCGCGCAGCGGCTCAACGACGACCCGCTTGCAGCGGTGGTGTTCGTCTGGTCAATCAGCTGGCGATGCGGTCGAGGTGATCGGGCATCATTCCGCTGCGCCCGGGGCTGGCTGCTCAGAACGCTGGATGGGCACCACAGGCGCCGTGGCGAGGTCGAGGCGGGAGTTCAACGACGCCGCGCGCGACGCGCCCGAGCAGGCGTCCGGGTATGGGCCGGCCTGCACGGCAAGGGCATCCTGCGCGGCCGCCTCCCTCATCCCGGCGAGGCGTTGGCTTCGTTCACGTGAGGTAGCAGCGACTGCGTCAGCTTCGCCAGTGCCGCATCAGCCTGCTCCCACCAGTGGGAGCCCCGGACAGGGTCACTCCCGTGCCGGCGCTGTCCCTCGACTGCGGCGGACCCATGGCAGAGGGCCGAGGATGCCGGCGAGGTGCAAGGGATGGAGGACTGTCGCGGGACCGGCCAGGGAGTTGGTCACTCGTGCCAAGTCCCGGTGCAGGCGCGGGCTGTGGGGCACCGAGCGTTGCCAGCGCTCCAGGTACCGCAGCCCCGCGCGGATGTGGGCGGGAGGCCGTCCGTCCGCCCAGCCGCGATCCGTCAGGGTGGCGAGGAACCAGGGCCACAGGGTGAGGCGGGCCATCCGCCGCTGCGCCTGACGGGCGAGGCCGTCCAGGGACTCGGACGGCCAGGAGGTGAGCAGCTGCCCCAGGGCCTGCGCTTCCAGAGCGGCGATCGTCATGCCCTGCGCATAGACGGGGTTGAAGGCGCAGAGCGCGTCGCCGAGGACGACGAGTCCTTCCGGCCAGCGGGGCAGCCGGTGGTAGTGCGCGCGTCGGTTGGCCGTCCGTCCGTAACGGGCTACGGACGGTTCGGGCTCCAGCGGCCGCAGCGCGCCGTGCAGTCCGCTGGAGAGGGATTCCAGGAAGCTCTCGAACCCCTGGGCATCCGTGGGCGGGTGGTCCCCGCCGGCTCCTTGCAGCGTCACCAGGAGCCGATCGCCCTCGATCCGGAGCGCGACGGCGCCGCGGGGGTGGTGGGGCGGTGACGGCAGTTCGAACAGCGCACGCCAGGCGGGGGCGGATTCGGGGTCGGTGCGGTAGGCGCGGGTGGCATAGCCGACCCGGGCGTCGACGACGGTCTCGGGCACGCCGGGCAGGCCGAGCCGGGTGAGCCAGTCCGGAAGGTGTGTGCCGCGTCCGGAGGCGTCGACGACGAGGTCCGCGTGGAGCTCCTCGGCGGGGTTCGAGCGCGCGTGCCGAGAGCTGCGGCGTTCGACCCGGAGGCCGGTCACCCGGAGGCCGGTCGGCGGGACGATGAGACCGGTCACGGTGCGGGTGTCGACGGTCAGGACACCGTCGAGGTCCTCGACGCGGCGCCGTACCGTCTCCTCCAGAAGCGGCCGGCTGACGGGTTGGACGCGGATGCCGGAGGTGCGCGGAGGCGGCGCGCCGTGCGGGAGCTGCAGGCGGGTGTCACGGCAGAAGTCCACCGGCGGCGCTCCCGCGAGCGTCAGTTCCTGCGACAGGCCGGGGAAGAGTTCCTCGAAGGCCTGAAGTCCCCGGGCCTGCAGGGCATGTGCGTGCCGCCCCTGTGGCGCTCCCGGGCGTGGCCGGGTGTCACGGCGCAGGTGGTCGCGCTCGACGAGGGTGACGCGCTCGAAGGTCTCGCTGAGTACGCGTGCGCAGAGCAGCCCCGCGATGCCGGCGCCGATGACGAGGGCGTGCCCGCGTGCTGGCGGGTGGGGGCCGGGGTGGCGGCTTGCGGAGTTCACGAAGTCTCCCGACGGGGCGTCAACGGGCGGGCCGGTCCAGCCAGCCCGGCAGGTCGATCGGGTGGCTGACCAGGGAGACGAGGGCCATGGTGATCTGGAAGCCCAGGGTGCAGGCGTTCATCAGGCCGGCTCCGGCGAGCAGTCGGCTCCAGGGGCGCAGCCGCCGGGGCAGGAGTTCGCAGCCGCGGAAGAGGTGGACCTCGTGGCCCGGCCGCGCGTACAGGACCATGGCCAGGAGGGGCACGATGAAGAATCCGACGACGGCGAGCGTAGAGGTCACGGGCAGTTGGTACCACCGCCCCTCGAAGAGGGTGAGGTGGCCGGGCAGGGCGCGTGGGTAGGCGAATCCGCCGAGCCGCTGGTAGAGGTGGGTGAGCACGGGCTCGCACACCAGCATTGCCAGGGTCGTCGCGGCGAAGAGGCGCCCCCGCCCCCAGTTCGGCCGGCGGTGGCCGAACAGTCGGGCGAGGGTCAGCGCGACGACGAGCCAGAGCAGCATCACCGGGTAGGCCATCTCCATCAGGAAGGACTCGACGGCGGGGGTGTCTCCCCGCCAGCCGGGGAGGTACGGCCCCCACGTCTCGACGTTGAGGTCGTAGCGGTTGTTCCCGGCCGCGTAGTGGAACTGGCTGACGTAGGGATTGCTCCAGAAGGAGAAGCAGAAGCCGGTGAACACGGCTGCTTTGAAGGTGATGCGGCCCTGGGTGCGGCACTCCCGCCACACCACCGCGGTGAGCGCGAGGAAGAGCAGGCCCGCCGTACCCTGCCCGATGTGGGTGGTGACCTTCATGGCGTGGGGGATGCTGTAGCCCCGCGCGGAGTGGGCGTGGGCGTCTCCGCCGATGATCCAGCGTGCGTAGACCACGCCCTGGAGGATCAGGCAGGCCAGCCCGAAGGCGGCCCAGTAGCCGACGGGAGAGCGCCGTCGGCTCGCGGGCAGTGCCTGGCCTTGGCGCGGCGCTGCGGGCCCGGGGGTGGCCGGGGCCGGGTTGCCGTTCATGTCAGTGGTGCTCCTCGGCATCGTCGGCGAGCCCCATGGTGTCGAGGATGTGGTCGGTCAGGCCGGCGGCTGTGGGGCGCACCCAGATGATGCCGGGTTTGACGTCGATGCCGAGCCCGCGCCGGATGCGCTGCTGGAGCTGGACGGCGCCGAGCGAGTCGAGGCCGAGGATGACCATGCTGGTGTGCGGGCCGATGTGGCGGGCGGTGCCGCCGAGCAGGTCGCGCACCTGTGCGGTGATGAAGTCGTTCAGCAGGCGGCGCCGTTCGGCGGCGGTCCCGGCGGACAGGACTTCGTCGCGTGCGGGAGTGGCTCCCCGGTCGGGGGAGGGCGTGGTCAGCATCCCGGCGAGGAGGGGGGAGTCGCGCAGCGCGGGGAACGGTTCGATCCACCGGTCGAGGTCGATCGGCGAGTAGGCGATCCGGCGGTGGCCTTCGGTGAGGATCCGTTCCAGAGCCGCGATGCCGTCCTCGGGTGAGATCATGACGTGTCCGCGCTGCGCCAGGTGTCGGCCGCGGCCGACCCGGCTCCAGCCGCCCCAGGCGATGGAGGTGGCGGGCAGGCCCCGGTCGCGGCGGTACTCGGCCAGGGCGTCGAGGAAGGTGTTCGCGGCGGCGTACGCGCCCTGTCCCGGTGAGCCGACCAGGCCGGCGATCGAGGAGTAGAGGACGAAGAGGTCGAGGTCGTGTCCGGCGGTGGCCCGGTGCAGGGCCCAGGCTCCCTCGGCCTTGCCGCGCCAGACCCGTGCGGTCAGTGTCGCGTCGAGCCTGGTGAGGACGGCGTCCTCCACCAGCCCCGCGCTGTGGAACACCCCGTGCAGGCTGCCCCTGCCGTCGTCCGCCGTCGTCCGGACGGCCAGCTCGGCGGTGCGGGGATCGGCGATGTCGCCCAGGAGCACGTCGATCCTCGCGCCGGTGGCCGCGCGCAGTACCGCCAGTTCTCGTCGCGCTTCCTCGGAGGGCGCTCCGCGTCCGCAGGCCACGATCCGCCCGGCACCGCGTTCGGCGAGCCAGCGGACGGTCAGCAGGCCGAGGCCGCCGAGGCCGCCGGTGACCAGGTAGCGGCCGTCCTCGCGAACGGGACCGGAGGGCAACGGGTCCACGGGCCCGCCGGCGGGGCCGGGTCTGACGCGTGCCAGGTGGCGCACTCCGTGCCGCCAGGAGATCTCGGCGACCGGCCGGTCCGCGAGCAGGTCCGGGAGGATGTCCTGCGGTGCTGTCCGCCCTCTCATCTCGATGCTTCCGACCAGTCCCGGGTGCTCGTAGGCGGCCACCCGGAGCAGGCCGGGCACCCCGGCGCCGGCCAGACCCGCCTCCTCCTCGCGCCACACCACCCAGATGCGGGGCGGGGCGGCCTGTGTGCTGAGCGCTTGCAGGACGGCGGCCAGCCGAGTGACCACCTCGCGTGCGGCCACGGCGGGCGACCTGGCGGGGTCCGGCCGTCCGAGGACGAGGGCCACCGCCGCGGCCCCCTCCGGGGCGGGATCGTCCAGCGCCTCGGGCAGCGAGGCGGTGCGCACCGTCCGGGCCGGCGCGCCCTCCCGCGTGAGGAGCGCGGTGAGGTCGTGCGCCCACCCGGTGTCCTCGTCGGTGACGACCAGCCAGCCCCCGTGCCCGCGCCGCCCGTCGTCGCCCGATGTGGTGGGGGGTGCGGGAACGGGTGCGGGCACCTGCGCCAGGTGGGAGAGCCGGGAGGCGAAGCGCTCCTCGGGCGGGGTGATGTTGGCCAGGCGCAGTCCGCGGATCTCGGCGACCACGGTCCCGTCGTCGGTGAGCAGCCGTCCGGAGGCGGTGCAGGAGAGGTCGTCCGCGCGGTCGAGTTCGGCCTCGGCCCGCCGGGCGTGGCTCCAGGGCCCGTAACACCTGACCGCGTCGAAGCCGGCGACCACGACCGGCCCGGGGCTGAGGGTGTGGTGTGCGAGCCAGACCGCCACCACGGTCTGGACCAGTTGGTCGGTGAGGGCAGGGTGCAGGGTCATCGTCCAGGCCGAGACCCGGGCACTGTCGGCGACCCGCAGCCAGGAGACGGCGCGGTCCTGGGTGGGGTGGACCTGGATGCGCTCGATCGCGGTGAAGGCTGGGCCGTGGAGGACGTCGTGGCGGGTACGCAGGTACCTGTACAGGTCGGCGGGAGGGAAGTCGGTCCAGCCATCGGTGGCGGGAGGTGCGAGGGTGCGGGGGGACCCGGCGGGCAGCGGCCGTACGGTGGCGTGCGCGTGGATCACCCGCGCTTCACCGGTGCCGGACAGGATCTGCGTCCGGGCCTGGCCGTCCTCCACGGTCAGCCGGGTGGTGACCTCCGGCTCCGGGTCCAGAAGGAGGGGTGAGTGTGCCCGGAGGTCCTCCGCGGCCACGGTGTCGGTGCCGAAGGCGGCGGCGCCGGCCGCCAGGACCATTTCGGCGAAGCCGGTGCCGGGCAGGACCGGTACCCCGGCGACCCGGTGGTCCGCCAGCCAGGGCAGCCGCCGCGGGCCGATCGGTGTCTGCCACAGGTGCCGGCCGGGGCGGTCGGGGTCGGCGACGTGGCCGCCGAGCAGGGGATGCTGGGTCGCTCCGACCAGGTGCGGGGCGACGAGCTGGTACGGCGTGCCGTCGCCGCCGTGGCGCACCCGGTGCCAGGTGGTGCCCGGCACGTCGGCGAGGTGGCCGTCCCCGTAGTGGGCCGCGAAATCGATGCCGTGGTGGCCCGCGCAGTGCACGGCCGCCAGGTGGGCGAGGAAGGCGTCGGTGTCCTCGGTGCCCTGGCGCAGGGTGCCGACCGCGACCACGTCCGTGACGCCCTGGGCCCGCGCGCTCTCCTGGATGGGCTGCACGGCCAACGGGTGCGGGGTGCACTCGACGAACAGCCGGTGCCCGCGAGCCAGTGCCTCCCGCACCGCCGCGTGGAACCGTACCGGGTCGCGTTGGTTGCGCACCCAGTAGGACGCGTCGAGCAGGCCCGGCGCCGACGGATCCGTCGTGACGGTGGACAGGAAGGCGCCGCCGGTGTCGGCGGCGGGTAGTTCGTCGAGGGCGGCACCCAGACGGGTGAGGATCCGATCGACCTGGGGGGAGTGCGACGCCACGTCGACGTCGATCATCCGTGCCGCGACGCCGGCGGCTTCCCAGCCCTGGACCAGTGCGGCGACCTGGCCGGCGTCGCCGGAGACGACGGTGCTGGTCGGTGAGGTGAGCACGGCGAGTGTCACCCCGTCGGCGCCCATCGCCGCGATCGCCGCAGCCGTCTCCTCGGCGCCGAGCCGCACGGAGGCCATGGCCCCGCCGGAGACGGTGGCGAGCAGCGCCGACCGGCGGCAGATGACCTTCACCCCCTCCTCCCGACCGAGCGCTCCGATGACCGTGGCGGCGGCGATCTCACCGAGCGACTGGCCGATCACGGCCGCGGGTTCGACGCCCCAGGAGCGCCACAGGTCCGCGAGCGCGACCTGGACGGAGTACAGGGTGGGCTGGACGCGGTCGATGCCCGTCAGCCGGTCCGGCTGGGTGAGCATCTCGACCAGGGAGAAGCCGGCTTCGGCCGCGATCAGCGGTTCGAGTTCCTCGACGGCGGCAGCGAAGACTGGCTGGGTGGCCAGCAGGCCGCGGCACATGCCGGGGCGCTGCGAGCCCTGTCCGGTGAAGACGAAGACGGGACCGGCGTGTTCCGGAGGCAGGACGGGTACCCCGGCACTCACCCCCCGGGGCGTCTCGTCCGCGGCGAAGCTCCTTGCTCTGGAGGCGAGTTCGGCGGTGCTGCGGGCGACCACTCCCAGCCGGTGGTCGGCGTGCGAGCGGCGCAGGGCGAGGGTGTGCGCCACGTCCTGGAGCGGCACGGCCCGGCCGGCTCCGACATCCGCCCAGTCGGCCAGTCGCCTGGCGGCCCCCGCCAGGGCCTGCGGCGAATTGCCCGAGAGCAGGAACAGTCTGGCCCTCGCGTCCGGAGCGCTGTCCCCGCCGCCCGGACGGGGGCGGAGTGCGGTGGACACGGTGGGCGCGGCCTCCAGCACGACGTGGGCGTTGGTCCCCGTCACCCCGTAGGAGCAGACCGCCGCGAGCCTGGTGGTGCCCGGGACCGGCCAGTCGACGAGTTCGGTCGGGACGAACAGCCGGGACTTCCCGTCCCGCGGGATGGACGGGTTCCACGTGCGGAAGTGCTGGTTCGGCGGGATCACTCCGCGGCGCAGGGACTCGACCGCCTTGATGACTCCGGCGATCCCCGAGACGGGTTCCGAATGGCCGATGTTGGTCTTCACCGAGCCGAGTGCGCAGCCCCCGCTCCCCTGCCCGTAGACGGCGTCGATCGAGGTGTACTCGATGGGGTCACCGACGGCGGTGCCCGGGCCGTGCGCCTCGACGAGGCCGACCTCTCCCGGATCGATGCCCGCGTTCTCCACGGCTCGGCGGAACAGTTGTTGCTGCATCCGTGTGGACGGCGCCGTCAGCCGGCTGGCCTGTCCGTCGTTGTTGACGGCGCTGCCCCTGATCACGGCCAGGACCCGGTCTCCGTCCCGCAGGGCGTCGGTCAGCCGCTTCAGTGCGAGCACTCCGGCGCCCTCGCCGCGCACGTACCCGTCCGCCCGGGCGTCGAACGCGTGGCAGGCACCGTGTCCGGAGAGCAGCAGTGGCGCCTCGTACAGGTGGGTCTCGGGCGAGACCATCAGGAGCACGCCGCCCGCCAGTGCCAGGTCGCACTCGCCGAGGGTGAGCGCCCCGCACGCGGTGTCCAGCGCGACCAGGCCGGAGGAGCAGTGGGTGCTCACCACCATCACAGGTCCGCGCAGGTCCATCGCGAAGGCCACTCGCCCCGCCGCGCCGGCGGTGAAGTTGCCGAACAGGTAGGCGCTGTTGGGGGCGTCCTGTACGGGCCTGGCCTCGCGGAAGAGGTTGTCCGGTGCGTAGGTGCCCACGTATACGCCGGTCCGGGAGCCGCGCACCTGGTCCATCGGTATCCCGGCGTGTTCCACGGCCTCCCAGGCCACCTCCAGCAGCACCCTGAACTGCGGGTCCACCCAGCGCTGTTCGATCGGCGCCACGGAGAAGGCCTCGGGATCCCATGCCCAGATGTCGCCGTCCAGGAAGCAGCCGTACCCGGCACGGACGGCGATGTCCGGGTCGTGGCCGCGCGCGAGGCGCGCGGCGCACCAGCGGTCGGCGGGGACGGGGCCGGCCGTTCGGCGGCCGTCGGCCGCCAGTTGCCACAGGCCGCTGCCATCCTGCACGCCGCCGGGGAAGCGGCAGCCGGTACCGACGACGGCGATGGGTTCTCGCTGGGATGCGGACATGTCGAAGCCTCCGGAAGTCGGTCCCCCGATGTGGCTCTCTGGTGATCTCCCGGCTGCGGATCCGTCAGCACCGGGATTGCGGGCGCGTCGTCGTCTGCGGGTCGTCCGCCGACGCGTGGCGCTCTCGACTGGACATGGAACGCCTCCGCACCGGTTCTGGCAATACCCCCAGCAGCACCAGGAGTGTCCTGTCAAGGCCGCCTGGCCGACCGGTGCGGTGCCGACCAGCACGGACGTTCCATGACCGGCCGGGGGGCGCACGGCGGACGGGGGGCGCGCGGGCCGAGGAGTGCGCCGTCGAACGTTGACAAGCAACGAGGCTTCGCAAAGCTGGAGTTGACGCCTCCCCGGCACCGCTGTTGGGTGAAGGCACTGAGCGCAGGCGAGCGACGAGGACGCGGTCCGCCCACTGCCGGCTCCGACGCGTGCGGCGCGGAGGAGCCCCGCACGTGCGCCCGCGCCTCGGGTGGCCGGGCACCGGAGCACGGGTGTCGAGGTGTCCCCTTCCCGCCCTCGCGTCAACCTGCCGCGACGGCATGGGTGCCGCGTGGCATCAACCACCGACGGACAGGAGTCCTGTCATGATCAGGGTCGTACTGAGGGGCGGGCCGAGCGGACTGGGCCCGGTCTCGCAGGTCCTTGCCGCCGAGGGAGCGGAGAAGGTCGCCGTGACGTACTACGGGCAGCACGTCCACTTCGAGCTGACCGACGAGGTCGAGATGGTCGAGGGCCGCGCACTCCGGGTCTACCGGTGGGTCTACAGCACGGCGGTCGCCGAGTAGGAGCGGGCCGGCGCGGAGCGGACAGCGCGCAGGCCGACATGGCCTGATCGCCATGCGCGGCCTGCAAGCCCGACTCGCCCACCCGGGTGAAGAACGCCACGACCTCCTCGACACCGTTCGTGGTGCCAAAGAGCGGGTCGACGGTCGTGCCGACGTCGTTGCGGTTCTTCGAACCCGGTGACCGGCAGGTCGGGCCGACGGGCAGGGCGGTGGCGGGTCCTCGACGCCCACCGGCCGCGCATCCTGCCCCTTCAGGTCGGCTTGTGCGAAGCACCGGAAGTCGCCTACGAGATGGCCGCCGCGATCACCGACCGGCTCCGCGCCCCCAGCCCGCGCACCCCGCCCCAGCAACCTCGACGAGATGAGTCCCCTCTGCCCTCCCCGACCGGCCGCCCGCCCGAGGGCACGATGATCGACGCCTCCTTGTGGTCCGCCGACCCGGGAGCGCTGACCGCCGAGGTCGAGCGGATCGGCCGGCACGCCGACTCGTTCCACATCGACGTCTCCGACACGTCCTTCATCCCCGACGCGATCTTCTTCCCGGACCTGGTGCGGGCGCTGCGCCCCCGCACCACGGTCCCCTTCCCCGTCCACCCGATGGCTCACCGCCCGGCCGGGCTGGCCGCCGCGGTGCAGCGGATCCCCAGCGTCGATCCCCAGCGTCGACCGCTGCTGGCGGATCACGGTGGGCTCGTCGAGGACGGCGTCGTGGTCGGCACCGACCACGACTGCGACCAGGAGGACGGCCCCGACACCGGCTGGGACGGTCGAGCCGGGCCCGGGCGCCCCGTAGCGGTGGCTGTCCCGGTTGCGGTGCACGCGCCGACCGTGCCGCTGCCGGACAGGCCTGGGCCTCAGCGCACGTCCGGGGTCATGGTCGGGGTGCGGGTCGTTTCTGCGGGTTCTGAGGCGTCGGTGAGGTTGGCGCCGGTGGCGGCGACGCGGTGGGTGTTGCGGGGGCCGTGCCAGTCCAGGCACATGACGGTCGCGTCGTCGTCCAGGTGGCCGTGGCCGGCGTCGAGGATCGCCCCGATGAGGGTGCGGGCGGCTTCCCGGGGGTGCAGGGCGCGGGTGCGGACGATCAGGTCCGGAAGGTGGAGGTTCTGGGCGTTGCGCTCCAGCATGCCGTCTGTCAGCATCACCAGCCGGTCCCCGGGCCGCAGGTCCAGGGACTGCACCCGGTAGGTGTTGGTGGGGGCGGCCCGCAGTCCGAGGCCGAACGGCGGATCGATTTTCGGGACGATCTCCCGCACTTCTCCGTCGCGCAGCCGCAGCGGCCAGGGGTGCCCGGCGTTGACGAACTCGGTGGTGCCGTCGAGCAGGCTGATGCGCAGGAGCTGGCCGGTGACGTAGCCCTGGCGGCCGTGGTCCCGCATGGCCTGGTCGGCCTGGCGCGCCTGTTCGTCGAGGCCGGCACCCGCCCGTCGGGCCCGGCGCAGGGCGCCCACCACGAGGGTGGCCAGCAGCGCGGCGCCGACGTCGTGGCCCATGGCGTCGGTCACGGACAACTGGACGGTGTCCCGGTCGATCACGTAGTCGAAGGTGTCGCCCCCGACATGGTCGGCGGGCTCCAGTGCCCCCGCGACCGCGAACTGCGCGGCCTCGCACGCCAGCGACGCCGGAAGCAGCCGGTGCTGGATCTCGGCGGCCAAGCTCAGCGGGACGGTGCGTCGGCCCCACTGGTACACGTCGGTGAAGGACCGGTTGGCGATGATGATGTACGCCAGCGCGTGCGCGCTCTCGCCGATCTCCCGCATCACCTCGGGGTTCGGTGCGGCGGGCAGGAACAGTTCGAGGAGCCCGATGGCGTCCCCGCGGTTGGTCACCGGGACGATGATCCGCGCCAGCTCTGCGGCACCTGTTTGCTCCACGCTCGGGCGTTGGCTGCGGATCACGTCGTCGTACGGGGTGCCCCGCACGGAGATGCGCTGGGCCGGCTCGCCGGTCTTGACGCTGCCCGCGGCGCCCAGTCGCACGACTGAGCTGCCGGTGAAGTCGATGATCAGGAAGGACACGGACGATGCCCCGAGGCGCTCCTTGAGGATGCGCGCGACCACGTCCAGGGACTCCACGGGCGCCGCGGCCTCCGCAGCCTCCAACATCCCCGCCAGAGTCATCGCCCTGCCCAGAGGGCTCCCGCCCTCAGCAGGACGGGGCGAGCACCCGTCGTCCTCCTCCGGCTTCCTTGCGGTCACGGTGACTCCTCACTGCTCGACGACGCTCAGGACCCCGGCCCCGGTGGGCGAAGGATTCGCTCCGGGCCCGCGGGTCGCATTGCACCACGGGATTGCCGGGTCCCGAAACCCACCGCTCCGGGGCTTTCGCATGCCCTCCCGCGGGCCGGCGAGGTGGCTACCAGACGACCTGTCCGTTCCTCCCGGTCGGCGCGTCGGCGGCTTCGCTTCCTGGCGCACCACCGTCACATACCCCATGGACAGCCACACCAACAGGGCGCCCGTGCGCCTGCTGCTCACGTCTGAGGGCCAGGACCGCGGGGGGCCGGCCCTCCTCCTCGGCCAGGGCCTCGACATCCTGGACATCCGGCAGTCCCTGAGTTGGTGCACCCACGGCGTTCGCCTGCTGACCGTTCTTCTCCCCTTTTGGCTCAGCTGATCCTGCGGGTCAGGCCATCTGTCGAAGTTCCGAGAGTGCCCCAGCCGGCCGCCGCGCTGTCCGGACCCTGGAGCCGGCGGCCGACAGCGTCTGCGGCAGGCGGCCGCCGGCCCCTGAGACGTACACACCTTGGTCAGCCTGGGCGCCGCTGCCCTCCGGCGGCCACGCGCGCGGGGCGGACCCGCCGGCCGGGTGATGGGGTCAGTGGGTGGCGCTCGTGGAGGTGTGCAGGCGGGGGAGTGCGTCGCGCAGGGCGTAGAGGTCGTCGATCGTGGCTTGTTCGGCGAGGCGGGCCAGCAGGCGGCGCAGGACGTGGTCGTCGCGGTCGTGGACGGCTTCGGCGATGCCGCGCAGCACCGGTTCGAGTTCGGGCTTTATGCTCATCGTCTCTCCTGTTCCGCCGAGGTGGTGGGGCCTGTTCGGACGTGTGCCCGTTGCGGGTGGGGGCATGCGTGGGGCCGCCGGGAGGCGGAGATGGCGCGGCCCTTCCGGCGGCGCCGGGGAAGTGGGGGGCCGCGGGTCAGCGGTCGTCGAGCCCCGGCATGGGGTGGCGGCTCTGACGGTTGCCGGTCCCTTGCCCGGCGGTTGCGGGGTCGCGGGCTGTGGAGGCGGCGGCGAGGGGCAGGCGGCTGGCGATGGCGCCGGCTTTGCGGGAGTTGCGGGGGTGCCGGGGGACCCCCGGCAGTGCCCGCTTCCACGGCCACTCCCCGCCGTGTTCGGCGAGCTGCCCGGGGGGCCTTCCGCCGGGCCTTCCGGGTGATTGAGCCCGGCGCCCACCGCGAGGTGCGACACCACCACCTCCCCACTCCCGGGGCCGGCCTCCCCGGCCTCCACCGGCTCCCCGCGCGGGCGGGGCACCCGGGGGATGCCGCTCCCGCTCCACGACCCGGGCGAGCGCGGCGACGCCCTGCCGGAAGCGGCCGGTGCGGGCCCCTTCGGTTTCGCCTCGGCCGCGGCCGTCGCGGCCACCGGCTCCGGATCCTCCTCGATGCCGATCGCCCACAGCAGGTCGGCATCCTTCAGCGCCCGGCCCCGGTCCGCAACGTCAGCAGGCGCAACGAGCAAACCGTTCACGCGCATGGAAGGGGCGGATGCGGGGGACCGGCGTGGGCAGCGGGTTGATCGTGGCGGGGTTGGCGCTCTCCTGGCGGGGCACAAGGTTCGGGCAGGATGGAGCGGGGTTGGCGACGCAGGAAGTAGGTGAATGATGGGCATGGTGAGCGTTGAGGTCGCGGCCCTCGGTTCGGGCTCGTGTGTCGCGGCCGCGCGCGAGAGAGCGCGCGGGTTCCTCGACGGCCTCGTCCCGGCGTCCGCGCCCGAGGCTGCGGAGACGGTACTTCTCGTCGTCTCGGAGCTCGTCACCAATGCCCTGCGCCATGGCGGCGGCACGTTCACTCTGGACCTGACCGCGCAGGCGGACGGTGTGGAGGTGGCCGTGCACGACCGCAGCTCGCGGCTGCCGCGCATGCGGACCCCGGACCTCGACGGCGGCACCGGGGGTTTCGGCTGGCCCATGGTCAACCGTCTGGCCCGTGCGACCGCTGTCGTACGTCGGGAGGGCGGCGGCAAGACCGTCAGCGCCCTGCTCGCCCGGTAGCGGCGGGACGGTCGTTCGAGACGGCCTCGGGCACCGCGCAGGGTGCAGAATCGGCGCGCCCGTCGAGCCGGCCGGTAGGGATGTTCGGGCGCGGTGTCAGTGGGATGCGGCTTCCTGCCAGCGGTTGCTTGGAGGAAGAGTCGCAGGTGAGGCTATCCGGCAGGGGCTGGAACGCCCATCGGCGAGCGGTTTCGTAGCCGTTGGCCGTCCACTCGGCGCCGGAGATCGGCAGCGCCGGACCGTCCACCATCACGTACCGGTTCGGGTCGCTGCCGGACCGGACGGACACCACCAGGCCGGAGGAGGGACTGCCCTGGCGGGCACCCTTCAGCCAGGAGGTCGGCACCCCGAGGGCCGGCCGGGTGCGGCACCCGTCACCGGTCCGGTCCGAGCCGGAGATCGGCAGCGCCGCGCCGTAGACGGCCACGTACCGGCGGCGTGGGACTCACGTGTCGTTTCTCTCTGTGAGCGCCTGGGCCGGGTCGGGCTGGGCGACATCCGCAGTGCGGCCGGTCAGGTCGGTGCGGGCCAGCTCCGGAGGAGCTTGCGGGCGGCTCCGCTGTTTCCGAGCTGGTAGACGGCGATGGTGGCCGGGCGGACGGTGAAGGCGTCGAACGGCTCGGCCTCGATGGTTTTGAGGTCGTCGAGGGTGGCGAAGCCGACGGTGATGTGAGCGGTGTACCCGTCGGGCCCGATCTGGTGGGGGACGTAGCCGGCGACCCAGTCGAGGGTGCTCTGGCTGATGCCCTCGCCGGGGTCGGTGACGAAGGCGGCGGCCGTGCCGCCGGACTCGGTGAAGGGGGTGATCGCGGCCAGCAGCGCGGCCTGGAAGTCGAGGACCTGGGGGCCGGGGCGCAGGAGGATGACCGCGAGGCCCTGTCCGGGCACGCCCCAGTCGGCGTGCCTGATGGCGACGGCCCGGTAGGACAGGGCGCGCGTGTCGGTCGCGGCCAGGGTTCGGTGGACCGCCTGGTAGGCGTCGTCCAGGTCGGTTGTCCGGACGTAGCGCTGGAGGGTGGTGATGTGGGGTTGGTGGGAGGCGTCCAGGGCGAAGCCGTCCGGCACGCTCTGGCGCATCCGGGCGTTCCAGGCGTGGGCGTGCCGCATGGTTGTCTCGTCCGGGTTGACGAGTATGTCGACGGCGGTCAGGTCGTCCACCGCGTCCTCCTGGTCAGAACAGGGTCGTCCAGTCGCTCTTCATGCTCACCACGGTCCAGCCGAGCCGCTCGGCCGTGGTGAGTGAGGCCTCGGCGCCCTTGGTGTAGGCGTACTCGCGCTGGTCGTCGTCGTGGCGGACGAGCAGTGCGAACGCGGCGCTGGTGAGCATCTCGATGTCGACGTCGGCGTTGCCGCCCGCGAAGGCGGGCAGCCGGCCGGTGTGGGCGAAGATGTGCTCGGGCTTGCCCGGCCCCAGGTCCAGGCCGCCCAGCAGCTCGGGGGAGCGGACGAGCCCGCCGCCGGTGTAGGTGTAGGCGGCCGCCGAGCCGATGACGTCCTCCTTGAGGATTCCCCACGTCTCCTCGGAGAACACGCGCATGAAGTCGCGGCCGCCGCCCGAGCAGACGAACACCCGGAACCCGCGTTCCCGCAGGAGGTCGAACAGCTCCAGCATCGGCCGGTAGACCAGCTCCACGTACGGGACACCGAATTGCGGGTCCCGCACCGTCCTGGTCCACTCCCGCACCCGCGCGTCGAACTCCTCGGGCGTCGTGCCCGCCCACGACCGGGCGAACGCCTCCAGCAGGGTCGCCACCGTCTCGGGTTCCTGCGTTGCCACGCCCTCGAAGAACGCCCGGTCCCGCTCGATCAGCGCCTTGTACGGCTGCCGCTCCGCGAGCGACGGGTCGGCCTTCGCCTCCTCCTCCCAGGCGCGGAACACGAAGTCGAACTGCGGTGGCAGCGGCTGCTCGACCCACAGCGTGCCGTCGTTGTCGAACGTGGCGATCCGGTCGGCCGGCTCGACGAACGCCGTCCCCGGGGTCGTCGCCTGGTGGACGTAGTCCAGGATCGCTCGCCTGGCCGGGCCCTCGCTCCAGCTCGCCAGCACCTGACCGGTCATGGGCCACTCCTCGGCTTGGCGGTCGCGTCGCCCTCGAACGGCGACTCGGGGGCGTCCATAAGGCCATGGTTACTCCGGACGGCACCGGGCGCCGCTCGGACAGGTGTCGTGTTCTCACCGCAGCTGTCGTCGTCTGCCCGGCCCGGCCCGGCCCGGCCCGGCCCGGCCCGGCATGGCGCGGGCCGGGCCGGCATGGCGCGGGCCGGGCCGGCGGGCAGGACTACAGGTCCCAGGCCCCGCACTGGGTCCTCGAGGTCGGCCGGGCGGGCAGCGCCGGCCTTCACGCCGGTCGGCATCCGCCGCACCATCGGGTGGCCGTCGGCATCGGCCTTGAGGTCGCGTACGCGCTGGCGGGCGGCCCGCTCGCGGGTGTCGGCCAGGACGAACAGCAGCCTCGGGAGGGCCGGGTAGTACTGCTGCCGGGCCGGAAGCACCAGCCGATCAGCTTGGAGGGGATGACCGCCCTGTCCCCGGAGGTTCGACGTGTGCTCGTCCGGGTGACCGCTTCGTCGTCCGGGTGTCTGAACCGCTGGTCGTGTGCGGAGCGTTGTCAGGTACGGGGCCGCTGAACGTGGCTCCGGACCATCGGTGGGGCGGGGAGGGGTACCGCGCCGCCATGAACTGTAGGCCCGGGAGCGGTCGGGAACGCTCCGGGGCGAGGAGGAACGCCATGACCATCCGCAGGACGTCCGAACGGCTCGTCGCACTCGCAATCGCCGCGACCGCCCTGGCCGGCGGCATCGGCCTCACCACCGCCACCAGCGCGTCGGCCGACGCCGTCGACCAGGAGTGGAAGTGCACGCGGAACCCGCGGGGATGGGACCACATGGACTGGCGCACCTGTCTGCTCCCCGGCGACTCGCTGGTCTCCGGAAACGGCGATCAGCGGCTCGTCTACCAGAACGACGGCAACCTCGTGCAGTACGACGAGGGCGGCCACGCGGTCTGGACCACCGGGACCGCCAACACCACGCCGGGCAGGGTCATCATGCAGTCGGACGGCAACCTCGTCGTCTACGACCGCTCCATGCGCGCCCTGTGGGCCTCCGGAACCGCTCTCGGCTGCAACCCGCCTGTCAACTGGCTGCGCCTGCAGAACGACGGGAACCTGGTCATCTATCGTCCCCACGGCGACGGTCCGTGGACCGCGGTCTGGTCCCGGCTGAACGGCCGCGTCGGCACCTGCTGACCCGACCCGGACGGGCCGGACACCGGACACCGGACACCGGGCGCCGGCGGCGGGGGCCGCCGGCGCCCGCCGCCTGATGTCCGCTGTCGGGCTGTCTGCCTCCTGGTCCTGGCGGCGCGGTCTGTGGTGGCTGCTGCTTACCTGTGTCTCGGCCCCTGACGTGTCGCGGGGTGCGACGCGAGACTGCGTGTTGCACCCCTGAACCGGGCCTCTACTTCTGCTGGATGGCTGACAGGCCGTGTTGAGGCGGGTGCGTGGTGCGTTGCACCCTTGTCGGCGGTCACGGAGTTCCCCGCCTTCGACCGTTTCCGCGCGTCACGGTACTGATCATCCCGGTCGGTGCGCGGGCGGTGTTCTCACGCGTGCTGTGGCGTGGCGTGCAGTCCTTCGAGGAGCGTGGCCAGGTAGCGGTGGGCGGTGTCGATCCGGGCGGCGGGTTCTCCGCCGTGGACGTTGACGGCGTGGGCGATGCCGCACATGAGCGGGACGAGATCGGTGGCGGCCAGGTCAGGTCGGACCGCTCCGGCATCGCGAGCCCGGTCGAGGAGTGCGGTGCCGACCGACCGGAGCGTCTCCTTGAGTTCCGTGGTGCGCGGCAGGGTGTCGGTGGCTGCCGCGGTGACCGGGGCGAGGGACGCGTCGGTGACCTGCGCTTCGACGGTGCGGAACAGGAAACCTTCGAGGGCGTGCCAGGGGTCGGTGCCGGCCAGAGCCTGCCGGCCGTGGTCGGCCAGGGCTTCCAGGCAGGGAGCGGCGACGGTCTCCAGTAGCGCCTCGGGGGTGGCGAAGTGCCGGTAGACGGTGCCGACTCCGAGTCCGGCGCGGCCGGCGACGTCGTTCAGCTGCAAGGGTGTGCCCTGGTCGACCAGTGCACGGGCGACCGCGACGATCCGGTCCCAGTTGCGTGCCGCGTCCTTGCGCAGGGGCATCGTCATGGGGGACATGCTAACCGGATTCTCCATCCGGATGGCGCCGCCGACAGCACCCGCACCGCCTGGCGGGTCAGGCGGCGGTGAGGGGTGCGTACCGTTCACTGAGCCGGCGCACGTCCTGGGCGATGCGGGGGTCGGTGGCTGCGCGCAGCGGCGTCACCGGGCGCGCCTGGGCCCCGATGACGAGACCGGTCCGGCCCGCGAGGGCTTCGTCGGTGGCGGCGATGATCGAGGACCGGGCGGCCACGGACGCCGGGCCCGAGGTGGAGCGGTCGAACTTGCGGCGCACCAGTGGCCACAGCAGTCGCAGGGCCGGTGAGACGATCTTCGGGTCGGTCATGGTGCCGTTGGTCATGTCGGTCGCGGCGCCTCCCGGGTCGGCGGCGAAGACGGAGGTGGCCGTGCCCTTCAGTCGGTTCGCCAGGTCGAGCGTGTAGGCGAGGTTGGCGAGCTTGGCGCGGCCGTACCAGTGGAAGCCGTAGTAGCCGCCGGGCGGCTCGACGGCGTCGAAGGCCTTCTTCGCGAGCCCGACCGCGCCCGAGGTCACGTTCACGATCCTGCTCGGCGCCCCGACTGTCAGCGTGGGCAGCAGCAGTTCCGTCAGCAGGTACGGCGAGAGGTGGTTGACGAGGAACGACGCTTCGATGCCGTCCAGGGTCCGTCGCTGCGGGAACATCGCCCCGACGTTGTTGACCAGCACGGTCAGCGGGTCGCCGGAGGCGGCGTGCTCGGCGGCGATCCGGTCGGCGAGCGCGCGCACCTGGTCGAGCGAGCCGAGGTCGGCGGCCAGGAACCGTCCGGGATGTGCCGGGTTCGTCGCGTTGATTCGGCCGACCGCCCGGGCGCCGCGGTCGGCGTCGCGTCCGACCACGGTGACCGAGAACCCGGCGTCGGCCAGTCCCAGGGCCGTCTCCAGCCCGATGCCGGCCGTCCCCGCTGTGACCACAGCTGTCTTCGCCATGTGCCCCTCCACTCCGATATCCGGAGAGTTCATCCGCTTGCTGGGACGGTAGCATAGAAACGGATGAACTATCCGATTAGAGTTGTCGGGCGGCGGACAGGCGATGCCGGGCGCCATGAAGCCGCGCCGATCCGAGCACGCCGGACGGCCCGGGCGCCCATCGGCCACGGCCCCGGGCACCTGGGGAATCGCATCACCCTGGCCTGGGGAATCACGTGACCGTCGACACCTCCCCGGCCGGCATCGCAGGAGCGGCGGGCCGGCGAGGCGCTGGCGGCCAGTCCCCGAACCGCGGCCGAGGGTTGACGCTCACGCAGGGCACCGTCGTGACGAGAGCAGAGGGAGTACCAGGGGGAGTGCCGCGGACGACAGAGCGCCTGCCGCACGATCCGTACCTCGACGCCGTGATCCGAGCGGTCCGCGAGGCCGGCGACGACACCGGCCCGCACCGCTCCACCGACTACGCCACCGACGACGGAGAGGCGATGCTGCGAGAGGCGTTCATCGACCTGGGCGAGGACGACCAGGACGACGAGGACGAGCCCGTACGAACGGCGCTCGGCCGGCGCCAGATCACCGGCTGGCTCGGCATCGACTACGACGGTCACGGCCGCCACGACGGCCACGGCCCGCCACGGCCGCCACGAGCACGCCGACGAGGCCTTCGCCGACGACGGCGCGCTGCCGGCCCCGCCGCCGTCGCCGACTTCGTCCGTGCCTGGTTCAACGGGCCCCCGGGTGTCGCGACACCCGGGGGCCGACGGCACCACGCCATCCGATGGCCCGCTGCCCGCCCCGCTCGCCACCGCCCTGGGGAACGGCGACGTCACCGCGGAACTCGCCCGCCGGCTCGCTACCTACGGGTCAGCGGCCTGACCACCCGGCTGAGCGGCGGGCCGACGCACCCCCACCTCGCCGCCTGCCCCGGCCGCCCGGCCCGGCGCGAGTCGGGAGTTCGTGACGCCGGGCCGTGAGACTACCCGCGATTCCCCCGGTGGCAGGGCGGTACCAAGGGCCGGTGTCACGAAAGGGCGATCGGCGTAGGTGCGCTGTCAGGTGATCGGCCCGGCGGGGCACCGCCTGGGGGCACCCCCCGCCGGAGTCCGGCCCGGCGGGTCGGGCTGTCCGGCTTTGCAGGGCTCCTGCCCGGTCTGGGGCGCCGGTGGTCCGGTACATGGTTGATACACGACTGCGTGATGGCGGAAGCCGCGCTACGACCGGGCCGAAGCGCCGGTCGCGGAGTCTGTGGGGACACCCGGTGGCCACGGCCCCGGGACCTTGTCCCTCTGGCTCCGGGAGGCCGTTGTCGTGTCAGTTCCCACACCATCCGAAGACCGAGACCGAGACCGAGACCGGAACAGTGACCGGGACCGGGAGCGGCGTTCCTCGCCCGGTCGGCCTGCCCCGGTCCGTCGTGGGGCGCTGTGGGCCTTGGCCGTTGTCCTGCTCGCCGGGGCCGGTGCCGGTGGTGGCGCGCTGGCTGCCCGGCAGGGCGGCGACGCGGCCGTCGGCAACGGCAACCGGGCCGGCGGGACGCTGGTGCTGCCGGCACCGGAGGCGATCGCGGCGCTGGGCCTGCCCTGGCCGCAGGAAGGGCAGTCGGCCGTCGCGGCGGCGAAGGTCGGTGTGCTCGGCGTCAGAGGGCCGCAGCAGCCGGTGCCGATCGCGAGTGTCACCAAGGTGATGACGGCGTACGTCGTTCTCAGGGACCACCCGCTCCAGGACGGCGAGGACGGGCCGACGATCACGGTCGACGCGCGGGCCGCCGAGGAGGCGGAGGCGACGGACGAGTCCACCGCCCCCGTCACCGCCGGGCAGCGCCTGACCCAGCGCAAGTTGCTGGAGGTGATGCTGTTGCCCTCCGCCAACAACGTGGCCCGGCTGCTGGCCCGGTGGGACGCGGGCAGTGAGGACGCGTTCGTTGCCCGGATGAACGCGCAGGCGGCCCGGCTGGGGATGACCGGTACCACCTACACCGGGGCCAGCGGACTTGAGGCCACGACCGTGTCCACCGCCGCCGACCAGCTCAAACTGGCTCGCGAGGCGATGAAGGACCCGGCGCTGCGGGCCACGGTGGCCCTGCGCGACACCACGCTCCCGGGCCGCGCCGCACCGCTGCGCAACACCAACAGGCTGCTCGACCTGCCCGGGGTGGTGGGCCTCAAGACCGGTTCGACCACCTCGGCGGGCGGGAATCTGATGTGGGCGCTGGAGGTCGCTGACGGCACGGACGGCTCGGGGCGCCGGCTCGTCTACGGCGTGGTGCTCGGCCAGCGTGCCGGTACCACTCCCGCCGACGGCCTGCGGGCCGCCCTGGAGCGCAGCGGGCGGCTCGTCGACGCCCTGCGGCAGAAGCTGCCCGGTGTCCTGCCGGCTCTCGACGGCGGTCGGCAGGAGTGGGCATGAGCGCGCGCACCGGAACGGCCGCGACGACACCCCCGCCCCTGGACAGCGCCACGTCGGCCCGCGGGCCCGGCGACGATTGCGGGCACGGGCCCCGCGGTCGGACGGTCCGCCACCACGTCCCTCTCCACCACGTCCTTCGCGACCGCGTCCTTCGCCGCCCGACGCGCCCGACGCGCCCGACGCGCCCGGCACGTCCGACGCGCTCGCCGCGTCCGGCCCATCGTCCTGTGGGGCGGCGCGGACGGCTGATCGCGGGGGCCGCCGCCGTGCTCGCCGCCGTGATGGTCCTGGGCCCCTGGCTGCCGGGCGGCCCGCTCAACCTGGTCAGCCTCTGGCAGACCGTGCTGCCCTGGTCAGGCCTGGGCATCGCGCTGCTTCTCCTCCTAGCGGCACTACGGCGCTCGGCCCTCGCAGCGGTGGCCGTCCTGCTGCCCGCTCTCGTCTGGAGCGTTCTGTTCGCACCGGCCCTGGTCGACAAGCGGGCGGGCGGCGGGGACTTCACCGTTGTCAGCCACAACGTGAACGAGGACAACCCCGATCCACGCCGAACGGCACGCGCCTTGGCCGGCTCCGGAGCCGACGTCGTGGCGGTGGAGGAACTGGCGGGCCGGGCGCAGGAGACCTACCGGCGCGAGCTGGCCGCCACCTACGCCCACTCCGAGGTGCACGGCGGCATCGCACTGTGGAGCAAGTACCCGCTCCAGGACGTGGAGCCGGTGGAGATCATGCCCTGGACCCGGGCTCTGCGCGCCACCGTCCTCACTCCCAAGGGCCCCCTCGCCCTCTACACGGCGCACCTCGCCTCGGTCCGGGTACGCCCGGACGCCGGATTCACCACCGCAGCCCGCAACGAAGCGGCGGCCAAGCTCGCCGCGGCCGTACACAGCGAGCCGCTCACGAGGATCGTCGTCGTGGGCGACCTCAACGGCTCCTTCGACGACTCCGCGCTGCACCCGCTCACCGGGCCGCTGCGCTCGGCCCAGCAGGAAGCCGGCGACGGCTTCGGCTTCACCTGGCCCGCGCCGTTCCCGGTGGTGCGCATCGACCAGATCCTGGTGAAGGGCGTCACCGCGCGCTCCGCGTGGACCCTGCCGGACACCGGCAGCGACCACCTCCCCGTCGCGGCGTGCCTGAAGCTGTGACCACCCCGGCCACCCGCCACCGCCCCCGGCGGCGCGCTCCCCCCCGGCGGTCCCCGGCGACGGGGACCGGCCCCGGACGTGCTGGAATGATGACCCGACCCCCAGGCGACGACACCGGAGAGCTCTTGTCCGCCACCCGAGTACCCGATGCGGTCCACGTGCTCCTCGTCGAGGACGACGCGGTCATCCGCCGCTCGGTCCAGCTGGCCCTGGAACGCTACGGCTACCGGGTCGACGTCACCGGCGACGGCCTGGACGGCCTGGACGCCGTGCGGGCCGGCGCACACGACGTCCTGATCCTGGACGTCATGCTGCCCGGCCTCGACGGCATCAGCCTGTGCCGGCGCGTGCGCGAGGAGACCCTCACCCCCGTCCTGATGATGTCCGCCCGCGGCGACGCCCTCGACGTCGTGGCCGGCCTGGAGGCCGGGGCCGACGATTACGTGGTCAAGCCCGTGGACGTCCCCGTCCTCGTCGCCCGCATCCGCTCCCTGCTGCGCCGCGCCACGTTCCACCAGCGCCCGGCCGCGGAGCCCGTTCGGCAGGAGCCGATCGCGCCGGGCGGGCCGGGCAGCCGCCACCGGGACCTCCCCGCGGAGGACGTGCCGGACCTGCTCACCTTCGGCGCCCTGACCATCGACCCGCGCGGCCTGGACGTCCGTCTGGACGGGCGTGCCGTTGCCCTCACGCCCACCGAACTGCGCCTGCTGCTGGTCTTCGCGGAGAGTCCCGGCACGGTCCTGGACCGCCGCCGCCTGCTGCGCGAGGTGTGGGACTACGGCTGGGAGGGCGACACCCGGGTGGTCGACCTGTGCGTGGTACGGCTGCGCAAGAAGATCGGCGCCGAGCGGATCGAGACCGTCCGGGGTTTCGGCTACAAACTCCTGCGGAGCTGACGCGATGACCGCACCACGCACCGGCCCGCGCCCCCTGGACCCGCGTTCCCTGCGCTGGAAGATCACCGCCCTGGTCGTGCTCGCCTGCGCCGCGGTCGCGGTGGTGATCGGCGTGCTCGTCCACCGGGCGACCGCGGAGCGCGGCGAGCGGACCGGGCGCGACCAGGCGATCGCGCGACTGGACGCCGCCGAGCAGGAGCTCTCCCGCACCGGCCGCCGTCCCGACAACGCCTCCCTCGAACCCCGGGCCGGCCTGCCCCGGCCGCTGGCCCAGGCCCTCGAAGGCCCGAAGGCTCCGGGGGAGTACACCCTGTGGTACGACGTCAAAGCACCGAACTGGTACTGGATGTGGGCAGCCGTCCCGGTCGGCGACGGCCAGGTGCTCACCGTGCGGAGCGACATGAGCGCCACCGTGCGCAGCCTCCAGCTGCTGGACCGCAGCATCGTCAAGGCCGCCCTCGCCGCCCTGGCCGTTGTCGTCCCCCTCACCGTGCTGGCGGCGGAGCGGATGAACCGGCGCCTGCGCCACGGGTCCCGGACCGCCCGCCGGATCGCGGACGGCGACCTCGACGCCCGGATCGGCCGCCGGGGCCGCGCCCGGGACGAGATCACCGAGATGTCCACGGCCGTGGACGAGATGGCCGGGGCACTCCAGGGCCGGCTCGCCGCGGAGAAGCGCTTCACCGCCGACGTCGCCCACGAACTGCGTACCCCGCTGATGGGCCTGGTCACGGCTGCCGGTCTGCTGCCCGAGGACGACGAGGCCGCCGGCCTGGTCCGCACACAGGTCCGCGCCCTGCGCGCCCTGGTCGAGGACCTGCTGGAGGTCTCCCGCCTCGACGCCGGCGCCGAGAGCGCCCGACTCGACGAGGTCCCCCTGGGCGATCTCGTCGCCGAGGTGAGTGGGAGGGACGACGGCGATGTCCGCCTCCGGCTGACGAGGCCCGCCACCGTCCGCACCGACCCGCGCCGCGTGGAGCGGATCCTCACCAACCTTCTCGCCAACGCCCGCCGGCACGGCACCGCCCCCGTCGAGGTCACCGTCACCGGCAGCCGGATCACCGTACGCGATCACGGACCGGGCTTCCCCGACGCCCTCCTCGCCGACGGGCCGCAGCGCTTCCGCACCGGGGCCGCCGAACGTGGCCAAGGGCACGGCCTCGGCCTCACCATCGCCACCGGGCAGGCGGTCGTCCTCAACGCCCGGCTGACCTTCGCGAACGCCCCCGACGGCGGAGCCCTCGCCACCCTCGACCTCCCCGCCCCCTGACCCCTGGCGCCCTCCGGACTCGCCCGGCAACCCCTGTGCCGACGTCTGCCGGCGAGCCCACGGGAGGGCCGGGTCTGTGATGTCGGTTGGCCGCCTGCCCTCGCTTCCGGAGGGCACGCCTGCCGATCCCTCACTCGCCGCACCTCGGCCCCGCCCGCGTCCAGGGTGAGTAGAAACCAAGGGGAGCAGGGTGACGCAGGCGGACGTGGGCGCGGGGCGCGTCACCGACACGGCGACCGCCGCCGGCACCCCGCTCCTCCTCACCGCCCGCCGCACCCGTCGCCGATACCGATCCACCGACCGTGACAACCCTCACGCGCCGGCCGGCGCACCGTGTGCCGGCCGGCGCCTCCTGCCGAAGCGGGCGGCCGGGGTGGCGGTGTGGGTCCTGACAGACCCTTCGGTGAAGAAATCCGGTGCCCGGCACCGGGCCGTCGGGCCAGAATGCGGACATGGACAACGTGGTGGGGCCGGCGGGACGGTTGGTGGCGGCGGCGCGATTGGCGCGGGACTCGGAGGCCGACCGCGACGAGCACGCTTACTGGGCGCTGGTCCTGGAGGCGGCGCAGGAGGAGAACGGGGAGACCGCGTTGCGCTGCGGGTCGGGGCTGCTGGGGTCGGCCGATGCCCTGGAGCGGAAGGTGGGCTGCGATCTGCTGGGAAACGCGGCCGACACGCACGAGTCCGTGCGGAGCGAGGCGGCGACCGCGTTGATGGCGCTGGCCGAGGCGGAGACGGAGACCCGCGTGCTGTCGTCCCTCGCCTGCGGCCTGGGCCGGACGCGGGACCGGCGCGCCGTTCCCGTGCTGGTCAGGCTCTCCCGGCACGAGGACGCCGACCTGCGGTGTCTGGTCGCCTCGGAATTCACCTTCGTCAACAGCGGACTGCCCGACGGGCCAGATGTCCAGGCGCTGATCCGGCTCATGCGGGACCATGACCCCGACGTCCGCAACTGGGCGGCCTTCACGTTGGGATTTCAACTGGAGCAGGACACGACCGCCATCAGGGACGCCCTGTGGAGGTGCGCCACCGACGAGTGCGGCGAGGTCCGGGAGGAGGGCGCGCGTGGGCTCGCCAGACGGCACGACCCCCGGGCCGTCCCGCTGATCGCGGGACTGCTGGAATGCGACGGCTGGTCCCACTCCTTCACCCTCGACGCGGCGGAGATCCTGGGCGTTCCCGCACTCCTGCCGGCTCTGGCCGGCTGCGAGCCCGACTCGCCCGAGACCGACCGGGCCGTCGCGGCCTGCGACCCGGTGCGGCGGGCCCGGATGGAGGACGACGCCTGGACGGTCGTGACGGAGCTGGAGCGGCTGCGCCCCGGCATCGGCGCGGCGCTCAGCTCACCGCGCTACGAGTCGGTGCACCGGATGCGACTGACCCTGCGAGCGACCCACCGGGAGGGGGCCGACGCGGACTACGACGTGGCACCGCTTCTCACCCGCGCCGGCGGGGACCCGGTGCGGGCGGCCGGGCTGGTGGTGGCCGACCTCACCGGTTCCGGCGGGGAGCGGACCGCGAACTGACGGGCCTCCCGCGTGCCCGGCCCCGGATCCGGCACGTCGTCGACCAGCTCCGCGACGAACCGGGACACCTCCCCAAGCCCTCCGCACCAGCGGTCCGGACCGGGACGCCCCGGTCACCGCGCTACCGCGGCAACGCCCAAGGGGCGGAACGCAGATCGCCGGCGCTGCCGGGCGCGAGGCTCCGGCGGTGGCCGGCGGCCCCGCCGACCGCGATCATGGAGACCATTGCCCATCCCGGGTCCGGGCGCAGTTCCTCGGTCAGGCCCTCCGGGTCGAAGGCCCTGAACTGGCGGGCGGCCAGTCCCAGGGCCTGGGCCTGGATGGTCAGGTGCGCGACGGCCTGGCCGAGGTCGTAGTCCGCGAACTCGGAGTAGAGCAGCTGCGTGTCGTCGACGTGGCGGCGCGTCAACGTCACGATCAGCAGCCCGGCGGGTGGTGGCGCACTGCGGGTTGCAGACCCTGTTTCATGCGAGGCACCGAGGGCAGCCGCTGGATGAGCGGGTGTCAGATGAGAGGAACGCCCGCGGTGGCCAGACGAGGAGGACGGATGTTCATCATTGTGGCGTGCGCGGTGTTCGCGATGGGGCTTCTTCAGGCACTGCGGCCACAGCTCCTGTGGGGGGTGAACCGGCGGCTCCAGCGGGGGTGGGTGAAGGACCCTGATGCCGGTGAGCCCACGCGAAGGGGTTACCTGATGCAGCGTGTGGTCGGGATCGCGTTCCTCGCCATTGCCGTATGGATGCTGGTCTCCCACCTGTGACGACGAAGCGCAACACCGTCGAGCCTGCGATCAACAGCTTGCTGCGGGCCCGCCGCGACCTGGTCGGCGCGCGTGGAGGAACTGCTGCGGGTGAACCTCTCCATCGGTGACGCCCCTTCCCCGGCTCGGACTCTCGGACGTGCGGCTCGGGAGGTCGGCGTCAGACGGGAGGAGTTGGTCCTGGTGCTTGCCGAGGACGCGAACTGACCACAGGAGACACCACCATGAGCAGCCGGCTGCTCGCCGCGCCCGCGGGGATGGCTCCGCGGCGGCGGCCGCACACCGGCACGCACGCCCCGGGGGCGCAGCACCGCCGCGGAGCGGCGGGCGGGTCATCCCCGGCGGGCCGAGCGCTCGAGCTGGCGGCGGCGTAGCGACCTTCCGCCGACCGTTCCCCATGGCGCGGGGGAGCCCGCGGGCCCGACCGGCGCTCGGTTCTGGTGATCGTCGGCCGTTCGTCGGGCGGGCAGGGTGCGGTCGACCGGCTGCACGGCGGGCTGCTCGTAGCGGCGGCCTGCCCATGGGGCAGGATGGCAGTCCGTTCGGAATGCGTACATCCGCTCCGACGCGGCTATGAACAGAACAATCTGACAGGCAACAAGGTGACGACACAACACATACAGCGGCCGGCTACGGCCCGTTCCCTCCCTCCCCACGCTGTGGAAGCGGCGCGGTGACCCGGGACCTGGTCCTGCACGACTGGGTGGTGGCCGGCATCACGCTGGCCTCCGGCTGCACGGCCGGTCTCCTGCTGCGGGCCCTGATGAAATGGCTGGGCAAACACGCGACCAGGACCAAATGGAGCGGTGACGACGTCATCGTCGACGCGCTGCGCACCATCGTTCCCTGGGCAGCCGTGCTCGCCGGGGTCGCGGTGGCCGCTTCGGCGCTTCCGCTCACCGCGCGGACCGGGGGACTGGTCGATCAGTCGCTGATGGCCGTGTTCATCGTCATCGCGACGCTCAGCGCGGCCCGGGTGGTGGCCGGGCTGGTGCAGTCCGTGGCCGCCTCCCGAACGGGTGTCGCGGCATCCGCGTCCATCTTCGTCAACATCACCCGGATCGTGGTGTTGTCGATGGGCGTCCTCGTGGCGCTGGAGACCCTCGGGGTGTCGATCGCCCCGCTGGTCACCGCCCTCGGCGTGGGCGGTCTCGCGGTCGCGCTGGCGTTGCAGGACACCCTCGCCAACCTCTTCGCGGGTGTGCACATCCTCGCTTCCAAGACGGTCCAGCCGGGTGACTACATCCGGCTCACCAGCGGGGAGGAGGGGTACGTCGTCGACATCAACTGGCGCAACAGCGTGGTGCGCAACCTGTCGAACAACCTGGTGATCATCCCCAACGGCCGTCTGGCGCGGACGAACATGACGAACTACTCCCAGCCCGAGCAGAAGCTGTCGATCCTGGTCCAGGTCGGGGTCGGATACGACAGCGACCTGGAGCACGTGGAGAGAGTCACCCTCGACGTCGTCGACAGTGTGATGGCTGACATCAGCGGCGGCGTGCCCGACCACGAGGCCGCCGTGCGCTTCCACACCTTCGCGGACTCAAGGATCAACTTCACGGTGATCCTGGGTGTCGGCGAGTTCAGCGACCAGTACCGGATCAAGCACGAGTTCATCAAGCGCCTGCACCAGCGGTACCGGACGGAAGGCATCTCGATCCCCGCGCCTACGCGGACGGTCTCGCTCCAGCAGGACGGGACGGGCGCCCCGTCCTACCTCCCCCCGGTGCCGCACCAGCGGGACCCGTCACGTGGCGACGGCGGCCTCCTCCGGCTTGAGGGGGTGCAGGAGGACGTGGACTCGCTCGTCGCCGATCCGGTGGTGCGGCGCCCGGTGCTCGGCCGTGAGGTGCTCGACCAGTAGGTCCTCCACCCCGGAGTCCGCGGCGAGGACCGTACGGGTCGGCAGCGCCCACTCGCCCCGTCGGTCCTACCCTCGGCTGCTCCTGGTGTCCTGCTCTTTGAGGTCGGGCGTCGGCTGGTCCGCGGTGAGGGTCCGGTCGGTCACCGGCACCGCCCTCCGAGCTGGACGGTCGGGCTGGCCGTCAGGTAGGCCAAGCGGCCGGCCAGGATGGGTTCATGAACGGCGCCACCGGCAGCGCCGCCCTCGACGGACGCGCCCTGATCCCCGAGCCGCTCGACTCCACCCCGATCCGGAGGAACCCGCGCAAGGGCGATCCGTTCACCACTGGGAGCGGAACGACGCCAGGCACTCAGCCGGCAGCCGTGACAGGCCCGTGGCGGACGGCTCTGTTCGCAGGACGGACACGCCTGTCGCACGGACCCGCGCGGGGCGGCCGGCGGATCGGCGGACAGGAGGATCGGCGGCCGGGCGGCCGTCAGCCGAGCGCGGACCCGGGGGCGCCGAGGATGTTGCGTAGCCACTGCTCGACGCCGGCCACGTGGATCGTGGCCCAGGCGTGCGCGACGTCGGGGCGACGGCCGGCGATGGCGTCGAAGATGGCGCGGTGCTGCTCGCGGGTCCGGGCGACGGCGCCCTCCTCGGTGAGGCCGCGCCAGGTCCGGGCCCGCGCGGTCGGGCCGGACAGCCCGTCGATGAGCGAGCAGAGCACGGAGTTGCCCGAGCCTGCCGCGATCCGGCGGTGGAACTCGACGTCGTTGTCGATCAGCTCCTCCAGCGCCGAGTCGTCGCGCAGGCCTTCCAGCACCTCGCCCAGGGCGGTGATGTCCTGCTCGGACATCACCCGGGCGGCCATGGCCGCGGCGGCGGGCTCCAGGATGCGGCGGACCTCCAGGAAGTCCAGCACCGTGTCGTCCTGGTGGAAGTCGAGGACGAAGCCGAGCGCGTCCAGCAGCAAGTGCGGCTCAAGGCTGGTCACGTACGTGCCGTCGCCCTGGCGCACGTCCAACACCCTGATCAGCGAGAGCGCCTTGACCGCCTCGCGCAGGGAGTTGCGTGACAGGCCGAGCCGCTCGGCGAGGTCGGCCTCCTTGGGCAGCCGCGCGCCCGGCCGCAGCTCACCGCTGACGATCATGGCCTTGATCTTCTCGATCGCCTCGTCGGTGACGGGCACGGTGTCGCCTCCCTGGTCCTGATCGTCACAGCATAGTCACCCCGCCCCTCCCGGCCCGGGGCCCGTCGGCCGCGGCAGGGCGCCACCTGCGGCCGGTGTCACGGGCGGCCGGTGTCACGGGCGGCGGCGCGGGCCCCGGTTCAGGTGGCGGCGACGCCGGGAACGGGTACGTCGAGGCCGTAGACCAGGACCGCGTTGCGCCGGAACACCGCGTCCCGCTCGCCCGGGCTCAGCCCGGCCACGAGCTGCTCGGCGGTCCGCACGACGTCGGAGTAGCCGGCCCGAAGGGTGCACACCGGCCAGTCGGAACCGAAGAGCAGCCGCCGCGGGCCGAAGGCGTCGAGGACGGTGTCGGCGTACGGCCCGAGGTGCTCGCTCCCCCAGCGGCCGGGCGCGGCCTCGGTGACCAGGCCGGACAGCTTGCACACGGTGTTGGGCAGGGCGGCCAGACGGCGCACGTGCCCCGCCCAGGGTTCGAGCGCCCCGGTGGCGATCGGCGGCTTGCCCAGGTGGTCGAGGACGAACGTCAGACCGGGCAGCCGGGCGGCCGCGGCGGTGGCGGCGGGCAGCTGGTGAGGCCTGACGACCAGGTCGTAGGCGAGGCCCGCCCCGGCGACCGCGCGGAGCCCGCGGTGCACGTCGGGCCGCAGCAGCCAGCCCGGGTCGGGCTCCTCCTGGACCTGGTGCCGGATGCCCACCAGTCGGTCGCCGCCGGGTCCTTCACGCAGGGCGGCGAGCGCGTCGGCGACGTCGGGGGCGGTGAGGTCGGTCCAGCCGACGACGCCGGCGACCAGGCCGCCGCCGGCGGCGAGGGCCAGCAGCTCGGAGGTCTCCCCGGGGACGCAGACGGTCTGGACGACGACGGTGGCGCTCACACCGGCGGCGCGGGCCCGCGGAGCCAGGTCCTCGACGTGGAAGGAGCGGGCGAGCGGGGCGAGGGCCGCACCGGTGATCCAGGGCTGGGGCCTCGCCGCGAGGTCCCAGAGGTGGTGGTGCGCGTCGACGGTCCCGGGGGCGGTCACAGCTCCCACACCGCCCGGAGCCCGGCCGCGGCACCGCCCTCGCCGTAGTCGTGCGCGACGTCGAGGAGTTCGCCCATCCGCGCCTGCCAGGCGACGTTGACCGGAAGGCGCTCCAGTTCGCCGAGCAGCCGGGCGTAGTCCTCGCATTCGAGCAGGTGGAACAGCTCGCAGCCGCTGCGCCAGATGGTCCAGGAGTTGACGCCGGCGGCGCGGATGGCGGCGGTGAGTTCGGCGGGCACCGCGCGGTGGGCGGCCTCGTACTCCTCGATCCGGTCCGCGCGGACGCGGGTGTGCAGGGCGATCCTCATGACGGCTCCGGGTCCGGTCGGGTGGGGTCGACGATGATGACGTGCAGGGTGCGGGGGCCGTGCACGCCCTCGACCCGGTCGAGTTCGATGTCGCTGGTGGCGGACGGGCCCGAGACGAAGGTCAGCGGGAGCGTCGGATCGAGGCGGGCGAGGGCCTCGGGGACGTCGTCGGCGATCTGGCCGGCCCGGATGACGCACAGGTGGTAGTCGGGGATCAGGGTGAGCGCACGGCGGCCCTGGCCGGGGCCGGTGTCCAGGACGACGGTCCCGGTGACGGCGATGCCGGCGGCGGCGAGGGTGACGGCGCCGTCCAGGGCGTCCAGCTCGGGAACGTCCAGCGGTTCCGGGTGCCACTGCCAGTCGCCGGGCGGCAGCAGCTCGACGGGGAAGCCGTCGGGTAGCGCCAGACGGACGGCGGCGCGGGCGGTGAGGGCGGCGGCGATGGCGGCCGGCAGGCCCGCCCGGTCGGTGCGGGTGACGGTGGCGCGGTAGTCGGCGACCCGCTCGGCGAACAGGGCGACGACGTCCTCGCCCGGTTCGGTGTGGCGGCGGCGGTAGGCCCGGGGCACCGGGACATCGTCCGGGTCCTCGCCGGCGGGGACGTCGGCGAGGGCGGCCCGGATGCGGCCGAGGACTGCTTCACGGCTGCTCATCGTTCGCCTTCCCGGTTCTTGCGCCACCAGGTCCGGAAGGACTCGGCCGGGGGCACGGGGGTGTCGCGGCTGTCGGACCAGCCGCGCAGCGGGCCCGGCAGCCGGCCGATGCGGCCGTCGCGGGCGAGGGCCCGGCCACCGAGGGCGGCGGCCTTCTGGGCGGCGCCGAGCAGTCGTGGGGAGTCGAGGACGGCGGCGGCCGCCCTCATGGCCGGCGCCTCCGCACCGCCTGTCCCGCTCTCGACGACCTCGGCCCGCAGGTGGACGAGCACCTCCGGGATGTCGATCTTCACGGGGCAGGCGTCGTAGCAGGCCCCGCAGAGGGTGGAGGCGAACGGCAGGCTCGCGGCGTTCTCGACGCCGACGAGCTGGGGGGTGAGGACGGCACCGATCGGGCCCGGGTAGACGGAGCCGTAGGCGTGGCCGCCGGTGCGCTCGAAGACCGGGCAGACGTTGAGGCAGGCGGAGCAGCGGATGCACGCCAGGGCCTGCCGTCCGACCCGGTCGGCGAGGGTGTCGGTGCGGCCGTTGTCGAGCAGGACCAGGTGGAAGGTCCGCGGGCCGTCGCCGTCGGTGGTGCCGGTCCAGGTGGAGGTGTAGGGGTTCATCCGCTCGCCGGTGGAGGAGCGCGGCAGCAGCTGCAGGAAGACCTCCAGGTCGGACCAGGTGGGGACGACCTTTTCGAGGCCCATGACGGTGATCAGCGTCTCGGGGAGGGTCAGGCACATCCGGCCGTTGCCCTCGGACTCCACGACGACGACCGTACCGGTGTCGGCGACGGCGAAGTTGGCCCCCGAGACGGCCACCTTGGCGGTGAGGAACCTGCTCCGCAGATGGCGGCGGGCCGCCGCCGCGAGGTCCGCCGGTTCGTCGGTCAGGCCCTCGGGAGCGGGCCGCCCCCAGTGGCGCATCTCGGCGGCGAACAGGTCGCGGATCTCGGTGCGGTTCCGGTGGATCGCGGGGACGAGGATGTGCGAGGGCCGGTCGTCGCCGAGTTGGACGATCAGCTCGGCCAGGTCGGTCTCGTAGGCGGTGATGCCGGCTTCGGCCAGGTGTTCGTTCAGTCCGATCTCCTGGGTGGCCATCGACTTCACCTTCACCACCTCGCGCTCGCCGGTCGCGAGCACCAGTTCGGTGACGATGCGGTTGGCCTCGGCCGCGTCGGCGGCCCAGTGCACGATGCCGCCCGCCGCGGTGACGGATGCCTCCAACTGCACCAGGTAGCGGTCCAGGTGCCGCGAGGTGCGCCTCTTGATCGCGGCGCCGGCGTCCCGCAGCTGCTCCCAGTCGTCGAGTTCGGAGGCGACCGCGAGCCGCTTGTCGCGGATGGTGGCGGTGGCGCGCCTGAGGTTGGCGCGCAGTTGGGTGTCCTTCAGCGCCCCGCGGGCGGCGTCGGGGAAGGAGGGGGCGCCCAGCCAGACGACGCCGCGGTCACGGTGGTCGCTCACGGCGCGGCTCCTTCGGTGGCGGCGAGGATCTCGGCCAGGTGCATGGTGCGCACGGCGGCGCGCCGGCGGGACAGTCCGCCCCCGATGTGCATCAGACAGGAGTTGTCGGCGGCGCACAGCACCTCGGCCCCGCTGTCGAGCACCGCGTCGCCCTTGTCGGCGAGCATCGCTGCCGAGGTGTCGGCGTTCTTGACGGCGAAGGTGCCGCCGAAGCCGCAGCACGAGTCGGCCGCGGGGAGGTCGACCAGGTCGAGGTCCTCGACCTCGCGCAGCAGGCGCGAGGGGCGGTCCCCGAGCCGGAGGCCGCGCAGCGAGTGACAGGTGGGGTGGTAGGCGACCCGGTGCGGGAAGCGGGCCCCGACGTCCGTGACGCCCAGGACGTCGGTGAGCAGCTCGGTGAACTCGTGCACCCGGGGCACCAGGTCCTCGACCTGCCGCTGGAGGCCGGGGTTCCCGTACTCCCGGGCCAGCAGGGGGTGGTGGTCGCGGACCATGCCGGCGCAGGAGGCGGAGGGGGTGACCACGGCGTCGTAGTCGGCGAAGGCCCGGGCGAAGCGGGCCACCAGCGGTACGGCCTCGGGGCGGTAGCCGGTGTTGAAGTGCAGCTGCCCGCAGCAGGTCTGGTCCCGCGGGAACTCGACGGTGTGCCCGAGGCGTTCGAGGACGGTCAGCACGGCCCGGCCGGTGCCGGGGTACAGGGTGTCGTTGAAGCAGGTGATGAACAGGGCGATGCGCATCAGCTCTCCCGCGCCGGGGTGGGGACGTCCGCCGGCAGTAGACCACGCTCCTTGAGGTCCGCCCAGAGCGCCGCCGGAACCGGGTGGTCGAGCAGCGCGGCGGCGTCCCGGACCTCCTCGGCGCTGCGGGTGCCGACCAGCACGCTCGCGACGGCCGGGTGCCCGAACGGGAACCGCAGGGCGGCGGCGCGCAGCGGTACGCCGTGCTCCGCGCAGACGGCCTTGAGCGCGGTGGCGCGGGCGAGCAGCTCGGCGGGGGCCGCGGTGTAGTCGAAGGTCGCGCCGGGGCGCGGGTCGGCGAGCAGGCCCGAGTTGAAGACGCCACCGACGACGACGCCGACGCCGCGCCGGTGGGCCAGCGGCAGCAGTTCGGCCAGTCCGCGCTGGTCGAGCAGACTGTAGCGGCCGGCCAGCAGGACGACGTCGAGGTCCGTCTCGCGGGTGAACCGGGCCAGCATCTCGGCCTGGTTCATACCGACCCCGATCGCCCCGAGGAGGCCTTCGGCGCGCAGGCGTTCCAGCTCGGGGTAGGCCTCGGCGAGCGCCTGCTCGGCGTGGTCGTCGGGGTCGTGCAGGTAGGCGACGTCGATCCGGTCCAGGCCGAGGCGTCGGAGGCTGTCCTCGATGGAACGGCGCACGCCGCCGGCGCTGAAGTCCCAGACGCGGCGGTGGGTGGCGGGGACGGCGAAGCCGTCGGCCAGGTCGTCGCCCCCACCGGCGGGGGTCGGCTCCAGCAGCCGGCCGACCTTCGTGGACAGCGTGTACTCGCCCCGGGGCAGGGTGCGCAGCACGGCGCCGAGCCGGCGCTCGGACAGGCCCAGACCGTAGTGCGGGGCGGTGTCGAAGTACCGTACGCCGCACTCCCAGGCGGCGGTGACGGCCTGTTCCGCGCGGTCGTCGCCGACCGCGGTGAACAGGTTGCCGATTCCGGCGGCGCCGAAGCCGAGCTCGGTGACCTGGACCGGCGTGCGGCCGAGGGGGCGGCGGCGCGGCTTCACGGGCGGGGCTCCGGTCGCAGCCGCAGGCCGGCCATGCCGCCGTCGACCGCCAGGGCCGTGCCGGTGACGCTCGCGGCCGCCGGGGAGGCGAGGTAGGCGATGGCGGCGGCCACCTCCTCGGCGGCCACCAGACGTCCGGTCGGCTGACGGCCGTTCAGCGCGAGGCGTTCGGCGGCCGGGTCGTCGGCGGCGCCCAGCAGTCGCGCGACCCACGGGGTGTCGACGGTACCGGGGTTGACGCAGTTGACCCGGATGCCCTCGCGGACGTGGTCGGCGGCCATCGCGAGGGTGAGCGAGAGGACGGCGCCCTTGCTCGCCGAGTAGAGCGCGCGCCGCGGAAGGCCGGCGGTGGCGGCGATGGAGCAGGTGTTGACCACGGAGGCGTGCAGCGAGCGGCGCAGGTGGGGCAGGGCGGCGCGGGTGGTGCGGACGATGCCGAGCACGTTGACGTCCAGGACGCGGTGCCACTGCTCGTCGGGGTTGTCCTCCAGCGTCCCGACCGCGCCGACGCCTGCGTTGTTGACCAGGATGTCGATCCCGCCGAGCGCCCGGGCCGCCGCCTGGACGGCCGAGCGCACCGAGCGGTCGTCGGCGACGTCGGCGGTGAAGCCGCGCAGCGGGGGGCGGGCGTCGGTCGGGTCGAGGTCCAGGACGGCGACGTCCGCTCCGCGCTCGCCGAGCAGTCGGGCGGTGGCCAGGCCGATGCCGGAGGCTCCGCCGGTGACCAGGGCGGTGAGCCCGTTGAGGTCGGTGGTCATGCCCGGCCCCCCTGCGCCGCCGGCTCCGACGGTTCCGACGCTTCCGCGGCCCAGAACGCGCCGCCCGGGTAGGTGTAGGTGTCGATGGTGGCCCGGTGCATCGTCGCGGAGAACCCGGGCGTGGTGGGGGCCCGGTAGCGACCGTTCTCGATCACCACCGGATCGAGGAAGTGCTGGTGGAGGTGGTCGACGAACTCGATGACCCGGTCCTCGTCCGTGCCGGACAGCGCGACGTAGTCGAACATCGACAGGTGCTGGACGAGTTCGCACAGTCCGACGCCGCCGGCGTGCGGGCAGACCGGGACCCCGAACTTGGCGGCGAGCAGCAGGATGGCGAGGTTCTCGTTGACGCCGGCCACCCGGGCGGAGTCCAGCTGGAGGACGTCGATGGCGCCGGACTGGAGCAGCTGCTTGAAGATGATCCGGTTCTGCACGTGCTCACCGGTGGCGACCTTGATCGGGTGGACCCCCCGCCGGATGGCGGCGTGGCCGAGCACGTCGTCCGGACTGGTGGGCTCCTCGATCCAGTACGGGTCGAACTCGCCCAGGGCGTTGGTCCATTCGATCGCCTCGTCGACGTTCCAGCGCTGGTTGGCGTCGATCGCCATCCGGATGTCCGGCCCGACCGCCTCGCGGGCGGCGCGGCAGCGGCGGGTGTCGTCCGCCAGGTCGGCGCCGACCTTCAGTTTGATCTGGGTGAAGCCGTCGGCGACCGCCTGCTTGGCGAGGCGGGTGAGCTTCTCGTCGCTGTAGCCGAGCCAGCCGGGCGAGGTGGTGTAGGCGGGGTAGCCGCGGCGCAGCAGCTCGGTGGCCCGCGCCGGTGCGCCGCGCTTGCCGTTGCGCAGGAGTTCCAGCGCCTCGTCGGGAGTCAGCGCGTCCGTGAGGTAGCGGAAGTCGATCTGAGAGACCAGCCACGCCGGGTCCGCGTCGGCCAGTAGCTGCCACAGCGGCTTGCCCTCGCGCTTGGCGGCGAGGTCCCACACGGCGTTGACGACGGCGCCGACGGCCATGTGCATCACGCCCTTCTCGGGGCCGAGCCAGCGCAGTTGGCTGTCACCGATCAGGTCGCGGTACAGCGAGCCGGGGTCCGCGCACAGCTCGGTGACGGGGCGTCCGACGACGTGTTCGCGCAGCGCGTCGATCGCGGCGACCTGGACGTCGTTGCCGCGCCCGATGGTGAAGGCGAAGCCGTGGCCCTCGTGGCCGTCCGCGCCGGTGCGCAGGACGACGTAGGCGGCGGAGTAGTCGGGGTCGGGATTCATGGCGTCGGACCCGTCGAGTTCCCGCGAGGTGGGGAAGCGGATGTCGTAGGTGTCGACGGCGGTGATCCGCGCTGTGGTTGCGGACAACTCGGTGCCTTTCACGCGTGGGAGAAGGTCTGGCGCTGCGTGCCGAGGCCGTCGATGCCGAGTTCGACCGTGTCGCCGGCGCGCAGGTAGGGGGTGCCGGGCAGGCCCAGCGCGACGCCGGCCGGGGTGCCGGTGTTGATGACGTCGCCGGGCCGCAGGACCATGTACTGGCTCAGGTACCAGACCAGGTAGGGCACGTCGAAGACCATGTCCTTGGTGTCGCCGTCCTGCCGCACCTCGCCGTTGACGGCCAGGCGCAGGCCGAGCGCCCGCACGTCGCCGACCTCGTCCGGGGTGACCAGCCACGGACCCAGTGGATTGAACGTCTCGCAGGACTTCCCGAGGTCCCACTGGGCGGAGTAGTCGAGTTGGAACTCCCGCTCGGAGACGTCGTTGCTGATCGCGTAACCGGCGATGTGGTCCGCCGCGTCGGCCGGGCTCGCCAGGTAACGGGCCTCCCGGCCGATGACGACCGCGAGTTCGACCTCCCAGTCGGTCCTGGTCGAGCCCCGGGGGATCAGCACCCGGTCGTAGGGGCCGACCACGGTGGAGGCGTCCTTCAGGAAGACCACCGGACGGTCCGGGACGGCCGCCCCGGTCTCCTTGGCGTGATCGCGGTAGTTGAGGCCGATGCAGACGACCTTGCCGGGGCGGGCGACGGGGGCGCCGGTCCGCAGGCCGGCCGGGTCGAGGGGCGTCAGCTCCCCGGCGGCCAGGGCCGCCCGGGCGCGGTCGATCCCGCCCGAGGCGAGGAACGCCCCGTCGATGTCACCGGTCAGGGCCGAGAGCGCGAACACCCGCCCGTCCTCGCCCAGGACCGCCGGAACCTCTTTCCCCGCCGGCCCGATCCGCAGGAACCTCATGCTGTCTCTCCCAGGTCACTCCGGAGGCCGTGGCTCTCCACGGGCCGATACATCGGATGAATCAGTGATGCCAAGACGATACGGAGCGACCTCGCATATCGCAAGAAGTCCTCCGATGTCTTCCTGGCGACACCGGGTGAGGTCCCGTCAGAAGCTTGCAAACCTCGCAGCTCAGAGCCGATATGACGGTGCGTCGTGACACATCCGGGAAACTCGGATGTCACGGTTGTGAATCATCCGAGGTTTCCTCTTGTCAGTCAGCTGTCAGGCTCATAAGGTCCTCCGTATCACAAGGCATCCCATGACTACGGGACGCGCGCTCCGGTGTCGTCTGCCGCCCCGATCGCCGCGACCAGGAACCGGCTCCCCTTCCGGACCAGGGCCGGAGAAGGCGGCCGGCTTCCCCTCCCGCCTCGCCTCACCGGGACGGGCTTCGCACCCCTCCCGCCGCGCCGGTTCCCCTCACCCCCGTGGAGGACCCGGCCAATCCCAGCCAAGGAGATCTGCACCATGAAGTTCCGCTCCTCCGGAACCGCGGCCACGCTCGCCGCCGTCGTCGTCCTGGCGGGGTTCGCCACTGCCTGCAACCGCGGTAGCGCCTCGGACTCCTCCGCCGGCGGCAAGCCGGCGATCGGCGTCGACCTGCCGCGCGCGGACTCCGACTTCTGGAACTCCTACGCGCAGTACGTCAAGCAGGACGCCTCCGCCCAGGGCCTGAACACCCTGCCGGTGAGCAACTCCCAGAACGACGTCACCAAGCTGGTCGCCAACGTCCAGGTGTTCCAGAACACCGGCGCCAAGGCCGTGGTGATGGCACCTCAGGACACCGGTGCGATCGCCTCCACCCTGGAACAGCTGTCCGCCCGGAAGATCCCGGTGATCAGCGTCGACACCCGCCCCGACAAGGGGAACGTCTACATGGTGGTGCGCGCCGACAACAAGGCGTACGGCACCAAGGCCTGCGAGTTCCTCGGCAAGCAGCTCGACGGCAAGGGCAAGGTCGCCGAACTCCAGGGCGCCCTGAGCTCCATCAACGGACGCGACCGCTCCGAGGCGTTCGCCGCCTGCATGAAGGAGAAGTTCCCCGGCATCGAGGTCATCGAGCTGGCCACCGACTGGAAGGGTGACGTCGCCTCCGCGAAGCTCCAGTCCACCCTGGCCGCCCATCCGGACCTGGGCGGCGTCTACCTCCAGGCCGGCGGCGTGTTCCTGCAGCCGACGCTGGCCCTGCTGCAGCAGAAGGGCCTGCTCAAGCCCGTCGGCCAGCCCGGTCACATCGCGATCGTCTCCAATGACGGCATCCCGCAGGAGTTCGACGCGATCCGCAAGGGCGACATCGACGCGACGGTCTCCCAGCCGGCCGACCTCTACGCCAAGTACGCCCTGCACTACGCGCAGGCCTCGGCCGAGGGCAAGACCTTCCAGCCCGGTCCCACCGACCACCAGTCCACCATCATCCAGCTGCCCAACGGCCTGGAGGACCAGCTCCCCGCCCCGCTGGTCACCAAGGAGAACGTCGACGACCAGAGCCTCTGGGGCAACAACGTCGGCAAGTAGTCCCCGCCCCCGGTGAACGGCGGTGCCGGCCGAGCCTGCGGCCACCCGCCGCCGTTCACCGGAGCCCTCGGAAAGGACCCCGCCATGGCGGACCCCAGCCCCGGACGGGGCCCCGTCGTCGAGGCCGACGGGATCAGCAAGCGCTTCGGCGCCACCGTCGCCCTCAGCGACGCCCGCATCTCGGTCGCGCCCGGCGAGTCGCACGCCCTGGTCGGCCGCAACGGCGCGGGCAAGTCCACGCTCGTCTCGGTGCTCACCGGCCTGCAGAGCCCGGACACCGGCACCCTGCGGTTCGGCGGCGAGCCCGCCCCGGCACCCGGCGACACCGCTGCCTGGCGCTCCAGGGTCGCCTGCGTGTACCAGCGCTCCACCGTCATCCCCGCGCTGAGCGTCGCCGAGAACCTGTTCCTGAACCGGCACGGCCCCGACGACGGAGGCGCGCTGCGGCCGATCGGCTGGAAGCGGCTGCGCCGGCGCGCCGCCGAGCTGCTGGCCGAGTACGGCGTCGACGTCGACCCGACCGCTCGCGCCGAGGACCTGACCGTCGAACAGCGCCAGTTCGTCGAGATCGCCCGGGCGCTGTCCTTCGGTGCCCGCTTCATCATCCTGGACGAGCCCACCGCCAAGCTCGACGCCCGCGGCATCGAGCTGCTCTTCGACAAGCTGCGCTCGCTCCAGGAGCAGGGCGTCGCCTTCCTGTTCATCTCCCACCATCTGCAGGAGGTCTACGACCTCTGCTCCACCGTCACGGTCTACCGCGACGCGCGCCACATCGTCACCGCGCCGGTCGCCGAACTCGACCGGCAGGCGTTGGTGGAGGCGATGACGGGGGAGAGCGCCCGGGGCGGCGAGCCGTCCTGGGCGGTGACCGGCCGGGCGGGCACCCACCGCGCCCCGCTGCTGACCGTCACCGGCCTGAGCCTGGCCGGCGCCTACCAGGACGTGACCCTGACCGCGCGGGCCGGCGAGGTCGTGGGCCTGGCCGGCGCGGCCGCCAGCGGCAACGTCCGGTTCGGCGAGACCGTGGCCGGCCTGCACCGCCCCCAGACCGGGACCATCACCGTGGCCGGCCGCCCGGTGCGCACCGGGCGCGTCCCCGCCGCCCTCGCCGCGGGCATCGGGTTCGTTCCCGAGGACCGGCACCTCCAGGGCCTCATTCCGCAGCGCAGCGTCGCCGAGAACGCCACCCTGACCGTCACCGACCAGCTCGGCCCGTTCGGCACCGTGCTGCCCTCGCGGACCCGGGCCTTCGCCCGGCGGATGATCGACGAACTCGACATCAAGACGCCCGGACCGGCCGCCCCCGTGTCCGCGCTGTCCGGCGGCAACCAGCAGAAGGTGGTCATCGCCCGGGCGCTGGCCACCGAACCGCACGTCCTCATCGCCGTCCGGCCCACCAACGGCGTCGACGTGAAGTCCAAGGAATCCCTGCTCGGCACCGTCCGCCAGGTCGCCGACGCCGGGCGAAGCGCCCTGATCGTGTCCGACGAACTCGACGACCTGCGGGTCTGCGACCGGGTCCTGGCCATGTTCCACGGCCGCGTCGTCGCCGAGTTCGAACACGGCTGGAGCGACGAACAGCTGGTCGCAGCCATGGAGGGCCTGGCCGGCCCGACCGACACGAAGGAACGCGATGTCTCCCACCACTGAGGTCCGCGCGCGCCCGGCGAGTGCCGTCACCGCGCCCGCCGACCGCCGCTTCACCCTCGCCCGCTACCGCGACCTGTCACTGGTGCCGGTCCTGCTCGTCCTGGGCGTCATCGGCTTCGCCGTCTCGCCGGCCTTCCTGACCTCCGACAACCTCCTGGGCGTCGGTCAGCAGGCCACCGAGCTGAGCCTGCTCGTCCTGGCCGAGGCGCTGATCCTGATCGCCGGCCGGATGGACCTCTCGCTGGAGTCCACGATCGGTGTGGCCCCGGTCATCGCGGTCTGGCTGGTCCTGCCCGACCACGGCGCGCGCTTCAACGGCCTGGGGCTGTTCCCCTCCTGGACGGCCGTCCCGCTGTGCCTGGCGGTCGGCGCGCTCATCGGCGCGGTCAACGGCTTCCTGATCCTCAAGCTGCGCCTGAACGGCTTCATCGTCACGCTGGGCGCGCTGACCCTGCTCCGCGGGCTCCAGGTCGCCGTCTCCCAGGGCCAGTCGATCGTCAACCTGCCCGGCTCGTTCACCTACCTGGGCGGCGCCCGCTGGTTCGGCGTCCCGGCGGCGATCTGGATCTGCGCCCTGCTCTTCCTCGCCGGCGGGTGCGCGCTCGCCTGGCTGCGCCACGGCCGCGCGCTGTACGCGATCGGGGGCAACCCCGAGGCCGCCCGTGCCGCCGGCATCCGGGTCGACCGGATCACCTGGACGGTGCTGGTCCTCGGCGGCCTGGTGGCCGCCTTCGCCGGCGTCCTCTACACGGGACACTACGGGTCCATCTCCGCCGACCAGGGCAACGGCTGGATCTTCCAGGTCTTCGCCGCCACCGTCATCGGCGGCGTCAGCCTCAACGGCGGGCGCGGCACCCTGTTCGGGGCGCTCACCGGGGTGCTGACCCTCCAGCTCGTGGTCAACGTGATGACCCTCGCGGGCGTGCCGCCGCTGTGGAACCAGTTCCTCAACGGCGCGATCATCATCGTCGCGCTGATCATCTCCCGCTTCGCCTCCGGCGAGAAGCAGGAGTGACGGGTCGTACGGCCTGCGGGCCGCGGCGGCGCGGCCGGGACCGGGTCCGGCCGGCCTCGCCGCCGCGGCCTCGCCCGACCCCCGTAGGCGCGAACACCCGGACCCAGGAGGCGATCACCATCGGGGTGACGGACGAGGCCATCGAGAAGATCAAGGGCATGATCGTCTCCGGCGCCCTGCAGCCCGGTGACCGGCTGCCCAACGAGGCCGACCTGGCCGACCAGCTCGGGCTGTCCCGCAGCTCGCTGCGCGAGGCCGTGCGAGCGCTCACCGCGATGCGGATCCTGGTCCCCCGACAGGGCGACGGCACCTACGTCTCCGGGCTGGAGCCGCACCTGCTCCTCGAAGCCCTGGCCTTCGCCGCCGACGTCTCCCACGGCCGAACCGCCCGGCAGCTCCTCCAGGTCCGACGGCTGCTCGAACCCCAGGTGACCGCCCTCGCCGCCGGCCGGCTCACCGACGACGAGCTGTTGGCGCTCCGGGCGATCCTCGATCGGAGCGCCACGGACATCGGCATCGAGGAGTTCGTCGAGCTGGACATCGAGTTCCACCGCGTCATCGCCGACGCCGTCGGCAATCCGGTGCTGTCCGCCCTGCTCGGCATCCTCTCCACCCACACCCAGCGGCTGCGGATCGTGCGCGGCGCCCTCTCCCGGTCCTCGCCCGCGGGCACCCGGATCTCTCCCGCCCGCGAGCAGGCCCACCTGGAGCACGAGGCCCTCTGGCGGGCCCTGGTCGACCGCGACGCCCTGCGCGCCGCCGGCGCCAGCACCGTGCACGTGGCGGCGGTCGAGGACTGGCTCGCCACCGGAACCACCACCGACCTCCGGGGCCCCGGCACCACCGCCTGACAGCGACGTGCCGAGACCCCGGCCCCCGGCGCCTCGCCCCGATCCGCCGGACCCCTACCACCCAGGACGTTTCGCCACATGAAGACACGTACCACCCGGACCGCCTGCACGGGCGGCGTCGTCGTGCTCCTCGCCGGGTGCCTCGGCGCCTGCGGAAGCTCCGGCGGGCCGAGCGGCTCCGCCCAGCAGATCGGCATCGACATCCCCCGCACCGACTCCGACTTCTGGAAGGCTTACGCGAAGTACCTCCAGCAGGAGATCGGCGCCCAGCAGTTGGACGTCCTGCCGCTCACCCACTCCGAGGGCGACGAGGCGAAGTTCACCGCCAACATCCAGGCGTTGCAGCGCCGCCGCCCCAAGTCCATCGTGATGGCGCCGCAGAACACCGTGACCACCGATGTCACGCTCTCCGGGCTGTTCGCCGCCAACATCAACGCGATCAGCGTCGACACCGAGCCGGAACACGGCAACGTCTACATGGTGGTGCGCACCGACAACAAGGCCTACGGCACCAAGGCCTGCGAGTTCCTCGGCAAGCAGCTCGGCGGCAAGGGCAAGGTGGCCGAACTCCAGGGCGCGCTCAACTCGGTCAACGGCTACGACCGTTCCGAGGCGTTCGCCACCTGCATGAAGCGGAACTACCCCAAGATCCAGGTCATCGAGCTGCCGACCGACTGGAAGGGTGATGTCGCCGCCGCGAAGCTCCAGTCCACGCTGGCCACCCACCCCGACCTGAACGGCATCTACATGCAGGCCGGCGGGGTGTTCCTCCAGCCCACCCTCGACGTCCTGCGCCAGAAGGGCTTACTCAAGCCCGCGGGCCAGAGCGGCCACATCACCATCGTCTCCAACGACGGCATCCCGACCGAGCTCGCCGCCATCCGGGAGGGCCAGATCGACGCCACCGTCTCCCAGCCCGCCGACCTCTACGCCAAGTACGCCCTCTTCTACGCCCGGGCCGCGGCCCAGGGCAAGTCCTTCCAGACCGGTCCCACCGACCACCAGTCCACCATCATCCAGCTGCCCAACGGCCTGGAGGACCAGCTCCCCGCGCCCCTGGTGACCAAGGACAACGTGAACGATCCGGCGCTCTGGGCGAACCACCCCGTGGGCTGACACCCGGACCGGCGCACCGAACCAGGTCGGCAACCGCCCCGGCGCCCCACGCGCGACACCACCCGAGCACGCCACCGGCAGCGGGCGGACGCCGACCTGCGCACCGATGCCCGCCCGGCGCCGGGCCGCTGGAGCAGCCTGACGGGCTCACGGGGTGGACCGCGGGGAGCTGAGGGGGGCGGTGCGCGGGTTGCGAGTACTGAACGGCAAGTCCGGGTGATGGTTGCCGGTCCGTGGAGCCTCCCGTACCGTACTGCCGCGACGCATCATTGGTCTAGACAAGAGGTGGTCTGTGGACTCGGCTCATGAACGTCCCATCCGCTGGGGCATCCTGGCCACCGGGGGGATCGCCACGGCGTTCACCGAGGATCTTCGCCGAACTCCGGGCGCGGTGGTCGCGGCTGTCGCCTCCCGCGACGCGGGGACGGCGCGCGCGTTCGCCGCCCGGCACGCGGTCCCGCGAGCTCACGGATCGTGGCGGGACCTGGCGGACGATCCGGACGTGGACGTGGTGTACGTGGCCACGCCGCACGGTTACCACCACCAGGCCGTCGAGATGCTGCTGGACGCCGGGCGGCCCGTGCTCTGCGAGAAGCCTCTCACCGTGAACAGCGTGCAGGCGCGGGGGCTGATCACCCTCGCCCGCGAGCGCGGGACGTTCCTGATGGAAGCCATGTGGATGCTCCTGAACCCCGCCCTGCGCAAGGCGGCCGAGCTGCTCGCCGACGGTGCGATCGGTGAGGTCCGATCCCTGCACGCCGAACTCGGTTGGCGGGCCGAGGTCGACCGAGGGCATCGGCTTCGCGACGTTGCGGCGGGCGGCGGCGCCCTGCTCGATGTCGGCGTCTACCCCGTCGCGCTGGCGCAGTTCCTGCTCGGCAGCCCGGACCGCGTCCACGCGCGGGCCCAGCTGACGCCGGAAGGCGTGGACGAGCACACGAGCATTCTGCTCGGCCACCCCGGTGGGGCCACCGCATCGCTGACCTGTTCCTTCGCCGCGACCTTGAGCCAGGCGGCCGTCGTCTACGGCACACGTGGACGCATCGATATCCCGGCGAACCTGTTCAACCCGCCCGGGATCGTCCTCCATCGCGAGGTCGGCGAGCCGGTGCACTTTCCCGCTCCGCCCGTCATCGGCAATGGCTACGGGCTGGAGGCCGCCGAGGTGATGCGCTGCCTGCTGGCCGGGCAGAGCGAGTCGCCGCTGGTGCCCCTGGACGGCACACTCGCGGTTCTCCGTACGCTGGACGCTGTGAGGCAACTGATCGGCCTGCGATACCCGCACGACGATCACGACTGATCCGCGGGTCCGCGGGGCCGCCTGCGGGCCTACAGACCGCCGGTGGTCACCGGGACCGGACTGCTGACTGCCGGTGCGAGAGCCGCGACAGCACCGGCTCCACGCTCACGTTTCCGCGCACCGGGCCCGGCGCCTGCGAGCGGGCGGCGAGCCCGCCGCCGGGCCGCGCGGGCCCCGGAGCGCGCAGGCCCGGTGTACGCGGGCCCGGTGTACGCGGGCCCGGTGAGGACCGGGGAAACAGGCGCTGGGGAGGCCGGGGGGGGGGGGTGGGGTGGCCCGGCGCCGCCGGGCGGCGCGGGGGGGGCCG
>NZ_JBEXYD010000044.1:0-63770 GCF_040630735.1 Kitasatospora sp. NPDC005748
CCTCCCGCGCGGGGCGGCCCGCACCGCCCGGAGCGGCCGGCCCCGCGGGGCCGGCTGGGCCGCCGGGCCCGGGGGGCCCGCCGGGGCGCCGGGGCCCGGCCGACCGGGCGGCCGACGGTCATGGCGGCCTGACCGGCCCGGAGGGCGCGGACGAGGCGGTCGCCGTGCACACCCGGGCCGCCGCGCTGACCCACCACCGGTCCGTCACCGTCCGGGCCGAGCACGAGCGGCTCGCGGACCTCCTGCGGCGGGCCGCGCTGCCCGTCTCGGCAATGGACTTCGAGAGCCAGCTCCGCCACTACGAGCCGAGGCCCTACCCGGCCACCGGCCCGGGCGGCGGCGAGGCCGACGCCGAACCGCGCTGGGCGGACTACGCGCCCGAGCGGCCGGCCGGGGCCGACCCCGACGAGCCGCCGACCCGGCGACTGCTGGACTCCGGCTTCCAGCGCGAGCTGGCCCAGGCCCGGCTCACCCACCAGCGTGCCCTCCGGGAGTGGCGCACCCGGCGGGCCGGGGCCGACCGCCCGGCCGAGGATGAGTCGCGGCGGGTCCACGAGCAGGCCGAGCAGGCCAGGGCCCGCGCGGTCCGCGAGTACAACGAGACCCTGGAGGAGTGCCGGCGGGCGTACCGGCTGGCCGAGCCGGCCGCGGTCGAGTCCCTGCTGGAGCGGGCGCTGGCGGCCGCCGAGACGGCCACCCAGGACGTACCCGCGCCCTGCCGGGCGGTCTTCCGCCCGCTCACCCGCACCGCCGTGCTCGACCTCGACCTGCCGTCCCTCGACCTCGTGCCGTCGCTGACCGGGTACCGGCTCGCCCCGGACGGCGAGATACTCCCGGTGCCGCGCCCGCCGGCCGACCGGGCCACCGACTACCTGCGGCTGGTCGCCCGGCTGGCCCTGCGCGCGCTGCAGGCCGCCGATGCCGTCGACACCGACGAGATACTGGCCGGGGTGGTGCTGAACGGCTGGCTGCGCGAGTCCGCCGGAGCGGAGCCGCTCTGCCTGGTGAGTGTGGACGCCGACCGCGACGCCCTCGCCCGGACCAGGCTGCTGCCGGCGGCCGCCCCCTACGAGGACCACGACGGCGAGGGCGTCTACGCGGACGCCGAACAGGACGAGGCACTGGTCCGGCTGCGCCAGCTCGGCGCCGCCGTGACCCCGGACCCCTACGCCAGGGCGGGCGTCGAACCGGCCGCCCTGGCGGGCGCCACCGTGCCGTCCGCGCCGGACCTCTCGGCGAACGAGTTCGCCCACCTGGTCCGCGAACTGCTCACCCGCGGCGGGCTGGAGCAGTGGAGCGTACGACTGCGCGGCCCGGCGGGCCTGGTCGCCACCGGGGAGGGGGCGGCGGGCAGCGCGCTGCCCGGGCGCTGGGTGGTCTGGGCCTCCCGCGGGTCCGGGGCGGTGGGCGAGGAGGAGATCAGGACCTTGGCGGAGGCCGTCCGCGAGGAGTCCGCCGAGCGCGGTCTGCGGCTGACCACCGGCCGGTTCACCGACGAGGCGCTCGACCTCACCGGCGAGGACGGGCACCAGCACATCCATCTGGTCGACGGCGACGGCGTGCGGGAGCTCGCCCGCGCCCACCTCGGGCTGCCGCTCGCCTCCGGTCACTGAACGGGCCCGGCCGGGCCGCGAGTCCGACGGGTGCCCGGGTGCTCTCGCGGCTCACCCTCACGGACCGTCCGGCGGGCGGCGCCCCGGGCACCGGGCGAGGCTGGGGGGCACCGGCACCGGGGCGTTCCCGGCCCGGGGCGTTCGGCACCGTTCGGCGGTCGGCCCCGGCGAGCCACCGGGGCACGGGACGCCCGGGACGCCCGGGGGTTGCTCGGGACGCTCAGGACACGGGGGAGGCGAGGGGATGCGTACGGTCTCCGGTACGGGGGAGGTGGGATGACCGCGATCCTGGTCGCCGCCGGCGCTTTCCTGATGACGCTCATCGGTGGCTACGTCGCCCAGCGCACCGGTGACCGGCGCCATCTGGTGCTCGGGTTCGCCGCCGGGCTGATGCTCGGGGTGGTGGCCTTCGACCTGCTGCCGGAGGCGCTGCACCAGGCGCCCGGGGAGATCCACGGCGTCCCGCAGGCGCTGCTGATGTTCGCGGCCGGGTTCCTGGCGATCCACGTCGTCGAGCGGGCGGTCGCCATCCACCGCGGCCACGAGGGCGAGTACGCCGCGCACACCCACGGCCACCAGCACGTCCACACCCATGCGCACGCCCAACCGGCGGTCGCCGAGGGAACGTCCGCGCCGGGGATCGGGCTGACCGCGGCGCTCGCCCTGGTCGGCCACAGCGTGATGGACGGCTTCGCGATCGGCGCGGCCTTCCAGGCCGGGACCACCGTCGGGACGGTGGTCGCCGTCGCCGTGGTGGCCCACGACTTCGCCGACGGCTTCAACACCTACACGATCACCCGGCTGTACGGGAACGACCGCCGGCGGGCGCTGACCCTGCTCGCGGCCGACGCGCTGGCACCGGTGACCGGCGCCGCGATCACCCTGCTGTTCACCATCCCCGAGCAACTGCTCGGCCTCTACCTCGGGTTCTTCGCGGGCTTCCTGCTCTACCTGGCGACCTCCGACATCCTCCCCGAGGCGCACAGCCCGCACCCCTCGCGCGCCACCCTGCTCTGCACCATCCTCGGGGTGGGCTTCATGTGGCTGGTGATCGGGTTCGCCGGCTGAACAGCCGGAGCCGGGCAGCCCGGGCGGCCGCACACCCGGCCCGGCGGACCCTCACCCGGGCCGGGCCCGCGCTCACGCCGCCAGGGCGGCCCACCGGTCCCGCATCGCGGCCAGCGCCTCGGTGATCGCCGGCCGCCGGGAGGCCTGGGCGCGCCAGAGCGCGAACACCCGCCGGGCCGGCTCCGGCACGACCGGCCGGGCGACCACCCCCGGCGGCAGGGCGCCCCGGCCGAGCCGCGGCACCAGCCCCATCCCCAGACCCGCCGCGATCAGCGCGATCTGGGTCTCGAACTCGCCGACCTGGTAGCGCACGTCGGGCTCCTCGCCGACCTCGCGCAGCGTGCGGACCAGCCAGTCGTGGCAGATGTTGCCCGGCGGCACGCTGATCCAGCACTGCCCGCGGAGCCGCTCCACCGGGACCACGGCCTCCCCGGCCAGCGGGTGCGCGGCGGGCAGCAGCAGGTCCACCGGATCCGGGCCGAAGTCCAGCCGGACCAGGCCCTCCTGCACCGGCAGCGGCACGGTCGGCCAGTCCTGGACCAGCGCCAGGTCCACCTCGCCCCGGGCCACCAGCTCGGCCGCCGGGTACGGGTCGCTCTCCAGCAGCCGGACGTCCAGGTCGGGGCAGCGCTCGCGCAGGTCGGCGAGCGCGCCCGGCATCAGTCCCCGAGCGCCGGTGGCGAAGGCGGCCACCAGGAGCCGCCCGACCGCCCGGCCGCGCTGCTCCTCCAGCCGCACCTGGGCCTGTTCCACCAGGCCCAGCACCGCCTGCGCGGTGACGGCCAGCTCGCGGGCGGCGTCGGTCAGCACCACGCCCCGGCCCTGACGCTCCAGCAGCACCGTCCGGGTCTCGCGCTCCAGTTTGGCGATCTGCTGCGAGACCGCCGACGGCGTGAAGCCGAGCGAGGCCGCCGCCCCGCCCACCGAACCGTGCACGGCCACCGCGTGCAGCGCCCGCAGGCGTCCCAGATCCATCATGCAGCAATGCTAAAGGCCGCCCTTCAGAATTCATCGCTGGTGCTACACGGTCGGTGGCGGCCATCCTCGACCCATGACCGCAACACCGGCCGCCCCCGGCGGCAGCATGAGACCGCGTCACATCGCGCTGGCCGTCCTGGTCGCCGCCGTCTGGGGCCTCAACTTCGTCCTGATCCACGTCGGCCTGGAGAACTTCCCGCCGCTGCTCTTCTGCGCCCTGCGCTTCGCGGTGGTCGCCGTCCCGGCGGTCTTCTTCGTCGGCCCGCCCCGCGTGGCGTGGCGGTGGGTCCTCGGGGTCGGCCTGGTGCTCGGGGTGGTCAAGTTCGGACTGCTCTTCCTCGGCATGCACGCCGGGATGCCGGCCGGGCTCTCCTCGCTGGTCCTGCAGGGCCAGGCGGCCTTCACCGCACTGTTCGCCGCCGTCCTGCTGGGCGAGCGGCCCGGCCCGCAGCGCCTGGCCGGCCTCGGGATCGCGCTCGCCGGCATCGGACTGAGCGCCGTCGACCACGGCGTCGGCGGCCCGGTCGGGGCCTTCGTCCTGGTCGTCCTCGCCGCCGTCGCCTGGGGGCTGTCCAACGTGCTGACCCGCAAGGCCGCCCCGCGCGACGCGCTGCGCTGGATGGTCTGGGTCAGCGCCGTCCCGCCGCTGCCGCTGCTCGGGCTCTCGCTGCTGGTCGAGGGCCCGGCCGCCGACCTGCGGGCACTGCGCGACCTCACCCCGGCCGGACTGGGCGCGATCGGGTACGTCGGACTGGTCTCCACCCTGTTCGGCTTCGTCGCCTGGAGCTTCCTGCTGCGCAGCTACGACGCCACCACGGTCGCGCCCTACTCGCTGCTGGTCCCGGTGTTCGGGATGTCCTCCGCCTGGCTGCTGCTCGGTGAGCGGATCGGCCCGGTGGCCGGCTGCGCGGCGCTGCTGGTGATCGCCGGGATCGGGATCACCGCGCTGCGCCCGGGGGCGCTGTCCGGCGCGGCGGCATGGTGGCCGCGTACGCGCTCTCGGCGGAGCGCAGCGCTCGCAGCAGGGCGTCCTGGTCGGCCGGGTTGATCGGGCCGAAGTACTCCTGCGCCACCTCGTGCCGGACCTGCCCGATCCGCTCCACCGCCGACCGGCCGGCCGTCGTCAGCACGATCCGGACGGCGCGCCGGTCGGCCGGGTCCGGGGTGCGCTCGACCAGCCCCGCCTCCTCCAGCGCGTCCACCACGGTGGTGGCCGAGCGGGGGGCGATGTGCAGCCGCTCCGCCAGGTCGCCCAGGCGCATGGCGCGGTCCGGCAGCTCGCAGCCCGGGGCGTGCGCGAGGGTGCGCAGGGCGCGGCCCTGACCGGGGGTGATGCCGAAGGGCTCCAGGCGCTCGCTGGTGAGGCGGCGGATCCGCTTGATCGCTCTGGTCATCGCGTCGGCGAGCTCGGCGGTCGTGTCCTGGGCCGCGGTGTCCTGGGCCGCGGTGTCCTGCACTGCGGTGCCGTCCGGCGCGACGGTGAGGTCCGGGGCCGCGGCGCCGTCCCGGGCGGTGCCGGGGCCGGTGGAGGAGCTCCCCGCGTCGTCGGTCGGCGTGGTGGTCATGGGGGCTCTCCTCGGCAGGTGTCGACCAAGGGTATCGGCCGGTCCGGGGGCGGGAGCAGGGCAGGACGCGCCGCCGCCGAGGGCTCCGTAAAGTTGTTGAGTCTGGCTCACTATCTGGGTTAGCTTGGTTCCGAGTGAGGGCAACCTAAGTTCCCTCCCGTGATTCTGGAGGGCCCGTGCCCCGTTCCGAAGCCCGCGTCGCCACCGACCGGTCCGCCCGCTACGCCAAGCAGCTCGCCGCCCACATGGGGCGCAAGATCGAAGCCGACTGGTCGGAGGAGACCGGTCGCGGCACCCTGACCTTCGGTCGCGGCACCGCCACGCTGGAGGCCGCCCCCGACGCCCTGCTGCTCACCGTCGAGGGCGAGACCGAGAACCTGCCGGGCCTGGAGGACGTGGTCGGCCGTCACCTGGTCCGCTTCGGCGCCCGCGACGAGCTGGTCGTCAGCTGGCAGCGCGACAACGGCGAGCCCGGCCTCGTCCAGCGCAACGACGCGCCCGCCGAGCCCGCCGAGGGCTAGCTGACGGTCCTCGATCAGGACGGCCACCCGCACCTGCACCGTCCCCGTCGGGGTGCCGGTCGTTTTCCCGCTGGTGAACCTGTTCGGCGAGTCCGCGGACTGCCTGGAGTTCATGAACGCCGCCAAGGGAAGCGCCACCCTGGACGGACGCTCCCTGACCCCCGAGGAGCTCGGTTCCACCCCGATCCGGATGAACCCGCGGAAGGGCAACCCGTTCACCACCACGGCGGGCCTCCTCAACACCTGGTCCTGCGGCCTCTGGGTCCGGCTGGGCCCCCTCGCCCCCGGCAGCCACGCGCTGAGCCTGCGGGGCGAGTCAGGCACCTTCTCCACCTCCGTGGACTACCGCCTCCAGGTCGCCCGGCCGACCCCCACCAACGCGGTCTGACTGTTCATTAGTTGCGGCATGGGGAGCGAGGACGGCCGCCGACCGTGAGCCGAGGGGACCTGCCCAGCTGGCCTGGTGCACCCCGAACTCCGTGTGTCGCCGAAAACTCACTGTCCCGGTCGCCTGGAGTGGCCGGGAATTGCCTTCTCGGGGCATGCCTGAACTGCGGTGAATCCTTCAGCAGGTCGTCGGTCATCACATAGAGCGCGGCCGCGAGGGAGTCCAACTCTGTCTTCACACAGTGACGGTGCACTCCCTCCCATACGCGCAGGCGATCCCTCGGAATCGATCATCTAGGGGTGGCGCCGGGAGTCGCGGCCGTTCCGGGCCGGTGGCAGCCCGGCGAGCGCCCGGAGCACCAGCCCGCCGAGGCACCAGCCGGCCACCACGTCCAGCAGCCAGTGGTAGTCGCTCCACACCAGCCCGAGGCCGACGCCGGCCGCGAGCAGGGCGGCGGCCGCGTACAGGCGGCGGCGGGCGCGGGCGCCGGCGGTGCGGGCCAGCAGGAACGCGGCCACCCCGTAGGAGAGGGTCGCGGTCGCCGTGTGGCCGGACGGGTACCAGCCCCACTGGTCCGGCGCCAGGGGCATCCCGAACGGCCCCGGCCGGGCGAGCGCGGCCTTCGCCGGGATGACCAGCAGTGGGATCAGCCCGGCTGTCAGCACCGCGATCAGCGCCGGCAGCCACGGGCGCGCCGCCCCGGCCCGGCGGGACCGCCAGGCCGCCGATGCCCCGGCGGCCAGCAGGACCGGGATCGCCGGGACGGAGCTTCCGAGGTCCGACAGGGCTTCGCCGAGATGGTTGAGCAGCGTGCTGTGGAGGTCGTGCCGGGTCTCCCGGACGCCGTGCCGGACCCAGCGGTCCAGTCCGAGCAGCGGCCCGTCGACGGCCACTTGCCAGGAGATCAGCACCAGCACGGTGGCCAGCGCCATCGGCAGGGCCGCCGATCCGGCCGGGCCCGCCAGGCGCTCCGGAACGCGAAGTGGCCGCCCCGGAGCAGGGGGGAGAGCTCCGGGGCGGCTCTGATGATCGCCGTTCCGCGCGCCCCGGGGGGTATGGGTCGGACGGTCGGTCGATCGGCCTTCGGTGTGCGCCGGCCCTTGCGGGTCGGCCTGGTTGTCCTCGCGGGCGACCTGCGGATCCGCCGGTGGGGGCGGCGCCGCGGACGGGTCCGCCAATGGCTGGGGCTCGCTGTCCATCTGTCATGACACTACGTCAACGGCTACGGCGCACTGAGGAGCTTCAGCGATTCAGCACAGCATCTTCACCCCTGGTGGGCGGTGCGGCGGCCCGCCCCGCACACCCGGACGAAACCGCCCGTAGCGACCGAACGGCCCGTGCGGACGAGGTGTCCGCACGGGCCGTTCGATGCTGTCCGGAATCCCTCCGGCGGGTCGGTGTCACCCGGTCACGGGCGGCCCGGTGGGGGCGCCGCCGCTCAGACGGTGGCGAAGGCGTTCTCCAGGATGTCCAGGCCCTCGTTCAGCAGGTGCTCCGGCATGACCAGCGGCGGCAGGAAGCGCAGCACGTTGCCGTAGGTGCCGGCGGTCAGGACCACCAGGCCCTCGGCGTGGCACGCCTTGGCGATGGCCGCGGTGGCCTCCGCGTTCGGCTCCTTGCCACCCGGCTTCACCAGCTCCACGGCGATCATCGCGCCGCGGCCGCGGACCTCGCCGATCCGCACCGAGTCGTGGTGGGCGAACTTCTCCTGCAGGGCCCGCAGACGGCCGAGCATGATCTCGCCGATCCGCTGCGCCTTGCCGTTGAGGTCCTGCTCCTTCATGGTCTCGATGGCACCCAGCGCGGCCGCGCAGGCCACCGGGTTGCCACCGTAGGTGCCGCCCAGGCCGCCGGCGTGCGCGGCGTCCATGATCTCGGCGCGACCGGTCACCGCGGCCAGCGGCAGACCGCCGGCGATGCCCTTCGCGGTGGTGATCAGGTCCGGGACGATGCCCTCGTCGTCACAGGCGAACCACTGGCCGGTGCGGCAGAAGCCGGTCTGGATCTCGTCGGCCACGAAGACGATGCCGTTGGCCTTGGCGTACTCCACGATCGCCGGCATGAAGCCCTTGGCCGGCTCGATGAAGCCGCCCTCGCCCTGGATGGGCTCGATGATGATCGCGGCGACGTTCTCGGCGCCGATCTGCTTGTTGATGATGTCGATCGCCTGGGCGGCGGCCTCGGCGGCGCAGTTCTCCGCGCCGGTCAGCCAGCGGTACGGGTAGGCCACCGGCACCCGGTAGATCTCCGGCGCGAACGGACCGAAGCCCTGCTTGTACGGCATGTTCTTCGCCGTCAGGCCCATCGTGAGGTTGGTGCGGCCGTGGTACCCGTGGTCGAACACCACGACGGCGGTGCGCTTGGTGTAGGCGCGGGCGATCTTCACCGCGTTCTCGACCGCCTCGGCGCCCGAGTTGAACAGCGCGGTGCGCTTGTCGTGGTCGCCCGGGGTCAGCTCGTTCAGCTGCTCGGCCACGGCCACGTAGCCCTCGTACGGGGTCACCATGAAGCAGGTGTGGGTGAAGGCGGCCAGCTGCTCGGTCGCCTTGGCCACCACGGCCTCGGCGCTGTTGCCGACGTTGGTCACGGCGATGCCGGAGCCGAAGTCGATCAGCGAGTTGCCGTCCACGTCCTCCAGCACGCCGCCGTTGGCACGGGACACGTACACCGGCAGGGTGGTGCCGACGCCGGCCGCCACCGCACCCAGCTTGCGGGCCTGCAGCTCCTGCGACTTCGGACCGGGGATCGCGGTGACCAGGCGGCGCTCCTGCGGGAGCGGCGTTGCGGCGCTCATGGGTTTCTCCAGACTTCTCGGCTCGGTGCTTCGCAGGCTACGGCGGCCCTCCCCGGCCGGGCATGCGCCACTCGGTAGCACTGGGCCGTCCGACTTGTCCGGGGCGGCCAGCGCAGGGAGTGCGACTACCGGCAGCCCACGCTCCACTACATTGAGCGCGGGCGTGTCGCCGGTGCGGCGGCATGGGTATGGCGGGACCGACGGTGGTCGGGCCGGGCGGGCGAGGGAGCGGGGCCGTACATGGGACTGGACGGGGCACGGGGCCACGGCGAGCGGACCGCCGCCGCACCTGCGACACCCATGCCGCACCAACGTCCCGGCCGCCCCGCGGCACCCCCGCCCTTCGACCTCGCCGCCTGGGTCGCCGCCCCCCGCCCCGACGCCGCCCCCGGCGTCTACCGGCAGGGCTACGACCAGGTCGACCCCCACCGGGCGGACGACGCCAAGGTCCCGACCTGGCCCCTGCTGCTGAGAGCGGGGCTGAACGCGGTGGTGGGGTGGCTGGCGTTCCTCTACGGCACGCAGCTGGTGCTTCGTCTGATCGTCCTGACCGTGTGGGTGGAGCACCCGTCGGGGACGGCGGTCACCGTCGTGGGCCTTTCGGTCAACGTGCTCGTGCTCGCTGTCGTGATCAAGGTGTTCGGCCGGATGGGCCGCTGGCCGGAGGTGTGGCGGCGGTACGTGGCGCCGTTGATGGCGCGCACGGTGACCACGGAGGAGCCCGCCGAGGAGGGTGTGGCGGCGCAGGCCGAGTGGGCGCGTGACCCGTGGGCGGCGCTGCGGCTCGGCGGGGCGGCCGCGGCGGCGGGCCGGCTGGACGGCGAGCCCGTCGGGGACGTCGACTACGTGCGGATCCAGCGGGCCTGGGAGTCGGCCCAGGCCGACCCGGTGTTCGTGCCGGCCTTCGTCGAGCAGGTGGCCGCCCGGGGCGCGGCGGCGTTCGCCCACCCCTCCGAGGCGCGCGAGCTGGCCGGGCGGGAGGAGCAGCACGATCTGCTGCTGGGCCAGGTGCGGCTGGGCACGGCGCAGGACGTGCCGAAGAACCCGTTGACGCACCGGGCGGCCGGTTTCGCGCTGGATCCGTCGCTGCTGGGCACCTCGTTGCTGGCGGTCGGCCCGGCGGGCACCGGGAAGACCGCGCGGCTGGCCCGGCCGGTCGCCGAGGCGCTCTGCCTCCAGGCGCTGGCCGGTACGGCGTGCGCGGTGGTGATCGGCGCGGCCGACGCGGAGCTGGGGCCGGACGCCTGGTACGACGTGGTGATCGCGCCGGGGGACCGGGGCTCGGCGTACGGGCTGGACCTCTACGGGGCGGTGCAGGATCCGGACGAGGCGGCCGCCCGGCTGGCCGAGGCGCTGCTGCCGGACGAGCTGACGGCCCGGGCGGAGACCGCCCGGACGGCGCTGCAGCAGGTGGTCGGCCCGTTCCGAGCCGGGTTCGGCCGCTACCCGGCGGTGCGTGAGCTGCGGGCGCTGCTCGGTGGCGAGCCGGAGGCCTTGGAGGCGCTGGTGAAGGCGCTGCGCGCGGCGGGCCGGCTGGCGGCGTACGAGCGGGACCTGGAGTACCGGGAGCGCCAGCGCGGCCGGGCGGACGACCCGGGGGCGCTGCTGGCGGACCGGCTGGCCCTGCTGGACCGGCCGGCCTTCGAGGGGGCGTTCGCGACCGACGGTACCGGTCGGCCGCCGTTCGCGATGCGGGTGCTGGACCACCCGCTGCGGGTGCGGGTGAAGCTGCCCGAGCGCAGCCACCCGGAGGCGGCGCGGATGCTGTCGCGGCTGCTGGTGGGTCAGTTCGTGCAGGCCGCGGCGGCCCGGGAGGACCGTTCGCTCTTCGCCGGCCTGGTGGTGGACGACGCGTCGACGGCGTTGGACGCGCACATCGTCCGGGGGCTGCAGCGGCTGCGCGCGGCCAACGCGGGCGCCGTGCTGTTGCTGCGGACCCTGGTCGATCTGCCCGAGGCGCTGCGGGCGCCGCTGTTCGGGGCGGTCGGCTGCCGGATGGTGTTCCCGGGGATCGCGCCGTGGGACGGCCGGATGTTCTCCGAGGCCTGGGGCACGCACCTGGTCCGGGAGACGGCGGTGACGCACGCGCCGGACACCTCGGGCGGGCTGGTCCGCCGGGCCGGGCGGCTGGGGCGCAAGGCGCTGTCGGGGACGACGGCGCAGACCGAGTCGGTGACCACCCGGGACGTGGAGCGGCTGCGCTGGTCGCCGTCGGACCTGGCGCACGCGTTGCCGGCGGGCCATGCGGTGATCTCGCTGACGGCGGTCTCGGGCGAGCAGGTGCCGCCGCTGCTGGTGGACCTACGGGGCTGAAGCTCGCCTCCGAGGTGGATTCGGCAGTGCCGGTTGTCCGGAGCGTCCATAATGAGGGGAGAGACCCCCACCAGACTCCCCAGCCCTCTCCTCGCCCGGCCGCAACGGCGCGGTCAGGTCGTCCCCCGAAGGTGCCATGCCTCCCACACTCGCCTCCGTCGTCCGCAACACCTCGCTCCATCTGACGGTCCTCGCCGGTGCGGACCACCTGGAGCGGCCGGTCCGCTGGGTGCACACCAGTGAGCTGGACGACCCGACGCCCTTCCTCGAAGGCGGTGAGCTGCTGCTCACCACCGGGATCAAGCTGGGCCGCACCGCGGCCGGGTTGCAGGCGTACGTGCACCGGCTGGCCGACGCGGGCGTGGTGGGGCTGGGCCTCGGTGTCGGCCTGTCGCACACCGAGGTGCCGCAGCCCCTGGTGGACGCGGCCGCCCAGCGCGGGCTGCCGCTGCTGCGGGTGCCGGAGCCGACGCCGTTCATCGCGATCAGCAAGGTCGTCTCGGCGGCCCTGGCCGCCGAGCAGTACGAGGCGGTCACCACCAGCTTCGAGGCGCAGGAGGAGCTGACCCGGGCGGCGCTCGGCAAGGACGGCACCACGGCCGTGGTGCGCCGGCTGGCGGCGCGGCTGGGCGGCTGGGCGGCGCTGTACGACGGCTCGGGCGCGCTCTCGGTGGTGGCCCCGGACTGGGCGGCTCGCCGGGCCGGCCGGCTGGCGGCCGAGGTGGACCGGCTGCGCCGGCGCCCGGCGCCGTCGAGCGCCGCGCTGCAGGGGCGTTCGCCGGGGATAGACACCGCGGACGAGGACTACGTGGTGGTCCAGTCGCTGGGGGCGGACCGCCGGGCCCGGGGCTTCCTCGCGGTCGGCACCGAGGACCGGATCACCCCGACCGAGCGGTACGTGCTGAACGCGGCGGTGGCGCTGCTGACCCTCACCCTGGAGCGCTCGCGCGAGCTGCGCCAGGCGGAGGAGCGGATGGGCGCGGCGCTGCTGCGGATGGTGCTGGCGGGCGAGGTGGCGACCGCCCGGCAGGTGGCGGCCGGGCTCTTCGGCGGTCTGCCGGAGGGGACGGTCCGGGTCATGGTGGCCGGTGCCGGCCAGGGAGTGGACGCCACGGAGGCGCTCGGCGAGCTGGGCGACCGGGCCGAGCAGGCCGGCGCCCGGGTGGGGGAGAAGCTGCTGGTGGCGCGCGAGGAGGGCGGCACGCACGGGCCCCGGCTGATGGTGCTGGCGCTGGACAACGGTGCCGTGCACCGGGCCTGCCTGGGGGCGGTGGAGGAGCACGAGGGCCTGTCGCTGGGGGTCTCGGCGCCGGCCGCGCTGGAGGAGGCGGGCACCGCGAACGCGCAGGCCGAGCGGGCGCTCGCGGTGGCGCTGCGCGGCGGCCGCCGTGCGGTGGACCACGAGGAGGTGGGCGCCGGCTCGCTGCTGCCGCTGCTGGGCGAGGACGCGGTGACGGCGTTCGCGGAGGGGCTGCTGCGCCCGCTGCGGGACCACGACCGGACCGCCCGCGGCGACCTGGTGGCGTCGCTGCGCGCCTGGCTCTCCAGACACGGCCAGTGGGACGCTGCCGCCGCCGACCTGGGCGTGCACCGGCACACGCTGCGCTACCGGATGCGGCGGGTCGAGGAGTTGCTGGGCCGCTCGCTGGACGACACCGACGTCCGGATGGAACTCTGGCTGGCCCTTCGCTCCGGCGAAGAGTAGGCGAGGAGCAGCGGAGCAGCGGAGCAGTAGCCGAGCAGCGCAGCAGTGGCGGAGCAGCCGAGTAGCGGGCGACGCCCGCCGGGCGGCTGCTCCGCCCACCCGGGCGGCGGAGCACCGGAACCCGGCCCGTCCGCTGGACGGGATGGAGTGAGCGCGAGGGCGAACGCTACTCCGTGGCCAACCCGGTCGGCGCGCCGCCGCCCCTACCCTCGGTTCTGGTTCCACGTCCGTGGGGCCGTGAGGACGACGAGGAGAGGGCCGGTACCACGGTGACCACCACGTACGATTTCTGGCTGGCCGGCCGCCGGGCGAGCGGCGACGCCGACTTCGAGGTGCACAACAGCTGGGACGGCCGCCTGGTCGGCAAGGTCAGCGTCCCCACCGAGGCCCAGGTCGAGGAGGCGCTGGACGCCGCCGTGGCCGCGCTGCCGGTGTTCGCCGCGACCCCCGCGCACGTCCGTGCCGCCGCGCTGGACCACGTGGCCAAGCGCCTGGCCGAGCGCACCGAGGAGATCGCCCAGCTGATCACCGCCGAGAACGGCAAGCCGATCAAGTGGGCGCGCGGCGAGGTCGGCCGTGCCGTCTCCGTCTTCCGCTGGGCCGCCGAGGAGTCCCGCCGGACCAACGGCGAGACCATGCGGCTGGACACCGACCCGGGCGGCGTGGGCCGTTTCGCGGTGGTGCGCCGGTTCCCGCGCGGCGTGGTGCTGGGCATCGCCCCGTTCAACTTCCCGCTGAACCTGGTCGCCCACAAGGTCGCCCCGGCGATCGCTGTCGGCGCCCCGATCATCCTCAAGCCGGCTCCGGCCACCCCGCTCTCCGCGATGGTGCTGGGCGAGATCCTGGCCGAGACCGACCTGCCGGCCGGCTCCTGGAGCGTCCTGCCGGTGCCGAACGACCGGATGCCCGCGCTGGTGCAGGACCCGCGTCTGCCGGTGATCTCCTTCACCGGTTCGGACAAGGTCGGCTACCAGATCATGGACTCGGTGCCGCGCAAGCACACCACCCTGGAGCTCGGCGGCAACGCCGCGGCCGTGGTGCTCGCCGACTGGTCCTCCGAGGCCGACCTCGACTGGGCCGCCACCCGGATCGCGATGTTCGCCAACTACCAGGGCGGCCAGTCCTGCATCTCGGTGCAGCGGGTGATCGCCGACGCGTCGGTGTACGACGCGCTGGTGGAGAAGGTGGTGGCCAAGGTCGAGGCGCAGGTCACCGGCGACCCCAACGACGACGCCACCGACGTCGGCCCGCTGGTCGACGAGAACGCCGCGAAGCGGGTGGAGTCCTGGGTGGACGATGCCGTGGCCAAGGGCGCCAAGGTGCTCACCGGCGGTACCCGTGAGGGCGCGACCTTCGCCCCGACCGTGCTCGCCGAGCTGCCCGCCGACGCGATCCTGGCCAAGGCCGAGGTGTTCGGCCCGGTGCTGTCGCTGCACCGGGTGGACGGCACCGACGAGGCCTTCGCCGCCGTCAACGACTCCGCCTTCGGCCTGCAGGTCGGTGTCTTCACCCGTGACCTGCAGACCGCCTTCCGCGCCCATCGGGAGCTGGAGGTCGGCGGTGTGATCATCGGCGACGCGCCGTCCTACCGCGCCGACCAGATGCCGTACGGCGGGGTCAAGGACTCCGGCGTCGGCCGCGAGGGCGTCAAGTACGCGATGGACGACTACACCGTGGAGAAGGTCCTGGTCCTCACCGGCCTCGACCTCTGATCCCGAACGATCCCGAACGATCCCGAAGGGCTCCCGGCACGCCGAGGGGCCCGAACGGCCCGAGGGGCCGGGTACCGCCGCGCTGCGGCGGTACCCGGCCCCTCGGCGTGTCCGGGGGAGGTTCAGACCCGGCCGGCCGCGGCCGCGACGGCCTCCGCCACGGAGGCGTTGCCGGCGACCAGCTCCAGCGTCTGCCCGGCGGTGCCCGCCTCGTGCAGCAGCTCGGCCAGCACCGCCGCCACGTCGGCGCGGTCCACCGCGCCGCGTTCGACCGAGGGGGCGAGCCGGACCAGGCCGGTGCCCGCGCCGTCGGTGAGCCGGCCGGGGCGCAGCACCGTCCAGTCGAGCGCGGTACGGGCGCGCACGGCGTCGTCGGCGGCGCCCTTGGCCCGCAGGTAGGTCTCGAAGACCGGGTCGGCCGGGTAGTGCGCCTGGGCGTCGGCGCCCATCGAGGAGATGATCAGGTAGCGCCGGACCCCGGCGAGTTCGGCGGCGTCGGCGAGCAGGACGGCCGCGTCGCGGTCGACGGTGTTCTTGCGGTCGGCGCCGCTGCCGGGGCCGGCGCCGGCGGCGAAGACCACGGCGTCGGCGCCCGCCAGCAGCCGGGCGAGTTCGGGGGCGGTGGCGCTCTCCAGGTCCAGCAGCAGCGGCTCGGCTCCGGCGGCGGCCAGGTCCCCGGCCTGTTCGGGGCGGCGGATGAGGCCGGCGGGGCGGTCGCCGCGCTCGGCGAGCAGCCGTTCGAGCTTGAGCGCGATCTGTCCGTGGCCTCCGGCGATGACGGTACGCATGGCTCCGACGGTAGCGGGGACGCGTCCCGGCGTCCTGTGGAGTCCGGCCGGCAGGACACAATGGGCGCATGACTTCGCTCGCCCACCCGCAGCTGCGCTTCACCCCCGTGGTGAAGGACCCCTCCGCTCCCCGGGAGCTGGTGATCCTCGGCTCGACCGGTTCGATCGGCACCCAGGCCATCGACGTGGTGCGCCGCAACCCGGACCGGTTCCGCGTGGTCGCCCTGTCGGCGGCCGGCGGGCGGGTGGAGCTGCTGGCCGAGCAGGCCCTGGAGCTGGGCGTGCACACCGTGGCGGTCGCCGACCCGGCGGCCGAGCCCGCGCTGCGCGAGGCGCTGGCCGCGAAGGCGGCGGGGCGTCCGCTGCCCGCCGTGCTGGCGGGCCCGGACGCGGCCACCGAGCTGGCCGCGATGGAGTGCCACTCGGTGCTGAACGGCATCACCGGGTCGATCGGCCTGCGCCCGACGCTGGCGGCGCTGCGGGCGGGCCGGGTGCTGGTGCTGGCGAACAAGGAGTCGCTGATCGTCGGCGGTCCGCTGGTGAAGGCGGTGGCGAAGCCCGGGCAGATCCTGCCGGTGGACTCCGAGCACGCCGCGCTGTTCCAGGCGCTGGCCGGCGGCACCCGCGCCGAGGTGCGCAAGCTGGTGGTCACGGCGAGCGGCGGCCCGTTCCGCAGCCGGACCCGCGAGCAGCTGGCGGGGGTGACGCCGCAGGAGGCGCTGGCGCACCCGACCTGGGCGATGGGGCCGGTGGTGACGATCAACTCGGCCACCCTGGTCAACAAGGGCCTGGAGGTGATCGAGGCGCACCTGCTGTACGACGTGCCCTTCGACCGGATCGAGGTCGTGGTCCATCCGCAGTCGGTGGTCCACTCGATGGTGGAGTTCACGGACGGCTCCACGCTGGCGCAGGCCAGCCCGCCGGACATGCGGATGCCGATCGCACTGGGGATGGGCTGGCCGGACCGGATCCCGGACGCGGCGCCCGCCTGCGACTGGACGAAGGCCGCCACCTGGGAGTTCTTCCCGCTCGACGACGAGGCCTTCCCGGCGGTCCGGCTGGCCCGCGAGGTGGGATCGCTCGGCGGGACGGCGCCGGCGGTGTTCAACGCGGCGAACGAGGAGTGCGTGGAGGCCTTCCTGAAGGGCCGCCTCGCCTTCACGGGAATCGTGGACACTGTTGCCAAGGTCGTGGCCGAGCACGGACAGTACGACAGCGGGCGGGCCGCGGCGGGAACTTCTCTGACCGTCGAGGACGTCCTGCACGCGGAGGACTGGGCCCGCGCCCGGGCCCGCGAGCTGGCGTCGGGCTGACGGCTCCGGCGGACGACCGGACGACGAGCGGAGCGCAATGACGGAGGGCCTGCGGTGGCAACGGTTTTGACGGTGGTCGGCATCCTGGTCTTCGCGATCGGGTTGCTGATCTCGATCGCCTGGCACGAGCTCGGCCACCTCTCCACGGCCAAGCTGTTCGGCATCAGGGTGCCGCAGTACATGGTCGGGTTCGGTCCGACGGTCTGGTCCCGGAAGAAGGGCGAGACCGAGTACGGCGTCAAGGCGATCCCGCTGGGCGGGTACATCCGGATGATCGGGATGTTTCCACCCGGCGCGGACGGGCGGATCACCAAGCGCAGCAGTTCGCCCTGGCGGACCATGATCGAGGACGCCCGGGAGGCCTCCTACGAGGAGCTCCAGGACGGTGACGACAGCCGGCTCTTCTACACCCGCAAGCCGTGGAAGCGCGTCATCGTCATGTTCGCCGGGCCGTTCATGAACCTGATCCTGGCCTTCGGGCTCTTCCTGACCGTGATGATGGGCTTCGGCGTCTCGATGACGGTGCCGACCATCGGCACCGTCGCGCAGTGCGTGGTCAAGGCCGGCCAGCCGACCGACAGCTGCCCGGCCGACGCGCCGAAGACCCCCGCCGCCCAGGCCGGGCTGCGGCCGGGCGACAAGGTGGTCTCCTTCGACGGCGACCGGATCGGCGACTACGACCAGCTCCAGGCGGACATCCGCCGTTCGGCCGGGAAGACCGTGCCGGTGGTGGTCGAGCGCGAGGGGCAGCAGCTCACCCTCACCCCGACCATCGCCGTCAACGACGTCCAGAAGTACGACGGCAACGGCATGCCGGTCAAGGGCGAGACGGTGCAGGCGGGCTTCCTCGGCTTCACCCCGACCAGCGGTGTCGTCCGGCTCGGCGTCGGGCAATCCCTCGACCGGATGTACGACATGGCCGAGAGCGGTGTGAAGTCGCTGGTGGCCCTGCCGGGCAAGGTCCCGGGGCTGTGGAACTCGGTGGTGGACGGCGCCCCGCGCGATGTCGACTCGCCGATCGGCATGGTCGGCGCCGCCCGGGTCAGCGGCGAGGTCTTCTCGCTCGACATCCCGGGCACCCAGCGGATCGCGTACTTCGTGAACCTGCTGGCCGGCATCAACCTGTCGCTCTTCCTGTTCAACATGCTGCCGCTGCTCCCGCTGGACGGCGGCCACATCGCCGGCGCCCTGTGGGAGTCGGTGCGCCGCCGATTCGCAAGCCTGTTCAAGCGGCCCGACCCCGGTCCGTTCGACGTCGCCCGGCTCATGCCGCTGGCCTACGTCGTGGCCAGCGTCTTCATCGGGTTCACCCTGCTCGTCCTGGTCGCCGACCTGGTCAACCCGGTCAAGATCAGCTAGTCGCCCGGTACGGCTGGTGTGCCCGGGGCCACCACCGTGCCGTACCGTTGGGGGCCGGGTGCGCGTTTCATCGGCGCGCCCGGCCCAGGCCGTCGAACGGCCGGACCGACCACACCTCAACCCCGGGGAACCCTGCGCACATGACCGCGATCTCGCTCGGTATTCCGTCCCTGCCGCTCAAGCCGCTCGCCAAGCGCCGAGTCTCCCGGCAGATCATGGTCGGCAACGTGCCGGTCGGCGGCGACGCCCCCGTCTCGGTGCAGTCGATGACCACCACGGTGACCTCCGACATCAACGCCACGCTGCAGCAGATCGCCGAGCTGACGGCGTCGGGCTGCCAGATCGTGCGGGTCGCCGTACCGTCCCAGGACGACGCCGACGCCCTGCCGATCATCGCGAAGAAGTCGGGCATCCCGGTCATCGCGGACATCCACTTCCAGCCGAAGTACGTGTTCGCCGCGATCGACGCCGGCTGCGCCGCGGTCCGCGTCAACCCGGGCAACATCAAGGCCTTCGACGACAAGGTCGGCGAGATCGCCAAGGCCGCCAAGGGCGCCGGCGTCCCGATCCGGATCGGCGTCAACGCCGGCTCGCTGGACAAGCGCCTGCTGGAGAAGTACGGCCGGGCCACCCCCGAGGCGCTGGTCGAGTCCGCGCTCTGGGAGTGCTCGCTCTTCGAGGAGCACGACTTCCGCGACATCAAGATCTCGGTCAAGCACAACGACCCGGTCGTGATGATCAACGCCTACCGCCAGCTCGCCGCGGCCTGCGACTACCCGCTGCACCTCGGGGTCACCGAGGCCGGTCCCGCCTTCCAGGGCACCATCAAGTCCGCGGTCGCCTTCGGCGCGCTGCTCGCCGAGGGCATCGGCGACACCATCCGGGTCTCGCTGTCGGCCCCGCCGGCCGAGGAGATCAAGGTCGGCAACCAGATCCTGGAGTCGCTCGGCCTTCGCCAGCGCGGTCTGGAGATCGTCTCCTGCCCGTCCTGCGGCCGCGCCCAGGTCGACGTCTACAAGCTCGCCGAGGAGGTCACCGCCGGCCTGGAAGGCATGGAGGTGCCGCTGCGCGTCGCGGTCATGGGCTGCGTCGTCAACGGTCCGGGCGAGGCCCGCGAGGCCGACCTCGGGGTCGCCTCCGGCAACGGCAAGGGCCAGATCTTCGTCAAGGGCGAGGTCATCAAGACCGTCCCCGAGTCCAAGATCGTGGAGACCCTGATCGAGGAGGCCCTCAAGCTGGCCGAGCAGATGCAGGCCGAGGGCGTCGAGTCCGGTGCGCCGACCGTGACCGCCGCGGAGTGACCGGCGGGCAGTAGTTTCCGGAAGCGGGGCCGTCCGTGCGCGGACGGCCCCGCGGCCGTAGCCGGGTGGGGCCACGGAGTAGGGTGCGGCCAGAGTCGTCTCAGTGAGGTGCTGTCTCGATGCTCGATCGAGGTGTGATGCTCCCCAGCTCGTTCCAGGCCGTCCGCGCCCTGGCGACCACGCGCGTCCTGGAGGCCTCCGACCTCGCGGACACCCTGGCGGTGCTCCGGCGCGATCCGGTCGCCAACGCCTTCGTCGCGACCAGGGTGGAGGCCGTCGGGCTGGACCCCTGGCGCCTCGGCGGCGAGATGTGGGGCTGGTACGACGAGCGCGGTGAGCTGGACGCGCTCTGCTACGCCGGCGCGAACCTGGTCCTCGTGGACGCCGGCCCGCAGGCCGTGCAGGCCTTCGCCGAACGGGCCCGCCGCCAGGGCCGCCGCTGCTCCTCGATCGTCGGCCCGGCCGAGGCCACCGCCGCCCTCTGGGCCCTGCTGGAACGCAGTTGGGGACCGGCCCGCGAGGTCCGCGCCCACCAGCCGCTGCTCGCCACGGCCGTGCCGTCCGCCGAGATCGCGCCCGACCCGCTGGTACGGCGGGTGCGGCGGAGCGAGATCGAGTCGCTGATGCCGGCCTGCGTGGCGATGTTCACCGAGGAGGTCGGGGTCTCCCCGCTGGCCGGTGACGGCGGGCTGCTCTACCAGGCCCGGGTCGCCGAACTGATCTCCACCGGGCGTTCGTTCGCGCGCTTCACGGAGGACGGCCAGGTCGTCTTCAAGGCCGAGGTGGGGGCCGTCACCGAGGGCGCCTGCCAGATCCAGGGCGTCTGGGTCGACCCGGCCCACCGCGGCCGCGGCCTCTCCGAGACCGGCATGGCCGCCGTCCTGGACATCGCCCTGCGCGAGGTCGCCCCGGTGGTCTCGCTCTACGTGAACGACTACAACCTGCGGGCCCGCGCCGCCTACCGCCGGGTCGGCTTCCGCGAGGTCGGGGCGTTCATGAGCGTGCTGTTCTGAGCTCCTTGCCGCCTCCGCCCGCGTGGGGGGCCGGACGGGTAGTAACGTCCGGGGCATGGATCAGCTGACCGGGGTGACGATCGAGGCCATCGACCTTGCGGCATGGGCTCCGCAGGCGCTCGACGTCCAGGCGGTGGCGTTCGGGCTGACCCCCGAGGAGGTCCTGGTCCGGCTGCACATCGTCGGGCGGCACGCCCAGCAGCCCGGGGTGATCGCGCTGGGCGCGCTCAGCGGCGGCCGGCTGGTCGGCTTCGGTTACGGCATGCCGAACCGCCGGGAGCACTGGTGGAGCACCGTGATCCAGCCCTATCTGGAGGCCGGCGGCCACGGTGCGTGGCTGGACGAGGTCTTCGCGATCACCGAACTGCACGTGCTGCCCGAGTTCCAGGGGCAGGGCATCGGCTCCACCCTGATCAGGACCCTCTGCGCGCGCTCCGGGCTGTCGCGCACCATCCTCTCCGCGATCGACGCCGAGACGCCCGCCCGCCGGCTCTACCGCTCGCTCGGCTACCGGGACCTCGCGCGGGCGGTGCACTTCCCCAACACCGAGCGCCTGTACGCGGTGATGGGCGCGGAGCTGCCGCTGCGGGGGACCGGACCGGCTCAGAGCGCGCCGGCGAACTCCAGGTAGAGCTCGGCGTCCTCCCGGCGGCCCGCGGCCAGGGCGCGCAGACCGAGGTCGGCCGCCCGGAACAGCGTCCAGCCGCGCAGCCGGTCCCGGTCCACGTCCAGGGCGTCCGCGAGCTGGTGCAGCCGCCGGCGGACGGCGGCGGGGACGCCCGGGGAGCCGACCAGGGTGTCCGCCCGGTCCAGGGCCAGCCGGGCCAGGTCGTAGGCGCGTTCGCCGACCAGCGGCCGGGGGTCGATCGCGAGCCAGGGCGCGCGGTCGGCGGCGAGCACGTTGCCGTGGTGGAAGTCGCCGTGCAGCAGCACCTCCTCGTCGGCCGAGGCGCAGAGCCCCTCGGCGGCCGCCAGCGCCTCGGTGACCAGCGGGGCGGCCTCGGCGGCGCCCGGCAGCGCGCCGCGCCGGCGCAGCCCGGCGGCGGTCGTGGCCGTCCGGTCGGCGAGGGTGGCGAAGCCGTGGTCGCCGGGCGGCTCCACCCAGAGCCGGTGGAGCAGGCTGGTGGCCTCCAGCATCGCCTTCGGCTCGGCCAGCGAGCGCAGCGGGATGTCGCCGTGCAGCCGCTCCAGCAGCAGCGACCCCTCGGCGGGGTCGGCGGCCAGCAGCAGGACGGCGCCGCGGCCGGCCCACTGGGCGAGGGCGGCGTGCTCCCGGTCGGTCTCCGGGGTGACCAGCCCGGTCTTGAGGACGGCGGGGCTCAGGTCGTCGCGGTGCACGTAGGCGATCAGGCTCAGACTGCCGCCCGGGTCGGCCACCCGCTCCAGGGTGAGGTCCCAGCGTGCGAGCCCGGCGCCGACCTGGGCCGGCAGGCCCGTGAGCCAGTGCCGGCCCTCCTCGTCCGCGCCGACGCTGCGCGCCAGCCATGCGGGGACGGTGATCTGCCCTGGTGCTCCCGACATGCCGGCCTTCCGGTTGTGCTTCCCCCGTGGTGCTACCCGTCCATTGTCGGCCATGGCGGTGAAACCGCAGGTCAGCGATTCGAGGTGGCAGCGGTGGCGGCGCGTCCGCAGGTCAGGGCGGTGCCGGGGGTCAGGCGGCCGGGCCGGCGGGGTCGGGGCCGGCGGTGGCGGGGCCCGTCGTGGCGGGCGTGCCGGCGGGGTCGGGCAGGCCGGGGAACGCGGCCGGGGCGGCGCCCCAGCGGCGGGCGCGCAGCGCGCAGTCGCGGAGCGCGTCCGCGGCACTGCCGCGCTGCGGGGCGGCGACGGCGGCGACCAGGTCGGCGTAGACCGCGGTGAGCCGGCTTTCGAGGTGCGCGGCCAGCCGGCCGGCGCCGGCCGCGTCGGTGACGGCGAAGGGCAGCTGGTAGCCGGCCGCCGCCGCGCCCGGGGTGGCCCCGGCGCCGCCGAGCAGCCGTTGCCAGGCGTCCCGCCGGGCCTGGTGGGCGGCCAGGGCGGTCCGCGCTTCGGTGCGCTGCTGGTCCTCCGGGAGCCGGGCGCCGACCACGCCGTAGCCGTAGATCGCGGCGTGCTCGGCGGCCAGCGCGCCCTGGAGGGCGGTGAGCGCCTCCGGGGCGGTGCCCGCCGTGCCTCCGGAGGCGGCGGGGGAGGCGGCGGGGGAGGCGTCCGGGGAGGCCGGGGCGGTGCCGGACGGCGTGGCGGGCCCGCCGGGCGGGTCGGTGGGCCCGGGCAGCGGGGCGGCGGCCGGAGCGGTGTCGCCCAGGGCGACGGCGTGCAGCACCCCGGCCGCGGAGACCGAGGCGAGCAGCCGGGCCAGCCCGGGCGAGGCGGCGCCGAGGTCGGCGAGCCGGGTCTGCGCGGTCTGCCGCTCCAGCGCGGCGAGCGCGGCGACGGTGGTCACCGTCGGGGCCGGGGCGGTGGCGGACGACGACCCGGGGGATCCCGAGGGGGACCCGGACCCGCCGGCGGACGGCGACAGGGACGTGGACTGCGACAGGGACGGGGAGGCGGAGGGGGCCGGGAGCCCGGCGGCCAGGGCGGCCCGGTGCTGGAGCACCTCGGCCCGCAGCGGCTGGAGCTGCCCGGCCTGCCCGGCCCCGGCCCCGGCCAGCAGGGCGTCGTACCCGGCCAGCAGCGCGTCGGTGGCGTCGACGGCACGCAGCCGGACCGGCTCGTCCGGGTCGGGCCGCCGGTGCTCGCCTCCGCCCGCGCCGCCCTCGTCGGGGGAGCCGGTGCAGGCGGCGAGGGCGCCGCCGGTGGCGAGGAACAGGCCGAGGGCCAGCAGGGTCCGTCGGCTGGGCGGCTGCATCGCGGTCACTCCGGGGCGTGTGCGGGAGGACGGCCTGCGTGCCCTCGTTGGCGTGAATGATTACAGAATCCTCACGGGTCCGGCCCCGGATTCCCAGGCCCTGGACCACGTCCCACCGGTGTGACCTTGCTCGCAGTGGGTGGCGCCCGGGCGCCCGCACGTGGTCCGGAATCGGTGGTTGGCGACTTCACCGGATAGGATTTGGGCCGAGCTGCCGCGACCCGGCCTGCGCCCGAGCGGCGCCGGACGGCGCGGTGCGCCCTCTGACAACAGCAGACGCGGCCGAGGAGTCCACCCGGATGAGCACCACCCACATCGACCGGCTGCGTGCGTTGCTGGAGCCGTTGGCCGCCCAGGCGGGCCTGGACCTGGAGGACGTCAAGGTCACCCAGGCCGGCAGTCGCCGCCAGGTGCAGATCGACGTGGACGCCGACGGCGGCGTGGATCTGGACGCCATCGCGGAGTTCAGCCGGGTGGTCGGCGAGGCCCTGGACACCTCCGACGTGATGGGCACCGGCGCGTACGTGCTGGAGGTCGGCTCGCCGGGCGCGGAGCGCCCGCTGGTCGAGCCCCGCCACTGGCGCCGGGCCGAGGGCCGGCTGGCCGCGATCCACCTGGTCGACGGCGGGGAGATCGTCGCCCGGGTGCTGGAGGCGGACGAGGACGGCGCGCTGGTCGAGGTGCAGCCGGTGAAGGGCCGCGGCCGGCCCAAGGAGCGCCGCCTGGAGTACACCGAGGTGTCCCGAGCACGCGTCCAGGTGGAGTTCAACCGCAAGGACGACGAGCTCCTCGACCAGGCCCAGGACTTCGTGGACGACGACTCGGCGGACGACGGCGCCGAGGAGGGGGACGACGGTGCGCAGTGACGACCTGCCCACCGACCGCACCATGACGAACGTGACGAAAGACGAGGAGGCGTAGCCGTGGACATCGACATGAGTGCCCTGCGCACGCTGGTCAACGAGAAGAACATCCCCTTCGACCTGCTGGTCGAGTCCATCGAGTCGGCCCTCCTCACCGCGTACCACCGCACCGAGGGCTCGCGCCGCCGCGCGCGGGTCGAGCTGGACCGCAAGTCCGGCCACGTGACGGTCTGGGCGACCGAGGACCCGGCCGAGCTGGACGAGGGCGTCGAGCCGAAGGAGTTCGACGACACCCCGAGCGGCTTCGGCCGGATCGCGTCCAGCATCGGCATCCAGGTGATGATGCAGCGCCTGCGCGACGCCGCCGACGACCAGACCTTCGGCGAGTACGCGGGCAAGGAGGGCGACATCGTCACCGGTGTCGTCCAGCAGGGCAACGACCCGAAGAACGTGCTGGTGGACATCGGCAAGCTGGAGGCCATCCTGCCGCCGCAGGAGCAGGTCCCGGGCGAGGACTACCGGCACGGCACCCGTCTCAAGTGCTACGTGGTGGCCGTGCGCCGCGGCGTGCGCGGCGCGTCGGTGACGCTCTCGCGCACCCACCCCAGCCTGGTGAAGAAGCTCTTCGCCCTGGAGGTGCCGGAGATCGCCGACGGCAGCGTCGAGATCGCCGCGATCGCCCGTGAGGCCGGTCACCGCACCAAGATCGCGGTGTGGTCGCGCCGGTCCGGGCTGAACGCCAAGGGCGCCTGCATCGGCCCGATGGGCAGCCGGGTGCGCGCGGTGATGGGCGAGCTGCACGGCGAGAAGATCGACATCGTCGACTGGTCCGAGGACCCGCGCGAGATGGTCGCCGCGGCGCTGTCCCCCGCACGGGTGACGAGCGTCGAGATCGTGGACCTCCAGCAGCGCTCCGCACGGGTGATCGTGCCGGACTACCAGCTGTCGCTGGCGATCGGCAAGGAGGGCCAGAACGCCCGCCTGGCCGCCCGCCTGACCGGCTGGCGGATCGACATCCGCCCGGACACCGAGGGGCAGTCCGACGACGGCGGCCGGGAGTCCTCGGCCGAGTAGTCGCGCCCCGGCGCCACCGTTCCACCGCCCCCCGCCGTTCCACCCCGGATCGGCGGGGCGGCGCCATGTCCCTTCGGAGGGGTAGACTTGCCTTCGTCTGGCCGGACGCACGTCCGAGCACGCCCGGAACGCACCTGCGTGGGCTGCCGCAAGCGCGCGGCCAAGCACCAGCTGTTGCGTGTCACGGCGGTCGAGGGCGTTTGCGTCCCCGATCCGCGTGGCGCGCTGCCGGGCCGGGGCGCGCACCTGCACCCCGATCCGGCCTGCCTCGACCTCGCGGTCCGCCGTCGGGCGTTCCCCCGGGCCTTCCGGCTCCAGGGCACACTCGACACCGAGCGGCTCCGCGAGTACATCGGGGAGCGGGCAGGCGACACCCCGGCGCCCTGAGCTTCCTCAGGCCTCTGGCGGGCACCTCCCCGTTACGGCCGCCGCTCCACGCGGCGGAGAACCACCGCACCAAGCACAGTGCGCGGGCAGCCGCACGCCGTGCCACCAGTCAGGTACCTCGCGATGTGGAAGTAGGTCGAGATTGCGATGAGCACTCGATGAGTACGCGATGAGTACGCGATGGGTACGCCCATGAAGTAGCGACGGTCCGGCGGACGAGACACCCCGGACTCATAGATCAGGAGTGAAGTGGCTAAGGTCCGGGTTTACGAACTCGCCAAGGAACTTGGTTTGGAGAGCAAGGCCGTGATGGCCAAGCTGACCGAGCTGGGTGAGTTCGTCCGTTCGGCGTCCTCGACCATCGAGGCGCCGGTCGTACGCAAGTTGACTGACGCGCTGGGAGTCGCCCCCACCGGTGGCGCTGCCAAGCCTGGCCCGCGGAAGCCCGCGGCGCCCCAGCCCGCCGGCGGTTCCGCCGCCGGTGCGGCCGCACCCAGGCCGGGTGCCCCGACCCCGGGTCCGCGCCCTGCCGCGACCCCGGGACCCCGTCCCACCCCCGCTGCCGCGGCGCCCGCCGCCCCGGCCGCACCCGCCCAGGCCGCCCCGGCCGCTCCGCGCCCGGCCGGCGCGCCGACCCCGGGCCCGCGCCCGGCGGCTCGCCCCGCCGCCGCGCCCGCGGCCCCGGCTGCTCCGGCGGCCGAGTTCTCCTCCCCGGCCCCGGCCGAGGAGACCCAGGCCCAGCGCCCGGCCGCGCAGGCCCAGCGCCCGGCCGGCCCCGCCGCCGGCAGTGGTGCCCGTCCGGGCCCGCGTCCGGCCGGCCCGCGCCCGGGCAACAACCCGTTCACCTCGGGCAGCGCGACCGGAATGGCCCGCCCCGGCGACCGCCGTCCGGCCGCGCCCGGTGCCCGTCCGGCCGCCGGTGCCCCCGGTGCCGGTGACCGTCCGCGTCCCGGTGGCGACCGTCCGCGTCCCGCCGGTGCCCCTGGTGCCGGTGACCGTCCGCGTCCCGGTGGCGACCGTCCGCGTCCCGCCGGTGCCCCCGGCGCCGGTGACCGTCCGCGTCCCGGTGGCGACCGTCCGCGTCCCGCCGGTGCCCCCGGCGCCGGTGGCGCGCCGCGCCCCGGTGGCGCCCCGCGTCCCGACGGCATGCCCCGTCCGGCCGGTCCGCGCCCCGGTGGCCCGAGCCCGTCCGGCATGCCGCGTCCGAACCCCGGCATGATGCCGCAGCGTCCGGCTCCGGGCCCGCGTCCGGGCCCCGGCGGCCGTGGCCCCGGTGGCCCCGGCGGCCGTCCCGGTGGTCCGGGTGGCGCCGGTGGCGCCCGTCCGGGCTTCGCCGGTCGTCCGGCCGGTCCGGGCTCGCGCCCGACCGGTGGCTTCGGCGGCCCCCGTCCCGGTGGCGGTGCCCCCGGTGGCGGCGGCGGCTTCGGTCCGCGTCCCGGTGGCTTCGGCGGCCGTCCCGGCGGCCCGGGTGCCCGTGGTGGCACGCAGGGTGCCTTCGGCCGTGGCCCCGGTGGCCGTCCGGCCCGTGGTCGCAAGTCGAAGCGGGCGAAGCGCCAGGAGTACGAGGCCATGCAGGCCCCGTCCGTCGGCGGTGTGATGCTGCCCCGCGGCAACGGCCAGACCGTTCGCCTGTCCAGCGGCGCCTCGCTGATGGACTTCGCGGAGAAGATCAACGCCAACCCGGCCGCGCTCGTCTCCGTGATGTTCAACCTCGGTGAGATGGTCACCGCGACCCAGTCGGTCTCCGACGCGACCCTCGAGCTGCTGGCCGGCGAGATGGGTTTCATCCTGGAGATCGTCAGCCGCGACGACGAGGACCGCGAGCTGCTGGAGTCGTTCGACATCGACTTCGGTGCCAACGAGGGCGACGAGGACCAGCTGGCCCCGCGCCCGCCGGTCGTCACCGTCATGGGTCACGTCGACCACGGTAAGACCCGACTGCTGGACGCCATCCGCAAGTCGAACGTGGTGGCCGGCGAGGCGGGTGGCATCACCCAGCACATCGGTGCCTACCAGGTGGCCACGATCGTGAACGGCGAAGAGCGCCCGATCACCTTCCTGGACACCCCGGGTCACGAGGCGTTCTCCGCCATGCGTGCCCGTGGTGCCAAGTCCACCGACATCGCGATCCTGGTGGTCGCGGCCAACGACGGTGTCATGCCGCAGACGGTCGAGGCGTTGAACCACGCCAAGGCCGCGGGTGTGCCGATCGTGGTCGCGGTCAACAAGATCGACGTCGAGGGCGCCGACCCGACCAAGGTCCGCGGTCAGCTGACCGAGTTCGGTCTGGTGGCCGAGGAGTACGGCGGCGACACCATGTTCGTCGACATCTCCGCGCGCCAGGGCCTCAACATCGACCAGCTGCTGGAGGCCGTGGTCCTGACCGCGGACGCCTCGCTGGACCTGCGGGCCAACCCCGAGCAGGACGCGCAGGGTATCGCCATCGAGGCCCACCTCGACAAGGGCCGCGGCGCCATGGCGACCGTGCTCGTGCAGCGCGGTACCCTCCGCGTCGGCGACTCGATCGTGGTCGGCGACGCCTACGGCCGCGTCCGCGCGATGCTGGACGAGAACGGCAACAGCCTCGCCGAGGCCGGCCCGTCCCGCCCGGTGCTGCTCCTCGGTCTGACCTCGGTGCCCCGCGCCGGCGACAGCTTCATCGTCGTCGACGAGGACCGCACCGCGCGCCAGATCGCCGAGAAGCGCTCGGCCCGCGACCGCAACGCCGCGTTCGCGCAGCGCCGGGTCCGGGTGTCCCTGGAGGACCTCGACAAGGCCATCGCCGCGGGCGAGATCGAGCAGCTCAACCTCATCATCAAGGGTGACGTCTCCGGTTCGGTCGAGGCCCTCGAGGACGCCCTCGTCAAGCTGGACGTGGGCGAGGAGGTCGAGCTCCGCATCCTGCACCGCGGTGTGGGTGCGATCACCGAGTCCGACGTCAACCTGGCGATGGGTTCGGACGCCATCATCATCGGCTTCAACGTGCGCGCCGAAGGCCGTGCGCGCGCCGCGGCCGACAAGGAAGGCGTGGACGTCCGGTACTACTCGGTCATCTACCAGGCGATCGAGGAGATCGAGAACGCCCTCAAGGGCATGCTCAAGCCCGAGTACGAGGAGGTGCGCCTCGGCTCCGCGGAGATCCGCGAGGTGTTCCGTTCCTCCAAGTTCGGCAACATCGCGGGTGTCATCGTCCGCGAGGGCCTGCTGCGCCGCAACGCCAAGGCCCGCCTCATCCGCGACGGCAAGGTCGTGGCGGAGAGCCTCACCATCGAGGGTCTGCGTCGCTTCAAGGACGACGCGACCGAGGTCCGCGAGGGCTTCGAGGCCGGTGTGACCCTGGGGTCGTTCAACGACATCAAGGTCGAGGACATCGTCGAGACCTACGAGATGCGCGAGAAGCCGCGCGCGTAAGCGGGTGGTGTCCGGGGCCGGTCGACGGGTGGTATTTCCGTCGACCGGCCCCGGTCTCGCTGTGTAGGGTCCTGGGGTAGTCAGCGATGACGAGAATCAGCCCGGTCCAGGGCTGCCCCCGAGGCCTCCAGGTCGGCGAGACCTGTCATACATGTTCGTGGGAACACTCACCTTCGACCTGCTGCTGGGCGACGTACATTCGCTCAAGGAGAAGCGTTCGATCGTGCGGCCCATCGTGGCCGAACTGCAGCGCAAGTACAGCGTGTGCGCTGCCGAGACCGGGAACCAGGATCTGCACCGCAGGGCCGAGATCGGCCTGGCGGTGGTGTCCGGCGAAGCCGGGTACGTCACCGAGATCCTGGACAGCTGTGAGCGGTTGGTCGCCGGCCGCCCCGAGGTAGAGCTGCTCTCCGCCAGGAGGCGCTACCACAACGACGACGACGAATGAGGTCTGCGGAACGGACCGGCGCGAGTCGCCGTTCTCACACAGATCAGGACCGAGAGCGCCCACAAGGCTGGGCGCGGGCCGGTACTTTGGGGCGTGGGCCCCGACGGGCAGGCAGTACGCCCGAGTTACCCGGCCCATTGCACGAGGAGGCAACGTGACCGACACCGCTAGGGCGCGCAAGCTCGCAGACCGCATCCAGGTGGTCGTGGCCGAGACCCTGCAACGCCGGATCAAGGACCCGCGACTGGGCTATGTGACCATCACCGACACCCGGGTCACCGGCGATCTGCGCGAGGCCACCGTCTTCTACACCGTCTTCGGTGACGAAGCCGAGCGCGAGGCCTCGGCCGCCGCGCTGGAGAGCGCCAAGGGAGTGATCCGCTCCGAGGTCGGCAAGATCGGGGTGCGTTTCACCCCGACGCTGACCTTCGTCGCGGACGCGCTGCCGGAGAACGCCCGGAACATCGACGACCTGCTCGACCGGGCCAGGGCCATCGACGCCGCGGTGCGCACCACCGCGGCGGGCGCGAAGTACGCCGGTGACGCGGACCCCTACAAGGTCCCGGCGTCCGAGCGTGACGACGAGGACGAGTAGTCATGGCAGGTGAGCCGGCGTCGACCGGTTCGACGGCCGGAGCAGTCGCGGGGGCGTCCTCCACCACCACGGTGGAGGGTGCCCTCGCGGTGCTTCCGGGGCCGCGCGCCGAGGCGCCCGGCTTCGAGCTGGTCTGGCAGCAGGTGGTCGCGGAGATCGGGCGCGCCCGGTCGATCGACCTCATCTGCCACATCTGCCCGGACGGCGACGCGCTCGGCTCGGCCCTGGCGGCCGCGCTGGCCCTGCGCGGGCTGGGCCACGAGGTCCGGGTCTCCTTCGGGGACGACCCGCAGATCGTGCCCGAGTCGCTGGCCTTCCTGCCCGGCCAGGAGCTGATCGTGCCGGCCTCCGAGGTGCCCGCCGTCCCGGAGCTGGTGCTCTGCTTCGACGTGGCCGCCGAGAGCCGGCTGGGCCTGCTGCACGAGAAGGCCTTCGCCGCGCCGGTGCTGGTGGTCATCGACCACCACGCCTCCAACCCCGGCTTCGGCACCCACCAGCTGATCGACCCGAGCGCGCCCGCCACCGCCGTCCTGGTGGACGAGCTGCTGCGCCGGCTCGGCGTCGAGCTGGACCAGTCCCTGGCCACCTGCCTCTACACCGGTGTCGCCACCGACACCGGCTCGTTCAAGTACCGGGCCACCACGCCCGCCACCCACGAACTCGCCGGGCGGCTGCTGGCCACCGGCATCCGGCACGACCTGATCTCCCGGCAGCTGTGGGACACCTCGTCCTTCGGCTACCTCAAGGTGCTCGCGGCCGCGCTCGACCGGGCCGTCTACGAGCCGGACGCGGCCGGCGGCCTGGGCCTGGTGTGGACCTGGGTCCCCTACCAGGACCTGGCGCTGTTCAGCGTCACCGTCGAGGAGATCGAGGGCCTGATCGACATCCTGCGCCGCCCGGCCGAGGCCGAGGTCGCGCTGGTGCTCAAGCAGGACCCGGACGGCACGCTGCGGGGCTCCTCGCGCTCCAAGGGCGCGGTGGACGTCGCGGCGGCCTGCGCCGGGCTCGGCGGCGGCGGGCACACCTTCGCGGCCGGATTCTCCACCCGCGAGCCCGTGGCCGACGCGGTGGAGCGGTTCCGGGGCGCGCTGCGGCCCGTCAGCTGACCACTTCCAGAGAAGCCTCCAGAGAAAAGAACAGATGAAGCGCAAGGGAACCGGCCCGGACGGCCTGGTCATCGTCGACAAGCCGGAGGGCATCACCTCGCACGGGGTGGTCGCCAAACTGCGGTGGCTGGCCGGGACGCGGAAGGTCGGCCACGCTGGCACGCTGGACCCGATGGCCACCGGCGTGCTGGTCATCGGCATCGAGCGGGCCACCCGGCTGCTCGGCCACCTGATGCTGACCGCCAAGACCTACGAGGCGACCGTCCGGCTCGGCCAGACCACCGTCACCGACGACCGGGAGGGCGAGGTCACCGCGTCCGTGCCGGCCGACGGCGTGCGCCGGGAGGACATCGACGCCGGGATCGCCGCCCTCACCGGCGAGATCATGCAGGTGCCGTCCAAGGTCAGCGCGATCAAGATCGACGGCAAGCGCTCCTACGCGCGGGTGCGCGAGGGCGAGGACTTCGAGCTCGCGGCCCGGCCGACCACCATCCACTCCTTCACCGTCCACGAGCAGCGGGCCGCCGTCGCCGAGGACGGCACCCCGGTGATCGACCTCGACGTGACGGTGGAGTGCGCCTCCGGCACCTACATCCGGGCGCTGGCCCGCGACCTCGGCGCCGGCCTCGGCGTCGGCGGCCACCTCACCGCGCTGCGGCGCACCCGGGTGGGCCCCTACGGCGTGGAGTCGGCCCGGACCCTGGAGCAGCTGGAGGAGGCGGTGACCGGTGACGCCGGCGCTCCGCTGGAGGTGCTGCCGATCGGCGACGCCGCCGCGGCCGCCTTCCCGCGCTGGGACCTCGACGCCGAGCAGGCCAAGGTGCTGTCGCACGGCGCCCGGCTGAAGGCGCCCGGGATGGGCGTGGCCGGTCCGATCGCGGTCTACGGGCCGGACGGGCGGTTCCTCGCGCTGGTGGAGGAGCACGGCGGTCAGGCGAAGTCGGTGGCCGTCTTCGTCGGCTGACGCCGGGAGCGCCGGGCCGCGTGCCGGTCGAGCCCCCCGCCGCCCCCGTCCGGGGCGGCGGGGGGCTCTCGGCGTTCCGCGCGGGCACCTGGCGGAGCGGGGCCGGAGAGGTTCACCCGCACGGGGGAGCGCGCGAGGTGAACCCCGGTGGTGAGCGGCGCGGGTGCGGTCGGGCCTGCCCGGCACCGGGCAGGCTCCCGAGCGGCGAGCAGGTCGCCGCGACGCGTCCGCCTCCCGGGCCGCTCGGCCCTGCCGGGAGGGCTGCACGCATGCCGGGAGCACTGGACGGCGACGGGGTGGCGGACGATCCGGGGCGCTACCTGCTGCGGATCCGCGACCTCGACGGACGACTGCGCGGGCTGGGGTTCGTCGCGGACCCGCAGGGGACCGTCCTCACCGCGCACGAGAGCGTCGCGGACCTCGACCGGATCGTCCTGCACACCCCGGGCGGCCAGACCAGGGTGCTGGGCCCGGACAGCGTCCTGCCGCTGCCCGGGCACGGCCTGGCCCTGCTGCGGACCGACGGCGTCGGCGGGCTGCCGGTGCCCCCGCTGCCGATCGCGGCGCCGGGCGCGGTGGCCGCCGGGCGGGAGGTGCTGCTGCCCGCGTTCACCGGCGAGGGGGAGCGGACGGTCGCCCTGCGCTGCGGCGTGCTGGGCGTCACCGGCGCGGTCTACGCCCAGTCCGACCGCTTCCACCTGCTGGGCGGGGTGCTGCTGCTGGACGTGCCGGTCGTCACGGGTACCGGGCCGGTGCCCGCCGGGGCGCCGGTGCTGGACGCCCGCAGCGGCGCCGTGATCGGCGTCGCCGCTCCGGCGCTGCGGGCCCCGGAGCAGGGCGGCGCGCTGACCGCCGCCCCGGCGAACGGCAGCGGGTCGGGCGAGGGCGCGCCGGCGCTGGCCGAGGCGCTGGCGCGCAACGCCGCCGGTGTCCCCGCGTACGGATCGGCGCTGAACCTGGCGGGGGTGCTGCGGCTGGCCGCCGCCCAGGTGGCGGCCGCCGGGGCCGGTCCCGGCCGGGTGGCCGCTCTGGCCGCCGACCGGGTCGACCGCCCGGACGGCCTGGCCGGGGACGATCCGCGGGCGACGGTCACCGCGCTGGTCGGCGCCCCCGGCTCCGGCCGGACCACCGAGCTCGCGGCCCTCGCCGTCCGGCGCGGCGGCGAGGACCGGGCGCTTCCCACGCTCTGGCTGCGCGGCGCCGACCTGCGCGCCGAGGACGCCTCGCTCGCCGCGGCGGTGCGGCGGGCGCTGGCCTCGGCGGCGGCCGGCCTCGGCACCCGGCCGCCGCCCGGGCCGGACGCCGTGGCCGCCCTCTGCGCGGCCGCGCGGCGGCCGCTGCTGATCGTGCTGGACGGCCCCGAGGAGGCGCCCGTCCCGCTCGACCGGGCCTGGCGGCGGGCGGCCGGGGAGTGGCTGACGGCGGTCGGGGCCCGGCTGCTCACCGCCTGCGGGGACGAGGCCTGGGAGCTGCTGGCGGGCCTCGACGACGACCGCGCGGCGGCCGGGCCCGGTACGGCGCCGGCGGGGTGTCCGCGGCACGGCGGGGACGGCCCGCCGTGGGACCGGGAGCCGTGGGACCGGGAGCCGTGGGACCGGGAGCCGTGGGCCGGTGACGAGTTACCGGCGGGCGGCACCACGGCCGGGCCGGCCGGGGCCGACCGCCGCTGCGCGGGGGCGGCCGGGAGCTTCGCCGTCCACCGGCTCGGCCCGCTCCCGGCCGAGGCCGCCGACCGGGTGCGCCGCCGCTACGGGCTGCCGCCGGACTGGACGTCGGCCGCGGACGCCCGCCACCCGCTCGCCGTCCGGCTGGCCGGGGAGCTGTGGGCGCAGGGGCTGCGCGGGGAGCCGGTGGGCCGCGGCGAGCTGTTCGCGGCCCACCTGGACCTCTGCTGCCTGCGGGTGGCCCAGCGGATCGCCGCCGACGGGCGGCCCCGGCGCCCGGGCGCCCACCGGCGGGGTGCCGGGCGGCCGGCGGGTCCGTCGCCCGGCCGGGTGCGCAGGCTGGCCGCCGCGGTGGCCGGGCGGGTGCACGAGGCGGCCCGGCGGATGCTCGGCGCGGAGCAGGGCGGGCTCGGCCGGGCCGCCTTCGAGGAGCTCTTCCCACCCGGCAACTGGGCGGCCGCGGTGCTGGCGGAGGGCCTGTTCGTGCCCGCGGGCCCGGGCTTCCGGCTCGCCCACGGCGAGTTCTCCGACTGGCTCCAGGGCCTGCACCTGGACCTGGACGCGGCGCTGCGGCTGCTCCTCGGCGAGGCCGAGGACACCCCGCCGCCGGGGGAGGCCCGTACGGTGCCCCGGCACCGCGTCGCCCCGGTGGCGTCCGCGCTCGGGCGGCTGGCCGAGACCTGGGGCGCCACCGCCCTGGACCCGTGGCTGCACCGGCTCTGGCGGGCGCTGGACCTGCGCCCGCCGGGCAGCGAACCCGGCTGGTGGGCCGGCCGGTTGCTCGCCGCCGGGCTGGCCGCCAGCCCCGATCTGGACGAACACCGGTCGCTGCTCGCCCAGTTGGCCGGCCGGATCGCCGAGGTGGCACCGGCGGCCGGCGGGTTCGAGCGGCTCCCGGCGGCCGGTCTGGGCCGCTTCGGTCCGCGCTTCTGGACCGGTCTGGGCCTGCCGGTCGAGAGCGAACTGGCACTCCTGCGCCGACTGGTCACCGCCGACGGACCGGCGCGGCCGTTCCTCGCCGCCACGGCCGAGCGGCTGCGCGCCGACCCGGCCCGGGTGATGCCGCTGCTCTGCGCCTGGTTCGACGACCCGCGCGGGCTGCCCGGCCGCCCCGGTACCACCGTCGCCGATCTCGCCCACGACCTGCTGTACCGCCACCGCGCGCTGGCCCTGGACGACCTGACGGAGGCGCTGGCCGACGCGGCGCACCCCCGGGCGGACGCGCTGCTCACCGTGCTCGCCGGTGAGGAGCCGTCGGCGCTCTGCCGCGCCGTGGACCGCTGGAGCCACGACCGGCGGCCCGAGCGGCACGTCGCCGCCGCCGTGCACGCGCTGCGCGCCGCGCCGTACGCGCGCGGGGCCGGACCGGAGTTGCTGCGGTTCGCCGCACTGGCACTGCTCGCCCGCGAGGAGGAGCCGTGCCTGCACGGCGCCGCGCTGGCGCTGCTGGTGCGCGACCCGCGGGCCCGGGCCCGGCACCTCCCGGCCGCGCTGGCGGCGTACCGGCACGGCGAGGACCGCTTCCTGACCGCCCGGGCGCTGGCCCCGGCGCTGGAGAGCGACCCCGAGCCCGTCCTGGCCGCTTTCGCGCAGCGGCTGGCGGCCCCCGGCGCGGCCGTCGCCGAGACGCTGCGGGTGCTGGCCGACGCCCGGACGCCGCAGGCCACCCGGCGCGGCGCCGAACTGGCGGCCCGGCTGCTGCGGGAGCGCCCGGCGCTGGCGGGCGCGGTCGCCGTCGACTACCTGGGCCGCCGGCTGACGCGCGGCGCCGCCGGGGGACCGGCCGCCCGGCTGGAGCTGCGGGTGCTGCTCGGCAGCGCCCTGGCGGCCGGTCCGGTGGCGGTGCGGCGGCCGTTCGCCCAGGTGCTGGCGGTCCCGGTGGCCGATGCCGAGGCCGACGCCCTGCGCTGCGAACTCCTGGACACCCTGCTGGCCACCGAGGGCGACCAGGAGGTGCTCGCCGCCGTCGTGGAGCGGCTGGCCGAGCACTGCGCGGCCGAGCGCCCGGCGCGGGCCCGGACGGTGCTGGCCCGCGCCGCGGCCGGGCTCACGGACGCGGACGAGCTGCTGGCCCGCTGCGCGGGCCGTTCGGCGGCGTTCGCGCTGCTGCTGGCCCGGTGGCCCGAGGGCGAGGCCCCGGCCCGGCCCGCCGACCCCCGGTCGGCCCGGCTGCGGGAGCCGGCGGCGGCCGGGCGCGACCCGCGGGAGGCCGCCGAGGCCGGGCGGGAGGCGGACCGGGCGACCCCGCGGGAGCCGGTTCCCACCCCGGTGTCCGGGACCGGACAGCCGGCGGTGCGCCCAACCCGCCTTCCGGTGCCGAAGCAGGGGCGGGCGCATGGCACGCTATAGGGGTTCGGGTTTGAGCGTTTGAGCGTACAGAAGGTACGCGCCGTAGGGAACAAGGAGCGGTCAGGGTGCAGCGCTGGCGTGGCCTGGAGGAGATCCCCGGGGACTGGGGACGCAGCGTCGTCACCATCGGGTCGTTCGACGGTGTGCACCGCGGGCACCAGCTGATCATCAACCGGGCGGTCGAGCGCGCCCGTGAGCTCGGCGTCCGCTCGGTCGTGGTCACCTTCGACCCGCACCCGAGCGAGGTGGTCCGCCCGGGCAGCCACCCGCCGCTGCTCGCCCCGCAGCCGCGCCGCGCGGAGCTGATCGAGGCGCTCGGGGTGGACGCCGTCCTGGTGCTGCCGTTCACCTCCGAGTTCTCCCAGGAGTCCCCGGAGACCTTCGTCCGGCAGGTGCTGGTGGACGCGCTGGGCGCGCGGCTGGTCATCGAGGGGCCGAACTTCCGCTTCGGGCACCGCGCGGCGGGCGACGTCGCGCTGCTGGCCGAGCTGGGCCGGGCCGCCGACTTCGACGTCGAGGTGGTCGACCTCCAGGTGCGCGGGGCGGCCGGGGACGGCGAGCCGTTCTCCTCCACCCTCATCCGGCGGCTGGTCGCGGCCGGTGACATGGCCGGCGCGGGCGAGGTGCTGGGCCGCCCGCACCGGGTCGAGGGCGTGGTGGTGCGCGGCGCCCAGCGCGGCCGCGAGCTGGGCTTCCCGACGGCCAACGTGGACACGGTGCCGCACAGCGCGATCCCGGCCGACGGCGTCTACGCGGGCTGGCTGACGGCGGACGGCGAGCTGATGCCGGCCGCGATCTCGGTCGGCACCAACCCGACGTTCGACGGTACGGCCCGCACCGTGGAGGCGTACGCCATCGACCGGGTCGGCCTGGACCTGTACGGGCTGCACGTCGCGGTCGACTTCCTCGCCTACCTGCGCGGGATGGAGAAGTTCGACTCGATCGACGCGCTGCTGGACCGGATGGCCGACGACGTGAAGCAGGCCCGCGAGCTCACCGACGGGGGCTGACCGGACCGGTCGCGGATGCCGAAGGGCCCGCCGGCCGTCCACGGATCCGCTGGATCCACGGACGGCCCGGCGGGCCCTTTCGGTTCGCTACGGCTGCGGCTGCTGCGGGTAGCCGTACCCGGCGGGGGGCGGCGGCTGCGCGCCCGGCTGGGGCTGCGGGTAGCCGTACCCGCCGGCCGGCGGCTGGGGCTGCTGCTGCCAGTCCTGCGGGGGCTGCTGGGCACCCGGTTGGGCCTGCGGGTACCCGTAGCCGGGCGGGGGCGGCGGGGCCTGCCCCGGCTGCGGGGCCCACGGCGCGCCGGGCGCGGGCCCGCCGGCCGGGTAGCCGCCCTGGCCCGGCTGCGGGTACGGCTGCTGCTGGGCCTGCTGCGGGTAGGGCTGCTGCGGGTCGGCGTACGGCTGCGGCTGGCCCGGGTAGGGGGCGGTGGGCTGCGGGGGCTGGTGGGCCTGCTGCTGCCAGCCGGACTGCTGGGCGGCGGCCTGCTGGGCGCGGACGATGTCCTCGCCGACCAGGGTGGCGAGTTCGAAGTACGCCTCGCGGACCTTGGGCCGCATCATGTCGAGGTTGACCTCGGCGCCCGCCGCCAGGCTCTCGTCGAACGGCACCACGATGACGCCGCGGCAGCGGGTCTGGAAGTGCGCGACGATGTCCTCGACCTTGATCATCTTGCTGGTCTCGCGAACCCCGGAGACCACCGTGATGCTGCGCTGCACCAGGTCGGCGTAGCCGTGCGCGGAGAGCCAGTCCAGCGTGGTCGACGCGGAGGAGGCGCCGTCCACGCTCGGCGTGGAGACGATGATCAGCTGGTCGGCGAGGTCCAGCACCCCGCGCATCGCGCTGTACAGCAGGCCGGTGCCGGAGTCGGTCAGGATGATCGGGTACTGGCGGCCCAGCACGTCGATGACCTGGCGGTAGTCCGAGTCGTTGAAGGTGGTCGAGACGGCCGGGTCGACGTCGTTCGCCAGGATCTCCAGGCCCGAGTGCAGGTCCTGGGAGGTGAACTGACGGATGTCCATGTAGCTGCGCAGGTGCGGGATGGCCGTCACCAGGTCGCGGATGGTCGCGCCGGTCTGGCGCTTGACCCGGCGGCCGAGGGTGCCGGCGTCCGGGTTGGCGTCGATCGCGATCACCTTGTCCTGGCGCTCGCTGGCCAGGGTCGCGCCGAGCGCGGTGGTGGTCGTGGTCTTGCCGACGCCGCCCTTGAGGCTGATCACCGCGATCCGGTAGCAGCTCATCACCGGCGTCCGGATGACCTCCAGCTTGCGGCCGCGCTCAGCCGCGGCGGCCTTGCCGCCGAACTGGAAGCGCGGCTGCTGGCGCTGCTGCTTCGGCTGGTTGCGCAGCAGCCGGTCCGAGGAGAGCTCGACGGCGGCCGTGTAGCCGAGCGGTGCGCCGTGCGAGACCTGCTGCGGGGCGGCGGACTGCTGGAACGCGGCGGGTGCCTGCGGGACCCCGGACTGCTGCTGCCACGGCTGGGCGGGGCCCGGCTGCTGGGGCTGGGGCTGGGGCTGCTGGGACTGGGCCTGCTGCTGCGGCGGCTGCTGGTACGGGGTCGGCTGCGGCCAGCCGCCCTGGCGGGGGTCGACCGGCGGTGCCTGCGGGCCGGGCGCCTGCTGGGCGGCGGCCCAGGCGGCGGCCTGCTGCTCCTGGGGGTCGGCCGGCTGCTGCGGCGGCGCCGGCTGCGGCCACTGCTGGGCCTGCTGCGGCTCCGGGTAGGGCTGCGGCTGGGCGTACGGCTGCGGGTCCGCGTAGGGCTGGGGCTGGGCCTGCTGCGGCGCCTGCTGCTGGGGCTCGGCGTAGGCCGGCGGCTGGGCCTGCTGCGGCGGCCCGGGGTAGGGCTGCGGCTCCGCGTACGGCTGCTGCGGCGGGGGCACGGCCGGGCCGGGCTGCTGGTGCGCGGCCACGTCGGCCGGCGGCCACGGCTGGGCCGCCGCGGCCTGCGGCTGTTCGGGGGCGGGGCCCGGCGCCGGGGCGGGCGCGGGCCCACCGGCGGTGGGCGCGGCGAACGGGACGTGCTGCGCCTCGACATGGGTGGCCGGCGCGGGGAGCGGCGGGGCCGTCTCCGGGGCGGTCGCGGCGGCCGGGGCCGGCTCGGCGGCCGGGACGGGCGCAGGCGCGGGCACCGGAGCCGGTGCGGCGACCGGCGCCGCCGCCGGACCGTCCGCGGCCGGGGGAACGGCCGGTGCGACGAACGATTCGGCCGCGGGCACGGGCGCGGGCGCGGGGACCGGTGCCACGACGGGTGCCGGTGCCGGTGCCGGCGCGGCCGGGCCGCCGCCCGCCGCCGGAGCGCCCGCCCCGTCCGGTGCTCCGCCCGCCTGGACGGGTGCCGGACCGGCGCCCGGACCAGGGCCCGGACCGGCGGCCGGAGCCGCCGCGGAGTCCGTCTGCACGTACCAGGACGGGGGAGTGTAGTCGGGCGCGTCGGACCAGTCGTCGTCGTCCTCCGCCGCGTTGTCGCCGACGTAGACGCCGTCCCGATCGCTGCTCACCTAGGGCTCCCTCGTGTTCGCCGCCGCTCGTCGCGGTGCCGTTGCCGCATCAAAGACTAGGCCGTGCACCACCCCCCGTTGAAGGCGGAGTCTCATCTCGCCCGGGGCGCGATCGGGTCCCGGCAGGTCAGTCCATGCGTCGTGCCCCGCCCAGGACCTGCTGCTCGGCCTGCCCGGCGACGGTCCGTACGTACTGGCGGCGCATCCGGGTCGTCCAGAGCGTCATGTCGTCCCCGAGGGTGGGCAGCGAGGCGATGTCCTGCGGGCCGAGCGAGAGCACCCGGCCGATCAGCTCGGCCTCCTGCGGCGAGACCCGCTGCACGCCGACCAGGTCGGCGGCGTTCAGCACCCGGGCCGCGTTCGGGCCCAGGTAGGGCAGCAGGGTCAGGGTGGTCTGCCAGGGCGCGGCGGAGAGCCGGCTGCGCGGCGGGCGGGCGCCGAGGTCGCGCACCACGAGCACCGGCGAGGTCACCGAGGCACCCTGCGGGCCGAGCCGGCCGACCTGGTGGACGGTCACGCACGGCTGGCCGCCGCCCGCGGCCTGCGCCATCGGTCCCCACAGCTGCCCGCGCGCGGTCTCGACGGCGATCCGGGCGCCGGTGGCGGCCGCCCGCAACGCGATGACCTGGGCCGTCCAGACGCCGCCGACCAGGACCAGGTCGTAGGCGCTGGGCCGGAAGAGGCCGAGCACGGCGGGCTGCTTCTGGACGTCCTCGCCGATCAGCACGCCGTCGTCGCCGACCGGGAAGGAGAGCGCGCCGAGGTCCTCGGTGGTCAGCACGTGCTTCTCGCGGCGCGGGCCGCGCAGTCCGAAGCCGGGCAGGATCCGCGGCCGGACCCGGGGCTGCTCGGTGGAACCGGGCTGCGGGCCGGGCGTCGGGTAGGTCTGGTACGCCATCAGGAAGCACCTCCCAGGGGCAGGGTGGCGAGCATGCCGGGGGCCTGCTCCAGGTCGAGTCGGGTGAGGCCGAGGCCGGTGCTCTGCGCCCGGGCCTCCACCAGTCGTCCGACCTGGACGACCTCGCTCTCGCTGCGCCCGGTCACCCGGACGTGGCCGCTGATCGCCACCGAACCGCCGGTGCCGTGACCGGCGGTCAGGCTGAAGGTGCTGGCCAGGGCGGGCGAGCCGGTGATCAGGTTGACGAGGTCCGGCGCGGCGATCCGGCCGGGGGCGCCGCCGGGGCGGCTGAGCTGCGGCCACCGGGAGATCCAGTAGGTGCTGTGCCAGCGGTCGTCGATCCGCCAGAAGCGGTTGCTCTCCTGGGTGCGGCGGCCGCTGCCGCCACCGCTGCCGGTCCCCTGGCGGCCGGCCACGGCGAGCGGGTTGGCGCAGGTGGAGATGGCCAGTGCGGCGATCAGCTCGCGCTCGTCCAGCACGGTGGCGTTGAACCCGGCGCTGTTGAGCCGCCCGGCGAGCTGGTCGGTGACCCGCTGCAGGGCCTTGCGGGCGCCCTCCTCGCCGCCGCCGCGGGCGCGGACGGCGGTGGCCGCGCGCTCCGGGTCGAGCTTGAGCGCCACCCAGGTCAGCCGCAGGCCGGGGGTGGCGGTGCCGTCGGGCAGCTCCTGGTAGGCGCGGGCGGCCAGCGACTGCTCGGGCAGGTGCGGGGCGGGCGCCGGCTGGGTGTGCTGGACGATCTGGACCGACTCCAGCGTGATGTCGTCCACCCGCAGTGCCGAGCAGATCACGTCCAGCGGCAGCGGCAGCGCGGTGCGCACCGGCCGCAGCGGCTGGTCCTTGGCCTGGACGAGCAGCACCGAGCTGAGGAAGGTGCCGTCGCCGACCATGCCGGTCTCCCGGCGCATCGGCCGGCCGCCGAAGTCGGTCTCGGTGGCGTGGGTGCAGGTGCGCAGGGCGGGTTCCAGCTCCAGCGCGGGGGCGATGGCCGGGTCGGTGCCGACCGGCGGGACGTTCGTCCGGGCCTGCTTGCGACGGGCCTTCAGGGCGGCGCGCACCCGCAGCGCCTCGGGGATGGTGCGTCCGCGCAGCGGGATGACCGCGAGGACGACCAGCGCCAGGGCGACGGCGCCGAAGCCGCCGGCCACCGGCTTGCTGATCGTCCAGCCGACCGCCACGAGTGCCACCGCGACCTCGACCAGCACGAGTTGCTGGAGTCTCAGCCGGCCGCCGAGCAGCCCGGGCCTGGGGTGGACGCGGACCGGTACGGGGGCCGTCGGCCCGACGGCGGCCGCGGGTTCGGCGACCTGGCCCCGTTCGGGCCGGGCCCGTCGGCCGGAGCGGCGCGATCCCCTGCCCTCGTCGGTGCTGCGGCGCCCTGGAGCGGTCTGGCTTGGCATCCCCCGAGTGACCCTCTCTGAATCAGTTGTCGCGGCCCGGTTGGCCGGTTCGCGAACCGTACCCGTACCGTACTCACCGTCTGCTGCCGCATCGTAGAGGGTTCGAAGCCGCTCTCGCCCGGCGGGTGCGGACCACGGGGTATGTCGGTCAGACAGGGGAGACGACGAGCATGGCATCACGCCGGGACGAGCTGAACGCCTACACCTTCGCGCGGAAGCGAACGGTCGGCGCGTTCCTGCTGCCCAACGGGGGCGGCAGCGACGAGGACGCGCCGCGGCCGGTGAAGGCGATCCTGCCGAGCGTCATCGTGGGCGCTCTGGTGGTCGGCGCGTTCGGGGTCTGGGGGGTGTTCAAGCCGAGCGCCCCGGTGGGCTGGGACAGCGGCAAGAACATCGTGCAGGGCAAGAAGAGCACCACCCGATACGTGGTGCTGACCGATCCGGACGGCAAGACCAAGCGGCTGCACCAGGTGCTGAACATGTCCTCGGCACGGCTGGTGCTGCCGGTGGACGCGAAGGTGGTGGTGGTCGCCGACGAGGTGCTCGACAAGTACCCGAGCCACGGCCCGACCATCGGCATCCCGAACGCGCCGGACCGGCTGCCGACCAAGGAGAACGCGAGCAAGCCGATGAAGTGGTCGGTCTGCGACAGTCCCGGTCCGGACGACAAGCAGGAGACGGCCAATCAGGCGCTGTTCCTCGCGGGCGGTGCCGACGCCAGGACGCTGGCCGCCAAGGACCGGGTGCTGGACACCGACCAGGCGCTGCTGGTGAAGGAGATCGACGACCAGCAGGTCGCCGCGCAGCCCGGCCCGGGCCAGCCGCCGATCGACCAGAGCAAGTTGAACCTCTACCTGATCGACTCGCAGGGCCGCAAGCACGCCATCGGGGGGACGCAGACCTCCGAGAGCGACAAGAAGCAGCTGATGGCGGCGATCTTCGGGGCGAGCGCGAAGCCGCAGCCGGTGAAGAGGGAGTGGATGGACACCCTGGTCACCGGCTCGGTGATCCAGTTCCCCAAGATCGACGGGCTGGTCCCGGACGTCAAGGGCCCCAACTCCTCGGTGGCGCTGCAGAAGCCGGAGGACCGCAAGATCGGCCGGCTGGTCCGGTACGGCGACCGGAACTTCGTGGTGGGCAAGGACCAGCTGTTCGTGGTCACCCAGCTCCAGGCCGAGCTGATCCGGCAGAACCCCGCGTGGCAGGGGCTCTACAACCAGGACGCCGACCGGACGCCGCGGATCGACGAGCTGATGCCGGCCGACTACGCCGCCTTCAACTCCAGCACCCCGCTGAAGGACGCCGACGACTGGCCGACCAGGACGGGGGCGCCGGCCAACAACTGGCAGGCGGCGAAGGACGCGAAGCCGGTGATCTGCAGCACGTTCGACGGGATGGCCGAGGACGGCAAGACGCCGCGGCGCAGTGTCTGGGCCGGCCCGGACTTCCCGGCGAAGCACAGCAGCGGCGTCGGTTCGGCCTATGTGACCCCCGGTCAGGGCCTCTTCTACCGCGCGCTGGACGGCGGTGCGGGCGGCTCCGGCAGCGACTACCTGATCACCGAGACCGGGCTGCGCTACGCCGTCCCCGCCAACACCACCGGCGGCAAGGGGGCGCAGGCCGCGCCGTCCGCCCAGCCGGGCAAGCCGGTCCCGACCGTCACCGCGACCCCGACCGTCCAGCCTGCTGACCCGGCCGCCGGGCAGCCGGGTCAGCAGCAGGACGAGGCCGGCGGCAACCAGGCCCGGCTCGGCTACCAGGGCCTGCAGCCGGTGCCGGTGCCGCTGGCCTGGTCGGCCCTGGTGCCGTCCGGTCCGGCGCTGAACGCGAAGACCGCGGCCCAGCAGCAGAACGCCTGACCGGCCCGTTCCGGCAACGGAATTGGCCCCAGTGTCATGGTCTGGTAACTAGCGGTTCCCCGGTGTTGGGCGAGTTGCGTGTGCCGACTACAGTGCTGCTGGACATCACACCGGTGATGCGGCGGACCGGCCGGGAACGGCGGTCCGGACACAATGTCTGTCTCATGGGGGACGGTAGAGCATGGGTCAGTTCAAGACGACCGCTCAGGAGATGCTGGCTTTCGCCAAGCACATGGACGAGGTCATCGGCCAGATCGAGGGCGAGATTCGCAAGCTCGACAGCCTGGTGGGTTCGATCGCCGGCGGTTGGCAGGGTCAGGCGGCCACGGCCTACAAGACCCTTCAGGGCCAGTTCAACGAGGACGCGGTCGAGCTCAACAAGTCGCTGAAGGCGATCAAGAGCGCGATCGAGATCACGACCAAGCAGTACTCGGCGACCGACGCGGACCAGCAGGCGGCGTTCGGCGCCGGCAAGATCTGATCCCCTCTCTGCCAGGTCATTCACCGGCGGCCCCTGGTGAGGGAGCGCGTCGGTTCCTCGACAAGGAGACATCGTGTCCGACCACATTCTCGTCAACTTCGAAACTGTCCGGAACGCCGGCAGCGAGGTTCGCGCCACCGCCAACCGCATCAACTCCCAGCTTGAGGAGCTGAAGGCGGGCGTGACCAAGATCGCCTCCAGCTGGGAGGGTGCCGCTCAGCAGGGCTACCAGGCCCACCAGGCGAAGTGGGACTCCCGCGCCAGCCACCTGCAGCAGGTGCTGTCCCAGATCGCCGGCTCGCTGGACAAGGCGGCCGAGAGCTACAACAGCACCGAGAACAACAACGCCAAGCTCTGGGGCTGACGGATCCCGCCCCCGGTCGTGGGGGCGATCGATTCCGCCGAAGGGGCGGGTGCCCGGTCCGGGCACCCGCCCCTGGCGCGCAACACGGGTGGACGACAAGAGGGGTGGCAGGGTGTCCGTAGTCAGGTACCGGAAGGTGGCCGCGACGGTGGCCGCGCTCGCGGTGCTCGGCGGTCCGCTGGCCGCCCCGGCCCACGCGGACGGGCCCGGCATCGCCGCCGCCGGTGACTGCGCCAAGGACGCCCAGAACGTGCAGGCCGTGCCGTGGTCGTTGCAGCGCATGGTGCTCGACGAGCTCTGGCAGGGCGGCACCGTCACCGGTGCGGGGGTGACCGTCGCGGTCATCGACACCGGGGTCAACGACCAGAACCCCCAGCTGGCCAACCGGGTGGTCGACGGCGGCTCGCTGTTGAAGGACAAGGACAAGAAGAAGGTCGAGGGCACCGGCAAGGACGACCTCGTCGGCCACGGCACCAAGGTCGCGGGCATCATCGCGGCCGGCCACTACGACCAGACCGGCTTCGTCGGCATCGCCCCGGACGCCGGCATCCTGTCGATCCGGCAGAACGACGCCGAGGGCAACGGTGACGTCTACACCCTGGTCGAGGCGATCTACATCGCGATCCAGCGGGGCGTCAAGGTCATCAACATCTCGCAGGACGTGCGCGGCGCCGGCAACGCCGACTTCGGCGGCTACGCGGAGCTGAAGGCCGCCGTCGAGGCCGCCGAGGCCAAGGACATCGTGGTGGTCGCCTCCTCCGGCAACGACGGCAAGGAGGGCGACACCTACCCCGCCGCGTTCCCGACCGTGCTCGCCGTCGGAGCCTCCGACCGCAACAACGAGCGCGCCCCGTTCTCCCAGTACGGCGACTTCGTGGACGTCGTCGCGCCCGGGGTCGACATGCTCTCCACCGTCCCCCGGGGCGGCCAGTGCGTGGACAACGGCACCAGCTTCGCCGCGCCCTACGTCTCCGGCCTGGCCGCGCTGCTGCTCGGCGCCCACCCCAAGTGGAAGCCGGCGCAGGTGCGCGCCCGGATCGAGCAGACCGCGCAGCGCACCGGGCACGAGGCGAACGCGTACATCGGCTGGGGCGTGGTGGACCCGGTGAAGGCCGTCACCAAGGCACCCGAGGACCCGCCGTACAAGGCGAAGCCGGACGAGCCCGTCCAGCTGGCCGCCGCCCCGATCGTGCCGCAGCCGCTCGGCCTCGGCGAGACCCAGGCCGACCGCGACGGCCGCACCGCGACCTACGTGCTGGGCGTCGGCGCCCTGCTCGTCGCGCTGCTCATCGGCGGCGGCGTGGTGCTCCGCGACCACCGCCGGCGCCCCACGGACTGATCCGGAGCCTTCTCCCCGCCGCGAGCCTGCGCCGGCCGGTCGGCCGGCGTCCGACCGGCCGATCCCGGGGTGGCCGGCGCGTGCGGAACGGCGGTGCCGCGGACCAGAGGGGGAGTGGTCCGCGGCACCGCCGTGTGGGGGAGGGGTGGGGGTCGGGGGCGGCCCCGCCGGGGTCAGGCCTGCTGGTCCTCGGGCAGGCTGATCACCCAGCGGGTCTCCTGCCGGGGGCGCAGGTAGAACAGCCAGTAGAGGGTGGCGGCGGCGGTGATGCCGCCGGTCCACAGCAGGGGCACGGTGTCCAGCTGGGTGATGATGTAGACCAGCACGACGATCAGGACCACCGGGACGGCCGGCCAGAGCGGCATCCGCCAGGCGGTGGCGTGCTTGTGCTGATCGCGGCGCGACAGCAGCGCGGCGATGGCGACCAGCAGGTACATCCCGGTGACGGCGACGCCGGTGATCTCGCTGAGCAGCTCGCCCTTGACGAAGCAGAGCGCGGCGCCCGGCAGGCCGACGGCCAGCGTGGCCACCCACGGGGAGCCGAACCTGCCCAGGGTGGAGAAGGCCTTGTTGACCGGCTCGGGCCACGCCTTGTCGCGGGCCGAGGCGAACAGCACCCGGGAGTTCTGGATGACCATGACGATGCCGGCGTTGATGATCGCCAGCGCCACGCAGAGGCTGATGAAGGTGCCGACGGCGGAGTTGCTCCACGCGGTGACCATGCCGGAGATGTCGCCGGAGGTCAGGGTGGCCAGGTCGGGGGCGCCCATGGTGATCGCGGTGACCGGGATCAGGATGACCGCGGCGGAGATGCCGAGGGTCCACAGCACGGTGCGCGAGACGTTGCGGCGCGGGTCCTCCAGCTCCTCGGAGAGGTAGACCGCGGTGGAGAAGCCCTGGGTGATGAAGAGGGCGATGCCGAGCGCGCCGACGATGGCGCCGATGCTCACCGTGGTGGTGGCGCCGCCGTCGCCGGCGACCACCCCGTGCAGCAGGCTGGGCGCGTCGCCGTTGGCGTGGGCGAAGCCGAGCACCGACACCACACCGGCGGCGACGACCTCCAGGACCAGGAAGACGCCGGTGATCCAGGCGTTGGCACGCAGGTCCAGCAGACCGGCCAGGGTGGCGGCGAGCATCACCGCGGCGCCGGCGATCGGCTTGTCGACGTGCAGCACCGGGGCGAGGTAGTCGGCGGTGCCGAGGGCGATCACCGAGGGGACGATCAGCACCACGATCAGCGAGAGCACGAAGACCAGCCAGCCGGCCAGTCGCCCGGCCAGGGTGCCGACCATCGCGTACTCGCCGCCGGCGCTGGGGATCAGGGTGCCGAGTTCGGAGTAGCAGAAGGCGACCGCGATACAGAGCACCGAGCCGATCGCGATGGCCAGCGCGGTGGCGCTGCCGATGCTGGAGAACAGCTCCGGGACGATCACGAAGAGCGTGGAGGCCGGGGTGACGCAGGACAGCGTGAGCAGGGTCCCGCCCACGACGCCGATCGAGCGCTTGAGCGTCTGGGGGGAGGCGGCGCCCTCGGCCGCCGTAGTGGGGGCTACGGCGTGTGGCGGGCGAAGCGTGTCGGTCATGTGGCTTCCGATCGGCTCTGTGCGGTCCTGGAGAGGGAGCGGTATCGCCTCCGCTGGCTTGCTGCTGTGGGGTTCTGGTCCTTCGCTCCCGGGCCGTCATGGAACCTTGGCCGTAATGACTGCGTCAATGCCGGAAATGCTTCGGAATCCGTTGCGAAGGTGGGCATAAACATGCGATCCGATGATCACCGACGGTGATTGTCACGCATGTCCGACTTGTTACCTCTGCCACATCGCGCTTGAATCCAAGGTGAACGGAGCATTGCGCGCGCTCATTCCAAGGCTGATGACCGGCTCGGAGAAGGTCGCCCAGGCGGCTTCCCGGAGCCGGTCACCGCCCGCCCGGGGTGCGGGAACCGCAGCCCAGAGCCGGAAAGATCTCCATAACGTTTCAGCACGTGGACGCGGAAGGGGCCGGGCTCCGCGGAACCCGACCCCTTCCCTCACTTTCCGTCACCGCCACCGGGGGCGGCCGCTCCCGCTACGCCGACGGCAACCAGCCCGTCTGCACCATCTGCCCGCTGGTGATCCGGCGCGAGACGAACACGCCCCGGCCCGGCGGCAGCGGCTGCGGCTTGACGGTGCCCAGCAGCGCGCCCTCGTCCTTGTTGCCGGAGAGGATCACGCCCTGGCCGCCCAGCTCCCGCATCCGCTGCATCACCGGCTCGTAGAGCGAACGGCCGGCGCCGCCCGCGCTCCGCGCGATGATCACGCGCAGGCCGATGTCCCGGGCGAACGGCAGGAACTCGGCCAGCGGCGCCAGCGGGTTCCCCGAACCGGTCGCCACCAGCTCGTAGTCGTCCACGATCACGAACATGTCCTTGCCGCTGTACCAGCTGCGGTTGCGCAGCTGGTCGGCGGTCACGTCCGGACCGGGGAGCCGGCGCGAGCAGGCCCCGCGCAGCATCTCCACGATGCTGGTCATGGCCGGCTGCGCGGCCGCGTACTCGACCAGGTACTCCTGCGGCACCGCGCCGAGCAGCGCGCGCCGGTAGTCGCCGACCACGATGCCGGCCTGGTCCGGGGTGTACCGCTCGGTGATCTGCTTGATCAGCATCCGCAGCGTCGCCGACTTACCGGACTCGGTGTCGCCGAAGACGATGAACAGCGGGTCCGTCTCGAAGTTGACGAACGCCGGCGCCAGCTCGACCTCGTCCACGCCGAAGGCGACCCCGCGCTCCGGGTACTCGAAGCCCTTCGGCAGCGAGTGGCCGTCCAGCACCGCCGGCAGCATCCGGACCTGCGGCGCGCGCGGGCCCGTCCAGGCCGCGTCCACGGCGGCGACCAGCGCGGTCACCCCGTCCTGGAGGTCGTCCACCGAGGACGAGCCGTCCAGCCGGGGCAGGCCGGAGAGGAAGTGCAGCTTGCCGGAGGTGACGCCGCGCCCCGGCAGGGCCGGGATGTTCTGCGCCACCCGGCGGTCCACCTCGGACTCCATCGCGTCACCGAGCTTGAGCTCGGTCCGGTTCTGCAGCAGGTCCTTCAGCGCCGGGCGGACCTCCGCGTAGCGGGCCGCCGTGATGATCAGGTGGACGCCGTACCCGAGACCGCGCTGGGCGATGTCCCCGATCACCGGCTCCAGCATCTCGAACTCCTGCTTGAAGGTGTTCCAGCCGTCGATCATCAGGAAGACGTCGCCGAACTGCTCGTCCGGCAGCTGACCGCTGGCCCGCCGGGACCGGTAGGTCGCGATCGAGTCGATCCCGGTCGCCCGGAACAGCTCCTCGCGCCGGTTCAGCACCCCGTGCACCTCGCTGATCATCCGGCGCACCTTCTCGGCGTCCAGACGACCGGCCACCCCGCCGACGTGCGGCAGGCCCTGCAGCGACTGGAAGCCGCCGCCACCGAAGTCCAGCAGGTAGAACTGCGCCTCCAGCGGCGTGTGGGTGAGCGCGAACCCGGCCACCGTGGTGCGCACCAGCGTCGACTTGCCGGACCGCGGGCCGCCCACGATCAGACCGTGACCGGCCGCACCCGAGTAGTCCTGGTGCAGCACGTCGCGGCGCTGCTCGCGCGGCCGGTCCACGATGCCGACCGGCACGTTGAGCCGGCCCAGCGCGCCGAAGCCCGGCGAGGTGAGACCGCGCTCCGCGGTCGCCTGCAGCGGCGGCAGCAACTGGTCGACGCTCGGCGCCTCGTCCAGCGGCGGCAGCCACACCTGGTGCGCGGCCGGGCCCTGCCCCGCCATCCGCTGCACGAAGACGTCCAGCACGGTGTCGACCAGCGCGTCGTCCTGCTCCACGACCTCCGGCTCCACCTCCTGCACCGGCGGCTCCAGCACCGGCACCTCGGCCGCGGTGAACAGCACCGGCTGCGCCGTCACCAGACGCCCGCCGGTCGACCGCTGCTGCCCCGGCGCCCGGTAGGGCCCCGAGACGTACGCGGCCTTGAACCGGTCCATCACGTCGGTGCCGAACTTCAGGTAGCCGACACCCGGCACCGGCGGCAGGTGGTACGCGTCCGGCACGCCGATGGCCGCCCGCGACTCGGCCGCCGAGAAGGTGCGCAGACCGATCCGGTACGACAGGTAGGTGTCCAGACCGCGCAGCTTGCCCTCCTCCAGGCGCTGCGAGGCCAGCAGCAGGTGCACGCCCAGCGAACGGCCGATCCGGCCGATCTGGATGAACATGTCGATGAAGTCCGGCTTCGCGGTGAGCAGCTCGGAGAACTCGTCGATGATCAGCACCAGCGAGGGCAGCGGGTCCAGCGCCGCACCCGCCGCGCGCGCCCGCTCGTACTCGTTGAGGTTGGCGTAGTTGCCGGCCGAGCGCAGCAGCTCCTGCCGGCGGTTCATCTCGCCCTCGATCGCGTCGCGCATGCGGTCGACCAGGGTGAGTTCGCCCTCCAGGTTGGTGATCACCGCCGAGGTGTGCGGCATGTCCGCCATCCCGGCGAAGGTCGCGCCGCCCTTGAAGTCCGCGAGGACGAAGTTCAGCGTCTCCGAGGAGTGCGTCATCGCCAGGCCCAGCACCAGGGTGCGCAGCAGCTCCGACTTGCCGGAGCCGGTCGCGCCGACGCAGAGGCCGTGCGGGCCCATGCCTTCGAGCGCCGCCTCCTTGATGTCCAGGTAGACGTGCTCGCCGCCGGCCCCGACGCCGATCGGCACCCGCAGCTTCTCGTGCTGCGCCCGCGTCCGCCAGCTGCGCGTCACGTCGAACGAGCCCGGGTCGCCCGAGTTCATCAGCTCGGTGAAGTCCAGGTTGGACAGCAGCGGTTCGTCGTCGCCGCCGGCCGAGATCCGGTACGGCGCCAGCTGCCGGGCCAGGGCCTCGGACTGCCAGGTGGAGAGCGTGTCCGGGGTGCCGGAGTACGTCGCGCCGGAGGCCGAACGCAGCACCAGCTCGTCCGGGGTCACCGTCACGATCAGGTGACCGGTCGGCTCGTCCAGGTCGCCCGGGACCACCTCGACGATGGTCACCCCGTGCACGCCCTCGGCGCCGGCCAGCAGCGAGTCGTGCGGGACGGACGCGCCGTCCATCACGACGATGATGTGCGGCTGGTCCGAGGACGGCGCCGCGTCGCGCACGAAGCGCTGGCGCCCCGCCAGTTCGTCCTGGAGCAGGTACTCCAGCTCACCGAGGCCGGTGGCGATCAGCCGCCGCGAACCCGCGCCGTCGCTGTCCTTGCGGTGCTGGTTGTGCGGGAGCCACTTGGTCCACTCCCACTCCTCCACCGCGCCCGGCGCCGCGGCCACCGTCACCAGCAGGTCGTCCGGCGAGTGCAGCGTCGTCAACTGGGCGATCATCGCCCGGACGTTGCCGTACACGGTGTCCGGGTCGCCGCACACCGTGATGTGGTAGAAGGCGCGCAGCGAGACCGCCAAGGGCAGGTCCTGCAGCGTGCCGTGGGCCTTCAGGAAGGTGTGCATGGCGGCCGCGGCGAGCGGTTCCAGCTCCTCCATCGGCGCGGTCTGCGGCGCCACCAGCGGGGTCGACAGCTGGACCGGCCCCCGGCCGACCCGGATCTGGGCGAAGTCGGCGTCCCCCGTGCGGCGTTCCCAGAGCCGGCGGCCGTCCGCGACGATCGACCAGAGCTGGTCCGGCTCCGGGTTCAGGAACAGCTGCGCGCCGCGCTGGCGCTCCGCCGTGCGGCGGACCTGGCGGCGCATCTGCTGCAGGTACTTCAGGTAGTCGCGCCGCTCGTCGGCGGTGGCGGTGGAACCGCCCTTGCGCGCCCGCACGATCTGCGCCAGCGCCATGCCGACGGTCGAGACGACCATCAGGCCGCCCATGATCTTCATCGGGGCCTGTGCGCCGGGCGAGAAGAAGAACACCGCCGACCCGCCCATGCCGAGCATCGGCAGCAGGCTCATCATCCAGTCCTCGCCGCCCGACCGGGGCAGCTCGGGCGGGGTGACCAACTCCACCGGTTCGTCCGGCACCGCCGGGGGATAGGCCCGCGCGGGGCGCTTGACCGTGATCACGCTCATACGCACCCCACCCCGCGGTTTCGAACGGTCTGATCGTTCACTTCGGCATCAGCCCTCACGCAAACTGGATACGTACGGGTGAGGGCGCCCCGTGTGACGCCGCCCCCGCTCCGCCGACCGCAGGCACCCGGGGAGGAGCGCGGCCCCTGCCCCCGTCGCCTTGCGCAGGGGCCGATCCTACTGGGGCGCGTTCCGGCGGATCAGCCAGGGCGGCCCCGTGGTGCCCGGGGCCCCGCCGGCCGCCGTTCCACCGGCCCCTGCGCGCCGGTGGGCGGGACCGGAACGGGTAGGGTAACGCCGCGCCAACTCATGGCCGGATCGAGTCAGTTCCAGCCCCGACCGGCCCGCGCCAGCAGCCAGCAGGAACCGCCGCCGGTACAGCGGCACCGTCAACAAGGGGGAGCGCCCAGTGCGTCGAGCGATCGAGGGGTGCGCAGTGAGCGAGCGGAACGAGCCACTCGTCAGGGAAGCGCGCCGTTCCCGGCACGCGTCGAGCGTCCGCGAGGTGGGGGCATGAGCACCTCCGCCACGACCGGCTTCTGCCGCGTCACCGTCGTCGCCCCGGACAGCCGGATCGACGTCGCCCTGCCCGAGGACGTCCCGCTCGCCGACGTCTACCCCGAGGTGCTGCGGCTCTCCGGGCAGACCCAGCCCGACGGCGCCCCGACCGGCTTCCACCTGGTCCGCCGCGACGGCACCGTGCTCGACAGCGGTCTGCCGCTCGCCGCGCAGCAGGTCCGCGACGGCGACCTGCTCAGCCTGCGCCCGTTCGCCGAGTCGCTGCCGCCGGCCGTCTACGACGACGTCGCCGACGCCATCGCCACCGCCGTCGAGGCCGACCGCCGGTTCTGGAGCCCCGAGTTGATGCGGGCCTTCGGCCTGATCGGCGCCGGCGTGCTGCTCACCCTGCTCGGCTTCGCGCTCTGGTTCTCCGACCTGCGCCACGACATGCACGGCCTGCCCGGCGTCCTGTCCGGCGTCATCGCCGTCGTGCTCACCGCCCTGGCCGGCGTCCGCGCCCGGGTGTACCAGGACGCCTGGGCCGCGCTCGCGCTCGGCCTCGGCGCGCTGCCGCACGCCCTGATCGGCGGCAGCGGCCTCATCGCGGTCGCCCACCCGTGGGACGGCCCGGGCCGGCTCCAGTTCCTCACCGGCTGCGTCGCCGTCCTGGTGGTGGCCGTCCTGCTGGTCGGCCTGCTGCCGGAGAAGGACTCGCTGTTCGTGGCCGCCGCCTTCGTGGCCGCCGCCGGTGCGCTGGCCACCTTCGCGGCCGTCCTGCTGCCGTCGACCCCGGCCAACCACATCGCCGCGGTCACCGGCGTCGCCGCCGTCGCCGTGATCGGCTTCCTGCCCGGCCTCTCCGCCCGGTTCGCCCGGCTGCCCGTCGGCTTCAGCGCCCCCGGCCAGACCCGGACCCGCAGCCGGGACTACGACGACGAGGCCGGCCGCGCCGAGGCCGTCCAGTACGAGCGCATCGCCCACCAGGCCCGCCGCGGCCACGAGGTGCTGGTCGGCCTGGTCGGCGGCTGCGCCGCGGTGATCGTCGGCGCCTGCGCCGTCCTCGGCTTCACCGACGAGCTCTTCCCGGAGCTGCTCGCCCTCACCCTCGGCATCGCCACCATGCTGCGCGCCCGGCTGTTCCGCTACACCGCGCAGGTCTTCAGCCTCACCATCGCCGGCCTGTTCGGCCTGTCGCTGCTGATCGTCGGCCTCTCGCTGCACACCCCGCTGTTCATCCTGAAGGCCGCCAGCTCCACCGACGTGGACCTGCGCACCATCTGGCTGGCCACCTCGATCGCTTTCGGCGCCGCGGTGCTCACCGCGATCGCCCTGGTGGTGCCCCGGCTCGGCGTCTCGCCGTTCTGGGGGCGCATCCTGGACCTGGTCGACAGCCTCACCCTGATCGCCCTCGTCCCGCTGGCGCTGGGCGTGCTGGAGGTCTACGGCCTGGTCCGCGGCGCCACCGGCTGACCGGTCGCACCGGGCACACTGGTACGCTTGCCCTTCGAGTGCAGCAGGGTGTCCGCCCCTCGCGGGTCGCCGACCGCCGGCCGCACTCAGTCACGACACCGAGTTCTCGCAGAGTCCTGTGCCGTAGACCAGGCCCGCTCGGTACCACCTCAAAGGAGTTGCAGTGGCTCTCGCCTCTGACGTCAAGAAGCAGATCTTCGCCGAGTTCGGCCAGAAGGAGGGCGACACCGGCTCCCCCGAGGTCCAGGTCGCCATGCTCTCGCGCCGCATCTCGGACCTGACCGAGCACCTCAAGGCCCACAAGCACGACCACCACTCGCGTCGTGGCCTGCTGATCCTGGTCGGCCAGCGCCGCCGCCTGCTGCAGTACCTGGCCAAGAAGGACATCGAGCGCTTCCGTACGCTCGTCGACCGTCTGGGCATCCGCCGCGGTGCCGCCGGTGGCGCCCGCTAAGACCGCCGCTCGGGGCGGCTCCCCACACCGGGGAGCCGCCCCTCGCGCGTATGCCGCGGTCGCCGACCCGCGACCCGGCACCGTATAACAACTCGCGCGCACCTCCCCTGGTGGCCGAGGATTGCACCGTAGGGTTGTGGGCATGCCGGGTGATGGCGCGACACCGCGCCACCCGGGCGAAAGACCCCGACCCCCCGCGGGACGAAGGCTTCAAACGGAAGCCGCCCGCATCCGAGAGAGCGTCCAGACGCGGACCGCCCGCCCCGGCCTGGCAGCCGAGAGGCGCCGGTCCTCGGTAGTGGCCGCCGGAAGCCCCGCAGACCGAGCGGGGCCCACCGGAGGCTTCGATCGAAGACCGGCCCGACTGCCTTCCTCTGCGCAAGAGCGCACGAGGGCCCGGGCCACCGGCAGCGATGCGCGGGGGCGCTCTCCCGGAGACGTACGAAAGAGGAGATCTTCCAGGTGGAAGAGAACGTGTTCTACGCCGAAGCCGTGATCGACAACGGTTCCTTCGGCACCCGTACCATCCGCTTCGAGACGGGCCGCCTGGCCCGTCAGGCCGCCGGCTCCGCCGTGGCCTACCTGGACGACGACACCATGGTGCTGTCGGCCACCAGCGCCTCCAAGCAGCCGAAGGAGCACTTCGACTTCTTCCCGCTGACCGTGGACGTCGAGGAGCGGATGTACGCCGCCGGGCGCATCCCCGGCTCGTTCTTCCGTCGCGAGGGCCGGCCCTCCGAGGACGCGATCCTCACCTGCCGCCTGATCGACCGCCCGCTGCGCCCGTCCTTCGTCAAGGGCCTGCGCAACGAGATCCAGGTCGTCGTCACCGTGATGGCGCTCAACCCCGACCACCTGTACGACGTGGTGGCCATCAACGCCGCCTCCGCGTCCACCCAGCTGGCGGGCCTGCCGTTCTCCGGCCCGATCGGCGGCGTCCGCGTCGCGCTGATCAAGGGCCAGTGGGTGGCCTTCCCGACCCACTCCGAGCTGGAGTCGGCCGTCTTCGACATGGTCGTCGCCGGCCGCGTCCTGCCCGACGGTGACGTCGCGATCATGATGGTCGAGGCCGAGGCCACCGACAAGACCATCAAGCTGGTCGAGGGCGGCGCCGAGGCGCCGACCGAGGACGTCGTCGCCGCCGGTCTGGACGCCGCGAAGCCGTTCATCAAGGTGCTCTGCGCCGCGCAGTCCCAGCTGGCCGCCCAGGCCGCCAAGCCCACCGGCGAGTTCCCGGTCTTCCTGGACTACCAGGACGACGTGCTCGCCGCCCTGACCGCCGCGGTCAAGGACGAGCTGGCCCAGGCGCTCACCATCCCGGGCAAGCAGGAGCGCAACAACGAGCTGGACCGCGTCAAGGCGATCGCCGCCGAGAAGCTCCTGCCGGAGTTCGAGGGTCGCGAGAAGGAGATCAGCGCCGCGTACAACGCGCTGACCAAGAAGGTCGTGCGCGAGCGCGTCATCAAGGACAAGGTCCGCATCGACGGCCGCGGTGTCACCGACATCCGCACCCTGGCCGCCGAGGTCGAGGCCATCCCGCGCGTCCACGGCTCGGCCCTGTTCGAGCGCGGCGAGACCCAGATCCTGGGTGTCACCACGCTGAACATGCTGCGCATGGAGCAGCAGCTGGACACGCTCTCCCCGGAGACGCGTCGCCGCTACATGCACAACTACAACTTCCCGCCGTACTCGGTCGGCGAGACCGGCCGCGTGGGCTCGCCCAAGCGCCGCGAGATCGGCCACGGCGCGCTGGCGGAGCGGGCGATCCTGCCCGTGCTGCCGACCCGCGAGGAGTTCCCCTACGCGATCCGCCAGGTCTCCGAGGCGCTGAGCTCCAACGGCTCCACCTCGATGGGCTCGGTCTGCGCCTCCACCATGTCGCTGCTGAACGCCGGTGTGCCGCTGAAGGCCGCCGTCGCCGGTATCGCCATGGGCCTCATCTCGCAGGAGATCGACGGCGAGACGCACTACGTCGCGCTGACCGACATCCTGGGCGCCGAGGACGCGTACGGCGACATGGACTTCAAGGTCGCCGGTACCCGCAACTTCATCACCGCGCTGCAGCTGGACACCAAGCTGAACGGCATCCCGGCCTCCGTGCTGGCCGCCGCGCTGAAGCAGGCCAAGGACGCCCGCCTGCACATCCTCGACGTGATGAACGAGGCCATCGACGCGCCCGACGAGATGTCGCCGAACGCGCCGCGCATCATCACCATCAAGATCCCGGTGGACAAGATCGGTGAGGTCATCGGCCCCAAGGGCAAGATGATCAACCAGATCCAGGAGGACACCGGCGCGGACATCACCATCGAGGACGACGGCACCATCTACATCGGTGCGGTCGACGGTCCCTCGGCGGAGGCTGCCCGTACGACGATCAACCAGATCGCCAACCCGACCATGCCGGAGGTCGGGGAGCGCTACCTGGGCACCGTGGTGAAGACCACGACGTTCGGCGCGTTCGTTTCGCTCATGCCGGGCAAGGACGGCCTGCTGCACATCTCGCAGATCCGCAAGCTGGCCGGTGGCAAGCGCGTGGAGAACGTCGAGGACGTGCTCGCCGTCGGCGCCAAGGTCCAGGTCGAGATCGCCGAGATCGACCCGCGCGGCAAGCTCTCGCTGATCCCGGTCGTCGAGGGCGAAGAGGGTGGCGAGGCCGCTTCCGAGTGAAGCGCCGCTAGCCCCCCGGTTCGATAGAAGCGGCCGCGGCCCGCACGCCCCGTCGGCGTGCGGGCCGCACCCTGTTGTTGCACATGCTTTCTACGGAGGTACACCCCGTGGCCCAGGCCTCGGCGGCGAAGCAGCGCCCCGGCACCACCCGGACCCTGCTCAAGGGCGTGGACGGCGCCGGCACGGTGCGCCGCACCGTCCTCCCCGGCGGCCTGCGGGTCGTCACCGAGACCCTGCCGACGGTTCGCTCCGCGACCTTCGGCATCTGGGTCGGAGTCGGTTCGCGGGACGAGACCCCCCAGCTCAACGGAGCCACGCACTACCTGGAGCACCTGCTCTTCAAGGGCACCGAGCGGCGCAGCGCGCTGGACATCTCGGCCGCCCTGGACGCGGTCGGCGGTGAGATGAACGCCTTCACCGCCAAGGAGAACACCTGCTACTACGCCAGGGTGCTCGACACCGACCTGCCGCTCGCCATCGACGTGGTGTGCGACATGCTCACCGGCTCGCTGATCCGCCCGGAGGACGTCGAGGCCGAGCGCGGCGTCATCCTGGAGGAGATGGCGATGGCGGAGGACGACCCGGGTGACGTGGTGCACGACCTCTTCGCCAAGGTGATCTTCGGCAGCGGCCCGCTCGGCCGCCCGATCCTCGGCACCCAGGAGACGGTCAACGGGCTCACCCGCGACCAGATCGCCGGGTTCTTCCACCGCCGCTACAAGCCCGAGCACCTGGTCGTCGCCGCGGCCGGCAATCTCGACCACCGCAAGGTGGTCCGCCAGGTCGAGAAGGCCTTCGCGGCGCTGCTGGCGCGCTCCGGGGCCGAGCCCGCCGAGGCCCGCCGCGGCGTCAAGGCCGTGCGCACCGCCGGCAAGGTCGAGGTGCTCAACCGCTCCACCGAGCAGGCCCACCTGGTGCTCGGCGTGCCCGGGGTGCCGCGCCACGACGAGCGCCGCTGGGCGATGGGCGTGCTGAACGCGGCACTCGGCGGCGGGATGAGCTCGCGGCTGTTCCAGGAGGTCCGGGAGAAGCGCGGCCTGGCGTACTCGGTGTACTCGTACTCGTCCTCCTACGCGGACAGCGGCCTGTTCGGCATCTACGCCGGCTGCCAGCCCAAGCGCGTCGAGGAGGTGCTGCGGATCTGCCGCGAGGAGCTCGCCAAGGTGGTCGCCGACGGCATCACCGAGGAGGAGCTGCGTCGGGCGATCGGCCAGATCTCCGGCTCCACCGTGCTCGGCATGGAGGACACCGGCTCCCTGATGAACCGGATCGGCAAGGCCGAGCTGAGCTACGGCCACCACCTCTCGGTGGACGACATGCTGGCGAGGATCGCGGCCGTGACCCTGGACGACGTCCACGCGGTGGCCCGTGACGTGCTCGGCGCGCACCGGCCCTCGCTGGCGCTGATCGGTCCGATCAACGACAAGCGGGCCGGCCGGCTCGCCGACCTGCTGGTCTGAAGGGACTTCTCACCATGACGCTGCGTGTCGCCGTGATCGGCGCCAAGGGCCGGATCGGCTCCGAGGCGGTCAAGGCCGTCGAGGCCGCCCCCGACCTGGAGCTGGTCGCCGCCCTGGGCCGGGGATCGGACCTCGACGAGCTGACCCGGGCCGGGGCCCAGGTCGCCGTCGAGCTGACCCACCCCGACTCGGTGATGGCCAACCTCGACTACTGCGTCCACCACGGCATCCACGTCGTCACCGGGACCACCGGCTGGGACGACGCGCGGCTGGGCGAGCTGGAGGGCTGGCTGATGCCGGGCGGCGAGCCGCGGCCGCTCGGTGTGCTGGTCGCGCCGAACTTCTCGCTGGGCGCGGTGCTGGGCATGAAGTTCGCCCAGACCGCCGCCAGGTACTTCGAGTCGGTCGAGGTCGTCGAGCTGCACCACGACCGCAAGGCCGACGCGCCGAGCGGTACGGCCACCCGGACCGCGCAGCTGATCGCCGCGGCCCGCGCCGAGGCCGGCCGCCCGCCGCAGCAGGACCCGACCACACACAGCCTGCCCGGTGCCCGCGGCGCGGACGTGGACGGGATCCCGGTGCACGCCGTCCGGCTGCGCGGCCTGCTGGCGCACCAGCAGGTGATGTTCGGCGACACCGGCGAGACCCTCACCATCCGGCACGACTCGCTGCACCACAGCAGTTTCATGCCGGGCATCCTGCTCGGGGTGCGCAAGGTCGTCGAGAACCACGGTCTCACCGTGGGCCTCGAGAACTTCCTGGACCTGTGAGCGACCGGTGACCTCCCGTACCGGTTTCTTCGTCCTCTCCGGCGTGCTGCTGCTGGTGGCCCTGGTCTGCGTCGGCGAGGGCGTCCAGCTGATCGCCACCGGCAAGCCGCTCGGCATCGGCCTGGGCCTGTGCGCCTTCGTCGTCCCGCCGATCGGGGTCTGGTTCCTGCGCCAGACCGTCCGCTTCGGCCGGGCCAGCGAGCGGCTCGCCCGCGAGCTGGAGGCCGAGGGCGGCCTGCCGGTGGACGAGCTGAAGCGCACCGCCGGCGGCCGGATCGACCGGGACTCGGCCGACGCGGTGTTCGCCCGCCGCAAGGCCGAGGCGGAGGCCTCGCCCGGCGACTGGCGCGTCTTCTTCCGCCTCGCGGTGGCGTACGCCGACGCCGGCGACACCCCGCGCGCCCGTAAGACCATGCAGCACGCGATCCGGCTGCACCGCACCAACGAACCCGCAAGGAGTACCGCGTGACCGACGAACCCACCGCCCCCAGGTTCCGCAGCGATGTCACCGTGGAGCTGGTCCGCAGCTCCGCCGCCGACTCGGACGTCATCTGGGCGGCCCGGGTCTCGACGGCCGGGGAGCAGTCCCTGGAGGCGTTGCAGCAGGACCCGGAGAAGTCCACCGGTCTGATCAACTACCTGATGCGGGACCGGCACGGTACGCCGTTCGAGCACAACTCGATGACCTTCTTCATCAGTGCGCCGATCTTCGTCTTCCGGGAGTTCCACCGCCACCGCAGCGGCTGGTCGTACAACGAGGAGTCCGGCCGCTACCGCGAGCTGCAGCCGGTGTTCTACGTGCCCGGTGAGGAGCGCAAGCTCGTCCAGCAGGGCCGCCCGGGGCGCTACGAGTTCGTCGAGGGCACGCCGAAGCAGTTCGACGTGGTCGCCGAGCAGATGGAGGCCGCCTACCAGGGGGCCTACCGGGCGTACCAGGAGATGCTGGCGGCCGGTGTGGCCCGCGAGGTGGCCCGGGCCGTGCTGCCGGTCGGCCTGTTCTCCTCGATGTACGCGACCTGCAACGCCCGCTCGCTGATGCACTTCCTGTCGCTGCGGACCAAGAAGGAGAACGCCGCGGTGCCGTCGTTCCCGCAGCGCGAGATCGAGATGGTCGCCGAGCAGATGGAGGAGCAGTGGGCCCGGCTCATGCCGCTCACCCATGCGGCCTTCGAGAAGCACGGCCGGGTCGCCCCCTGACCTGGGGTAACAGGCATATGGGCGGCTTGCCTGGCATGTCTGGATTGCGGCTTTTCTAGCCGCTCCCTACGCTCGTGACACGGATTCCGGTGCTGCGTGAACCCCCGAGCATGCAGCACCGGAATCCCATCTTTGTGCCGCTCCGCGCGCCACACCTGTCCGAACCCTGGACCGGCCTGGGTACCGCCCCACCGCCTACGAGTAGTTTTGGACGCATGGCTCCGACCTCCACCCCCCAGACGCCGTTCGGCCGGGTCCTGACCGCGATGGTGACCCCGTTCACCGCTGACGGCGGGCTCGACCTCGACGGCGCCCAGCGCCTCGCCGCACACCTCGTCGACGCAGGCAACGACGGCCTCGTCCTCAACGGCACCACCGGTGAGTCCCCGACCACCAGCGACGCCGAGAAGGCCCGGCTGGTCCGCGCCGTCGTGGAAGCGGTGGGGGACCGCGCCCACGTGGTGGCCGGTGTCGGCACCAACGACACGCACCACAGCGCCGACCTCGCCCGCCAGGCCGAGGCGGCCGGGGCCCACGGCCTGCTGGTCGTCACGCCGTACTACAGCAAGCCCCCGCAGGAGGGCCTGTACCGGCACACCACGCACATCGCGGACGCCACCGGCCTGCCGGTCATGCTCTACGACATTCCCGGCCGCAGCGGTGTCGCGCTGAGCCACGAGACGCTGGTCCGGCTCGGCGAGCACCCGCGGATCGTCGCCAACAAGGACGCCAAGGGCGACCTCGGCGCCGCCGCCTGGGCCATCGCCCGCTCCGACCTGGCGTGGTACTCCGGCGACGACATCCTCAACCTGCCGCTGCTCTCGGTCGGCGCCGTCGGTGTGGTCAGCGTGGTCGGGCACGTGGTCGCCGCGGAGCTGCGCAGCATGGTCGACGCCTACCTGGGCGGGGATGTGGCCAAGGCCACGGCGATCCACCAGAGCCTGCTGCCGGTCTTCAGCGGTATGTTCCGCACGCAGGGTGTCATCCTCACCAAGGCGGCCCTGGAGCTGCAGGGCCGGCCCGCCGGCCCGCTCCGGCTGCCGCTGGTCGGCGCGACTTCCGAGGAGATCGCGCAATTGAAGAAGGATCTCGCCGCCGGCGGGGTACACCTGTAACAGACAAGACGTGCGCGCCCCGGCTCGCCGGACCTCCCAGGAGGGCCGCCGCTGGACCGGAACGAAGGCGTGAGAGTACTTACCCAGTAGGAAACCGACACTGAGTACGCACGCCATATGTCTCTCGGGGAGGACCCCAGGCATATGGCGTGCGTCGTGAGGAGAGTCTTTTGAGCCACCCGCATCCCGAACTCGGCGCGCCCCCGGCCCTCAAGGAGGGCGCCCTGCGCATCACTCCGCTCGGCGGCCTCGGCGAGATCGGCCGCAACATGACGGTCCTCGAATTCGGGGACCGCATTCTCATCGTCGACTGCGGCGTCCTCTTCCCCGAGGACGAGCAGCCCGGCGTCGACCTGATCCTCCCGGACTTCAGCTACATCCGGGGCCGGCTCGACAAGATCGACGGCATCGTGCTGACCCACGGGCACGAGGACCACATCGGTGCCGTCCCGTTCCTGCTCCGGGAGAACCCGGACATCCCGCTGATCGGGTCGAAGCTCACCCTGGCGCTGATCGAGGCCAAGCTCGCCGAGCACCGCATCCACCCGTACGTGCTGGAGGTGAAGGAGGGCGACCGCGAGCGGATCGGCCCCTTCGACTGCCAGTTCATCGCGGTCAACCACTCCATCCCGGACGCGCTGGCCGTCGCCGTGCGCACGCCCGCCGGCATGGTGGTCGCCACCGGTGACTTCAAGATGGACCAGCTGCCGCTCGACGGCCGCCTCACCGACCTCCCGGCTTTCGCCAAGCTGGCCGAGGAGGGCATGGACCTGCTGCTGGTGGACTCCACCAACGCCGAGGTCCCCGGCTTCATCCCGCACGAGCGGGACATCTCGGCCGCGCTGCGGAACGTCTTCGCCAACGCCGACAAGCGCATCATCGTCGCCTCCTTCGCCAGCCACGTGCACCGCATCCAGCAGGTGCTGGACGCCGCGCACGAGTACAAGCGCAAGGTCGCCTTCGTCGGCCGCTCGATGGTCCGCAACATGGGCATCGCCCGCGACCTCGGCTACCTCAAGGTCCCCGGCAACCTGGTCGTCGACGTCAAGCAGCTGGACGACCTCCCGGACAAGGAGGTCGTGCTGATCTGCACCGGTTCGCAGGGCGAGCCGATGGCGGCGCTGTCCCGGATGGCCAACCGCGACCACCAGATCCGCATCGTCGAGGGCGACACCGTCATCCTGGCCTCGTCGCTGATCCCCGGCAACGAGAACGCCGTGTACCGGGTGATCAACGGCCTGACCCGCTGGGGCGCCAAGGTCGTGCACAAGGGCAACGCCAAGGTGCACGTCTCGGGCCACGCCTCGGCCGGCGAGCTGCTGTACTTCTTCAACATCTGCAAGCCGCGCAACCTGATGCCGGTGCACGGCGAATGGCGCCACCTGCGCGCCGCCGCCGACCTGGGCATCGCGACGGGCATCCCGAAGCACCGCACGGTCATCGCGGAGGACGGCGTCTGCGTCGACCTGGAGAACGGCGTCGCCCGCATCGTGGGCAAGGTGCAGGCCGGCTACGTCTACGTCGACGGTTCGTCCGTCGGCGACATCACCGAGGCATCCCTGAAGGACCGCCGGATCCTCGGCGAGGAGGGCTTCATCTCGGTCTTCGTGGTGGTCGACTCCACCAACGGGAAGATCGTGGGCGGTCCGACCATCCAGGCCCGCGGTTCCGGCATCGACGACAAGGCGTTCACCCCGGTGGCGGCCAAGCTCCAGGAGGCACTGGACCGCTCGGCGGGCGACGGTGTCCTGGAGATCCGCCAGGTCCAGCAGCTCGTGCGCCGGACCATGGGCAAGTGGGTGGCGGACAACTACCGCCGCCGGCCGATGATCCTGCCGGTCGTCGTCGAGGTCTGAGCCTCCCCACGGCCAGTTTGACGTGGGGCGACCCGGTGCGTAGTGTTCTCCGGGTTGCCCCACGGGACGGCCTGCCGGAAGTTCTCGAACGAAATTCGAGAACAACAGGCGGAAAACGGCCCGAAAAACTCTGCTAGAGTTCGGGAGCGCCGAAAGGCGAAAGCCGATCAGGTAAATGAAACTCCGGAAAACGGAGCGGAAAACATCTGATAAGCTGGAAACACGAAAGAACGAAGCGCCCGGAGGGCCCGCTGGAAGGCGGTCCGAAGGAAGTGTCCGTTCCTTGAGAACTCAACAGCGTGCCA
>NZ_JBEXYD010000045.1:0-62707 GCF_040630735.1 Kitasatospora sp. NPDC005748
TGGAACGGAACCGCCAGATCACCCCCTCGAACTGGTCACGAAGCCGTTCGGGGTACGGCCCGAACCTGCCGATCGGCAGATAGGGCTCGATCAAAGTCCACTGCTCGTCGGTGAGTTGTCTGCGCGTCACAGCCAACATTCCTACCGGGTTCTGCCCTGGAGCAGGGGCAGAACCCGAAGATTGATCACAACATCACACAGGCCCTAGCACCCCGTCCGGGAGCGGCCCCGGCGGCCACCGGGTCATACCGGAGTACTACGGCGGAGTCCGGTCCCCGGTCCGACGCCCGTCGGCACGGGCCGCCCTAGGCTGACGGGATGATCGATCCGCCCACCGGGCCGGCCCGGGGCGGCCTGCTCCCCGGTCTGCTCGCCCCGCTCGCCCGCCCGTCCACCGACCACACCCCGCTGCTGGCCCACGCCGCCGCCCGCTGGGTCCGCTGGCTGCCGTACGTCCTCGCGCTGGCCGCGATCAGCTCCCTGCTGCCCAGCGCGACCAACGTCCTGGCCACCGACTACGGCCTCAACGTCGGCCTCGCGGCGGCCCTCTCGATCGCCCAGACCGTGCCGCTGCTGCTCGCCGTGAACCGCCCGCTGCCCGCCTGGTGGATGATCGGCGCCGCCGACCTGCTGACCTCCCTGCTGATCCTCACCACCGGCCGGGACACCTCCTCCTCCTGGCCGTGGCCGGCCCCCGGCGTGGTCGGCTACCTGCTGCTGATGCTGCCGCTCGCGCTGCGCGAACGGCGCCGCACCCTGCTCTCCGTCTGGCTGGCCACCACCGCCACGAGCCTCGCGCTGTCGCTGCTCGGCATCGGCGCGGACGTCGGCAGCGACAACAGCCTGCTCGCGGTGGCCCTGACCGGGGCCGTCCTGGTCCTGGGCGGCGCCCTGCGGGAACGGGCCGAGGCCCAGCGGCTGCTCGCCGAGCAGGAGCACATCAGCGAGGCCGAGCGCGAGCGCCGCACCCTGCTGGAGGAGCGCGCCCGGATCGCCCGCGAGCTGCACGACGTGGTCGCCCACCACATGTCGGTGATCGCCGTCCAGGCCGCCAGCGCCCCGTACCGGATCGCCGACGTGCCGCCCGAGGCGGCCGAGGAGTTCGGCGCCATCGCCGGCACCGCCCGCGACTCGCTGTCCGAGATGCGGCGGCTGCTCGGGGTGCTGCGCAGCGAGGAGTCCGGCACCGAGAAGGCGCCCCAGCCCGGGATCGCGCACCTGGCCCAGCTGGTCGAGACGGTCGGCCGGGCCGGGGTGCCGGCCGAGCTGGCGGTGCTCCCGGAGCTGGTCGACGCCCTGCCGCAGGCCGTCGACCTCTCCGTCTACCGGATCGTCCAGGAGGCGCTGGCCAACGTCGTCCGGCACGCGCCCGGCGCCGAGGCCTGGGTGTCGCTGGCCGTCGACGGCCCGGCCCTGCTGGTCACCGTGGTGAACGGGGCCCCGCCCGCGCGCGCCGCGTCGCTGGAGGCCGCCGCCGAGGGCACCGGTCACGGGCTGGTCGGCATGCGGGAACGCGTGCGGCTGCTGGATGGGAAGCTGGACACCGGCCCACTGCCCGACGGCGGCTACAAGGTGGCCGCCGTCCTGCCGATCGACACCCCCCGGGAGCCCACCGCATGACCATCCGCGTGATCATCGTCGACGACCAGGCGATGGTGCGGGCGGGCTTCGCCGCCCTGCTCGGCGTCCAGAGCGACATCGACGTGGTGGGCGACGCGGCGGACGGCGCGCAGGCCCTGGAGGTCTGCGGCCGCACCCACCCCGACGTCGTGCTGATGGACGTCCGGATGCCCGTGATGGACGGCCTGGAGGCGGCCCGCCGACTGCTCGACCCGGCCGTCCCCGGGGCCCACCGGCCGAAGGTGCTGATGCTGACCACCTTCGACGTGGACGACTACGTGTACGAGGCGCTGCGAGCCGGGGCCAGCGGCTTCCTGCTCAAGGACGCGCCCCCCGCCGACCTGATCGCCGCCGTGCGGGTGGTGGCGGCCGGCGACGCGCTGCTCGCCCCCTCGGTCACCCGCCGGCTGATCGAGGACTTCGCCCGGACCAGGCCGGCCCGGCGCCGCGAACCCAAGCTGCGGCTGAACGGCCTGACCCCCCGGGAGACCGAGGTGCTGGAGCTGATCGCCCGCGGTCTGTCCAACCAGGAGATCGCCGCCGGCCTGGTGCTCGCCGAACAGACCGTCAAGACCCACATCGGCCGGATCCTCGCCAAGCTCGACCTGCGCGACCGCGCCCAGGCGGTGGTCCTGGCCTACGAGTCCGGCCTGGTGACGCCGGGTCAGTGAACGGCCCGGCCCCGGCCGGTCCCGTCCCCCTCCTGCTACCCGGGTAGTACCCGGGAGTTGGCCCCGCGGAGTGACGTCCGCGGGGCCGCCGCGTTTCTACCTTCCTCTCCGTCGACACCCGACGGACAAGGGAGAACACGCACATGCGGCAGCCTCGCACCGAGCACCGACCCCGACCCCGGCGCTTCGCCCGCACGGTCGCCGCCGCCGCGGTCGCCCTGGCCGCCGTACTGGGCGCCGGGGGCTGGGCCTGCGACACCCAGCACCCGGTCACCGGCCCACCGCCCGGCACCGCCGGCTGGGTCGCCGACACCACCCTCGGCCTCCGGCTGCCCGACCCGGCCACCGCCTCCCCCGCCGCGGTGGCCGCCTTCTTCACCGAACTGCCGACCGCCCGTCAGGACGCGCTGGCCGTCCGCCACCCGCTGGTGGTCGGCAACCTCGACGGCGCCCCCGTCGACCTCCGCTACCGGGCCAACGCCCTGGCCCTGGCCGAGGAGCGCGGCCGCGAACTCGCCCGCGCCGCCGACCCGGCGCTCACCCCGCAGGACCGCACCACCGCCCGCGAACGCGCCGAGCGCTACCGCACCCTGCTGGACGGCGACCGGCGGATCCTCGCCTTCGACCCGCGCGGACGCGGCCAGGTCGCCGAAGTCCTCGGCGACCTGGCCACCGCACCCCGGACGGCCGTCGTCGTGCCCGGCTCGGACATCGACCTGCGGAGCTTCGACCGGCCCACCGACCCGTACGGGACGCCGGCCGGGATGGCCCGCGCCCTGTACGAGGCCACCGGCCGGCAGGCCGCCGTGATCGCCTGGGCCGGCTACACCACCCCGGTCGGCCTCGGCCCGGACGCCGCCACCGAGACCCTCGCCCGGGCCGGCGCCCGGCGGCTCACCCGGCTGCTGGACGGGCTCGCCGTCACCACCCGGCCGGCCGCGCCCGCCACGGTGTTCTGCCACAGCTACGGCTCGGTGGTCTGCGGCCTGGCCCGCCCCGGGCCGGAGCAGGCCGCCGCCCTGGTGGTGCTCGGCTCCCCCGGCATGGGCGTCGGCTCGGCCGCCGACCTCGACCCCCGGGTGCCGCTCTGGGCCACCCGGCGCAACGGCTCCGACTGGATCGGCGACGTGCCCAACGTCTCGCTCCTCGGCCTCGGCCACGGCGCCGATCCGACCGGTCCCGCGTTCGGCGCCCGCCCGCTGCCCGCCACCGGATCCCACGGCCACACCGGCTACTTCACCCCGGGCACCGCCTCGCTCGCCGCCTACGCCGCCCTCACGCTCGGCCGCTGAGCCCCACCACCTCCCGAGGAGCAACGCCATGCCCCACCCGCTGACCGCCCTGCGCCGCGCCGCGCACCAGGTCGACACCCGCACCCCCGAGACCCGCGACCGCGCCCTGGACGGGCTGCGCGCCCTCGCCCTGCTCGCCGTCCCCGTCGGCCACTGGCTGCTCGGCGGCTTCACCCTCTCCGCCGACGGCGCCCTGCACAACGCCAGCCCGCTCGGCTCGCTCGGCTTCCTCGCCCCGGCCAGCTGGGTGCTCCAGATGCTCGGAGTGTTCTTCCTGGTCGGCGGCCACTCCTCGGTCCGCTCGCTGGAGCGGGCCCGCGCCCGCGGGGTCGGCCACGCCGGCTGGCTGCGGGCCCGCTCGGTGCGGCTGCTGCGCCCGGTCCTCGGGGTGGCGGCGGTCTGGGCGCTGCTGATCCCGCTGCTGGGCCGGCTCGGCGTCCCCGGCGACACCGTCCGGACCGGCTCGGTGCTGGTGGTGCAGCCGCTCTGGTACATCGGCGTCTACCTGGGGCTGACCGCGCTGACCCCGCTCTGCGTGGCCGCCGCCCGGCGGCTGCGCGGCTGGTCGGCGGGCGTCCTGGCGGCCGTGGTCGCGGTGGTCGACCTGCTGCGCTACGGCCCGTGGGCGGACGCGGTGCCGTCCTGGGTCGGGCTGCTGAACATCCTGCCGGGCTGGCTCTTCGGCTATCAGCTGGGCGTGCTCTGGGCCCACGGGCGGCTCGGCCGTCCGGCCGCGCGCCTGCTGCTGCTCGGCGGCGGCGCGCTGTTCACCGCGCTGCTGCTGGTCTTCCACTACCCCGCCAGCATGGTCGGCGTGCCCAGCGCCGGGCGGACCAACTCGCACCCGCCGTCCCTGCTGGTCCTGGCGCTGGCGGCGGTGCAGATCGGCGCCGCGGTGCTGCTGCGCGAGCGGCTCGGCCGGCTTCTGCGCCGCCCGCTGCTCTGGCTGCCGGTGGTGGCGGTCAACCTCTCGGCGATGACGATCTTCTGCTGGCACCAGAGCGCGATGCTGGCCGTCGCGGTACCGGGCGCGGCCGTCCTGGGCACCGTGCCCGGCCTGACCGGCGCCCCGGACTCGCTGGCCTGGGCGGCCGCCCGGGTGGCGCTGCTACCGCTGTTCGGCGCCGTCCTGGTCGCGATCGGGTGGTTCACCCGCCGCTTCGACGGCCCCTGGACGGCGTTCTCCCGCCCCTGGAAGACGGTGGCCGGCGCCGCCGCGGCGCTGTTCGCCGCGTACGCGCTGGGCGTGGTGTGAGCCGGTCGGCGCAGCCGGGGAACTGACGGGACGTGAGCCGCACGGGCCCACGCCCCGTCCGTCGGCGACACGCACCCGGCCGGGGGATGGATCCGCATGCGAACCGACACGCACTGTGATGTCCTGTGACGGTCGGCGACGATCGGTCGCCCCCGCCCGCCCACGGCCGGGCCGTCCGCACCCGCCGGCTTCTCCCCCACACCCCCTTCCGAGGAGTCCCATGTCCCTGTCCCGACCACGGCCGAGATCCGGCCGCCGGCTCGCCGCCGTCGCCACCGCCGTCGTCTGCGCGCTGACCACCGGCACCGTCCTGACCGCCGCCACCCCCGCCGTCGCCCTGGTCCTCGCCCACGGCGGCGGCCACGACGAGGCCGCGGTCCCGGCCGACACCGCCCCTCACATCACCGCGCCCCGGGTGCTGGCCGAGATGCGCGACGACGAGGTCGCCGCGCTCGGCCCGGAGCACGCCGAGGAGCACGCCCGGATGCGCGCGGCCGTCCGCGGCGTCGGCGACTACCCGCAAACCACCCGGACCAACCGGCTGAAGGCGCTGACGGACTCCCAGACCGCCGCCAACGCCGGCTTCGACCCGGCGACCTTCGGCGCGTTCAAGGCGTACTTCCCCTCCCCCGACTTCGGCGACCACATCGCCCTGCTGCCGACCGGCAAGGTGCTGCTGTTCTCCTTCGAACGGATCGAGACCAACCCGGAGAAGGAGCCGGCCCCCACCCAGACCATCGGCCGGGAGAACGCCGGCCGGGCCTTCCTCTGGGACCCGGCCAAGGGCACCGGCACCGCCGCCTTCAAGCAGGTCACGCCGCCGGTCGTCGACATGCCGGACGGCCTCGGCCAGGAGCGCCCGGCGCCGTTCTTCTGCGCCGGGCACTCCTACCTGCCCAACGGCATGCTGGGCGTCTTCGGCGGCAACCTGGGCGGCAACGGCGGCACCGGCGCCAAGCTCTCGCTGATCTTCGACCCGTGGACCGAGACCTGGACCCGCAACCCCGACATGTCGGTCGGCCGCTGGTACCCCTCGGTGGTCACCGGCGCCGACGGCCGGCAGCTGATCATGTCCGGCCAGTCCGAGCTCGGCTGGGGCACCCCGACCCCGGTCGTCGAGCGCTTCCCCGCCAAGGGCCACCCGGTGCCGCACCTGAAGACCGAGACGCCGAGGAACACCCCGGTGGACCGGTTCAAGGCGGACGCGCCGTTCACCCTGGACTACCCGCACCTGTTCTCGCTCAACGACGGCAACATCTACGGCTTCGGCCGCCAGGCCGCCGAGCAGTGGAAGTTCGACCCGGTCAACGAGACCCGCAGCGACCTGACCGCCCGCCCGGACGGCCGCAAGCGCAACTACGGCTCGGCCGTCATGCTGCCCGGCGGCGTCAACGGCCCGGACTCCGCCCTCGTCCTCGGCGGGGACCGCGACAACCCGAGCACCCTGCGCTTCTCCAAAGGCAGTTGGACCGCCGAGAAGTCCCGCGCCTTCGGCCGCACCCAGGACGACACCATCCTGCTGCCCGACGGCAAGCTGATGACCGTCAACGGCGCCTACGACATCCGGGACTACGGCAACGGCCCCTACAACCCGAACGCCGACCTCAAGTACCGCCAGGTCGAACTCCGCGACGACCAGGGCAACTGGAAGCTCGGCCCGGTCCAGCGGCTGCCGCGCGGCTACCACTCCAACGCCGTCGTGCTGCCCGACGGACGGGTCATGGTGACCGGCGACGAGCTGCAGCAGATCGCCAACAACCCGGACATCGACGGCACGGTGAGCGGCATCCCCGGCACGACCGGACCCGTCACCATGAACGGCACCATCGAGATCTACGAGCCCGCCTACCTGCACCAGGCCGACCGCCCCTCGCTCGACCGGGGGCCCACCTCCCCGGTCGGCTACGACAAGAAGTTCCTGGTCACCACCTCGACCCCGGAACGGGCCGCCAAGGCCGTCCTGCTGGCGCCGACCACCGCCACCCACTCGGTCAACACCAGCCAGCGCCAGATCGAACTGCGGCTCAGCAGCCGGGCCGGCAACCGGCTGGAGTTCCAGGCGCCGCCGGACGCCAAGGCCGCGCCCCCCGGCTGGTACATGCTCTTCCTGCTCAACGACAAGGGCGTGCCCAGCGTCGCGCAGTGGGTGCAGCTCGGTTCCCCGGCCTGATCCCGGCCTCCCCCACCCACCCCACGGAGGAACCCCATGGCAACGGATCTGAGACTGCGCCGGAGCGAGGAGATCCAGGGCGACATCGTCGCCGGCTTCAAGAAGGACAACGTCACCCTGCTGTTCCTGAAGTTCGAGGACGCCGCCAGGGCCCGCGACTGGCTGCGCGCGCTCGCCCCGCAGATCGCCACCACCCGGCAGGTCGCCGAGTTCAACGCGGCGTTCAGCGAGGCCCGCAAGAGCTCGGGCGGCGACGACCCCAAGACCCTCAAGGCCACCTGGCTGGGCCTCAGCCTCACCTACGAGGGCATGCGCCAGCTCTCCGCCACCGACCCGTTCGAACAGGCCCCGCCGGTCGGCAGCGGCCTGGAGGCGTTCAAGGAGGGCTCGGCCAAGCGGGCCGGCGCGCTCGGTGACACCGGCGACAACTCCCCGGAGAACTGGCTCTTCGGCAACGGCAGGAACCAGCAGGTGCACGCCGTGCTGACGATCGCCTCGGACACCGAGCAGGACCTCACCGCCACCGTCACCGCCCAGCGCGAGGCGGCCGCCGAGGCGAAGATCGTCACCATCTTCCAGCAGAACGCCAAGACCCTGCTCGGCAGCCGCCGCGGCAAGGAGCACTTCGGCTTCAAGGACGGCATCAGCGAGCCCGGCGTCCGCTTCTTCGACCCGCCGAACCCGGCGAACGAGGAGGAGGTCGAGGGCCACCCGGGCACCCGGATCATTCCGGCCGGCGAGTTCGTCGTCGGCGAGCAGCCCGCCCCCGGCAGCTTCACCGACTTCCCCGCGTGGGCCCGAGACGGCTCCTTCCAGGTCGTCCGCCGGCTCTCCCAGGACGTCCCCGGCTGGTGGTCGCAGGTCTCGGTCAAGCTGAAGGAGCTCAAGCAGGCCAAGGCCGTCCCGGACACCGCCACCGCCGAGTGGCTGGCCGCCCGGCTGGTGGGCCGCTGGCGCTCCGGGGCGCCGGTCTGCAAGCACCAGGACCGCGACGTCCCGAACGACCCGAAGGCGTCCTCGGACAACGACTTCGACTTCCGGGACGACCTGGAGGGCCTGGTCACCCCGCTCTTCTCGCACCTGCGCAAGTCCAGCCCGCGGGCCGGGCTGCAGGCCCCCGACCCGAGCCGGCCGCCGTTCGACGCCAAGGAGCTCGACGGCCGGCGGATCATGCGGCGCGGCGCGCCCTACGGGTTCCCGTTCGACCCGGCCTCCGAGGGCCCCGGCGGGCCCGACGACCCGCGCGGCCTGCTCTTCGTCTGCTACCAGGCCGACATCGCCCGGCAGTTCGAGTTCATCCAGGCCGACTGGATCGACCAGCCGGACTTCCCGCCCGGCCGCAACCCCGTCCCCGGCAAGGACCCGGTGATCACCGAGGCCGACGACGTCGACTTCGAGAGCCGCGGCCCGGACGGCGCGATCAAGCACACCCCGCTGCACTTCCAGCAGTTCGTGCAGACCCAGGGCTCGGTGTACGCCTTCGCGCCGTCCATCAGCACCCTCAAGGCGCTCGCCGAGGGGCGGCTCACCGGGCAGTCGCAGGGCCGACAGGGCGGCCAGACCTCCTCGCGGCAGGACAGGGGCTACCCGTGCGACGACTTCGTCGCCGTCCCGGACCAGTGGCGCAAGGGCGGCCGGAGCCAGTTCTGGGCGTTCCACGGCCCGCAGTGCCGCCGGATCGCGGTCGAGGACGGCGCCGCGCACACCGACCACCCGGTCGAGCGCGACGCCGCGCTGACCACCTGGCCCTGCCTGCGGGGGGTCGAGCGGATCGACTGCGTCCTGCCGATGGCCGATCTGCAGAACCCGGCCGGCAAGAGCTGGTACTGGGTGTTCCACACCACCGGCGGCCGCCAGCAGTACCGGTCCGTCTCGATCACCTGCGGCGGCGGGACGTACACCGACGCCCTGGAGCGCCCGGACCGCGGCCTCTCGGCCTGGAACTCGCTCGTCGGCGTCGAGCGGATGGACTGCTTCCTCCCGGTGCCCGACCAGCAGCGGGTCGGCGGCAAGAGCTGGTACTGGGCGTTCCACACCACCGGCGGCCGCCAGCGGTACCGGCTGATCTCGGTGGCGGACGGCGCCGCGCACACCGACCTCTGCGAGCGCACCGACCGTGAACTCTCGCGGTGGAGTTCGCTGGACGGCATCACCGAGGTGGACTGCTTCCTGCCGGTGCCCGATGTCCAGCGGGTCGGCGGCCGCAGCGAGTACTGGGTGTTCCACGGCGAGAACTACCGCAAGATCTCGGTGGCCGACGGCAGCGGCCACCCGGACCGCAAGATCGCCGACGACCGCTCGTGCGACGGCTGGGCCTCCCTGGTCTGAGCCGGTCACCGCGCCCCCGCCCGTGACGCGTGCCGGGGGCGCGGTGTCGGTCCACTGCCCTACGCTGCCGCCATGGTGACGTTCGATGAGTTCCGCGCGATGGCGCTCGCCCTGCCGGAGGCCGTGCAGCAGCCGACCTGGGAGATCGAGACCCTGCGGGTCCGCACGAAGATCTTCGCGATGGGCTCGCCGGACGGCACCGGCGTCAGCGTCAAGGCCTCCCCGGAGGACCAGAGCGAGCTGCTCGCCGCCGCGCCCGAGGTGTTCTCCTACCCCCCGTACGTCGGGCGGCACGGCTGGGTCGGTGTCCGGCTCGACCTGGTCGACCCGGAGGAGCTGCGCGAGCTGCTCACCGAGGCCTGGCGCCGCACCGCTCCCAAGCGCATGGTCAGGGAGTTCGACGCGGCGCAGGACCGGTGACGCCGAAAGGACACCGCCGGTTCATGTGATCCATCCCACAGTTTGAGCGGGCCCGACACCGCGCCACGCCCCCTACGCTTACCCAGGGAAGTTGGCAGTCGTACCACCTCCGGGCCCCGCCCGCAGAACGGTCACGGGCCCCTAGGGAGTTGAGGCGATGCGCCGTCGGCGGTGGAAGCGTGTACTGATCGGTGCCTTCGCTGGATGCGCCGTGCTGGCCGACGCCGGCGCCGCCGCGGCCCAGGCCGCCGCGTCCACCGAGCAGTTGGCGATCTCCACCCCCCCGGCCGGCAGCGCCGCCTGGGTCGAGGACCACTCCTTCGACCGCACCCTGCCCGATCCGGCCCTCACCACGCCGGCCGCCGCCGCCGACTTCTTCGCCTCGCTGGCGCCCACCGAGCTGGACCGGCTGATCCAGGACTACCCGCTGGTCGTCGGCAACTTCGACGGCGCCCCGGTCGAGCTGCGCTTCCGCGCCAACCGGATCGCCCTCACCGCCGAGCGGGACCGCGCCCGGGCCCGCGCCGCCGACCGGACCCTCGACTCCGACCTGCGCGCGCTCGCCGTCTCCCGCGCCAACGACGTCGAGCATCTGCTCGCCCCCGAGCGCCAGGTGCTCGCCTTCGACCCGCGCGGCCGCGGCCTGGTCAGCGAGGTCTGGGGGGACCTCACCGACGCCGACCGGATCTCCGTCCTCGTGCCCGGCTCCGACGCCGACCTCGGCCACTTCGACCAGGCCGCCGACCCGCTGCGCTCCCCCGCCGGGATGGCCCGCGCGCTGTATGCCGAGGAGCGGCGGCAGTCGCCCGGCACCCGGACCGCGGTGATCGCCTGGACCGGCTACGTCACGCCCTCCGGCCTCGGCCCGGACGCCGTCACCTCCCGGCTCGCCGATGTCGGCGCGCCCCGGCTGGAGCGGCTGCTCGCCGGCCTCAAGGAGACCACCCGGCCCGACGCGCCGCCGTCGCTGCTCTGCCACTCCTACGGCTCGGTGGTCTGCGGCACCGCCGCCCCCGAGATCCCCCGGGCGGCCGCCTCGCCGTCCGACACCTCCGGGATCACCGACCTGATGGTGTTCGGCAGCCCGGGCATGGGCGTGCAGAGCACTTCCGAACTGGGCGCCGGCGTACACGTCTGGGCCACCCGCAACGGCAGCGACTGGATCGGCAACGTGCCGTACCTGGAGGTCGGCGGGCTCGGCCACGGCGCCGACCCGACCTCGGCCGAGTTCGGCGCCGAGCAGATCTCCTCGGCCCGCTCCTCCGGCCACAACGGCTACTTCACCGAGGGCACCGACAGCCTGCACAACTTCGCGGCCATCTCGCTCGGCCACTACGAGGACGTGGTCCGGCCCGCTCCCGAGGCCTGACGGCCGCTCGGCCCCACCCCGGTCACTCCTGGTAGAGCCGGACCGCCTCGACGGCGGCCCGGGCCAGCTCCCGCCGGGCGGCCGGCGGCGCGAGCACCTCGGCGTCCGGCCCGAAGGAGAGCAGCGCGCGGACGGCCGGCAGCGCCGGGAAGCCCATCGCCAGCTCGACCCACTCGTCCGGGGCGCCCGCGCCCGACTCCGGCGGCGGCGCGGTGAGCCGGCTGCCGTGGATCCGGACGAACAGGTCCAGCCGCCCGCGCCGCACCCGGACCTTCACCAGCACCTCCTTCGGCAGCCGCTCCACCTGCTCGCGCAGCACCGCCCACACCTCGCCGAGCCCCAGCCCCGGGCGCCGGCGCACCGGCTCCTCGGTGGCCTCGGCCGCCAGCACCCGGTCGGCCCGGAACAGCCGGGGCTCACCGCGCAGATCGGCCACCAGGTACCAGACGGCGGCCTTGCTCACCAGGCCGTAGGGGTCGACGGTGTACTCGGCCGGGGCCGGCGCGCCGCTGTGCCGGTAGCGCAGCCGCAGCCGGCGGTCGGCGAAGACGGCGTACTGCAGCTCGCCGAGGTCGGGCCCGGCGGGTGCGCCGGCCTGGAGCCAACGGGCCGGGTCCACCAGGATCCGCTCGCTGATCCGCTCGGCGGCCGGGCGGTGCGGGGCGGGCAGCGCGGCCATCACCTTGCGCAGCGCGGAGCCGAGCGCGCCGTCCAGCCCGAGATCGCTGTGCGCGCCCTGGGCGGAGAGCACGAACAGCGCCCGGGCCTCGTCGGCGGTCAGGCCGCTGACGTCGGTGCGGTACCCGGGCAGCAGGGCGATCCCGCCGTGCCGGCCCCGCTCGGTGTACACCGGGACGCCGGCCGACGAGAGCGCCTCGACGTCGCGGTAGATGGTGCGGACCGACACCTCCAGGCGCTCGGCCAGTTCGGTGGCGGACACCAGGCCGCGGGTCTGGAGCAACAGCAGGATCGAGAGCAGGCGGTCGGCCTTCATGGCACGAGGGTTCCAGAAACCCTGACGGCAGTTGTCAGGTTTTACCGGGAGATTGCCTCCCGAGAGCCGAAACCCCTTCCACTCGACGGAGCCGATCACCGATGGACACCACCCAGGACCCCCGCCCGCAGTACCTGCTCGCGCTCGGCCAGCTGGAGAAGCTGATCGCCGAGGTGACCCCGGAGGCGCTGGACCGCCCCACCCCGTGCCCCGAGTACGACCTGCGACAGCTGCTCAGCCACGTGGTCGGCGGCGTGCACCGGCTCGCCTACATCGGCGAGGGCGGCCGGGCGGAGGACGTCGTGGCGGCCACCGGCGAGCTGGCCGACGACGCCTGGCCGGCCGCCCTCGACCGGGCCCGCGCCCGGGCCGTCGCCGCCTGGGCGGACGACGCGAAGCTGGACCGCCCCGCCGTCGCCCCCTGGGGCGAGGTGCCCGGCCGGGCCGCGCTGGGCGGCTACGTGATGGAGACGGTCACCCACTCCTGGGACATCGCCCAAGCGCTCGGCAGCCGGCTCGCCCTGGACGAGCGGTTGGCGCTGACCGCGCTGGCGGTCGCCGAGGCCGTGCTGTCGCCCGAGTACCGCGGCGGCCCGGTGCCGTTCGCCGCCGTGCAGCCCGTGCCGGACGGCGCCGACACCTACACCCGGCTGGCCGCCTGGACGGGCCGCGCGGTCTGAACCCCCGCACCGGGCGGGCGGTTCGCGGCCGGCCGGCGGGCAGGGGCGGGTCAGGCGCTCCGCTTCCTCCCCCGCGGGCCGTCCGCCGGGTCCGGGGCGTCCGCGGCGGCGCCGCGGTCGGCGATCATTCCGGCGTACAGGTCGATCTTGTAGTCGATGACGGCGAGGGTGGCGTGCAGGTCGGCGATCCGCTGCCGGACCTCCTCGCGGTGGGCGAGCAGCAGCCCGCGCCGGTCCTCCAGGGTCCGCTCGCCGCGGCGGGCCAGCTCCACGTACCGGAGCATGTCGGCGACCGTCATGCCGGTCAGCCGGAGCCGGCCGAGGAAGGCCAGCCGGTGCAGGTCGGCGTCGCAGTAGCGGCGCTGGCCGGAGGCGGAGCGGTCGACCGGGTCGAGCAGGCCGATCCGCTCGTACCAGCGCAGGGTGTGGGCGGTCAGTCCGCTGGCCGCCGCCACCTCGCTGATCGTGTGCCGAGGAGTCCGGTTCGGCTCGCCGACCGGTGTGCTGAACACCTCGGAGCAGGTCCGCAGGTCGACGGCGACCGGTGCGAGTGTGGCCATGATCGGTACCCCCAGTGGTGAACGATGACGACGACGCTAGTGAGTTGGAGTGCACTCCAGGCAAGCCTGCCACCCGGGTGACCCGGCACCCGCCGTCGGCCGCCCGTTAGAGTCGGCGCCATGGAGAGCTTGCGGATGATCGAGACCTGGCCGGTGCCCAACGCCGCGGCGGCGGTGGTGCGGGGCGCGGACGGCGCGGTCCTGGGCGGGCACGGCCCGCGGCAGCACCTGTTCCCGCTCGCGTCGGTGACCAAGCTGCTCACCTCGTACGCGGTGCTGGTCGCGGTCGAGGAGGGCGTCTTCGAGCTGGACGACCCGGCCGGGCCGGCCGGCTCGACCGTCCGCCACCTGCTGGCGCACACCTCCGGGCTGGCCTTCGACGAGCACCGGGTGATGGCCGCGCCGGGCAACCGCCGGCTCTACTCCAACGCCGGGTTCGACGTACTGGCGCGGACCCTCCAGGAGGCCTCGGGCATCGAGTTCGGCCGCTACGCCGCCGAGGCCGTGTTCGAACCGCTCGGGATGCACTCCACGCTGATCAACACCGCGCACAAGTCTCCGGCCGGCGCCGGCGGCCTCTCCACGGTGGCGGACCTCTCGCTGTTCGCGGCCGAGCTGCAGTCGCCCAAGCTGCTGGACCCGTCCACCCTGCGCGCGGCCACCCGCGAGGTCGCCTTCCCCGGGACGAGCGGCGTGCTGCCGGGCTTCGGCCACCGCCGGCCGAACGACTGGGGCCTCGGTTTCGAGATCCGGGACGGCAAGGCGCCGCACTGGACGGGCACCGCCAACTCCCCCGCCACCTTCGGCCACTTCGGCCAGTCCGGCACCTTCCTCTGGGTGGACCCGGAAGCCGGCGTGGCCTGCGTCGCGCTCACCGACCGGGACTTCGGGCCGTGGGCCGCCGAGGTCTGGCCGGCGCTCGGCGACGCGGTGCTGGCCGAGCTGCGCGGCTGAGCCCGGCGGGCCCGGTCGGCGGCGCGCCGACCGGGCCGCCCTCAGCCGTACGAGACCGGCGAGTGCATCTCCCAGAGCAGCAGAGCGGCGCCGTCCTGGCCCGCCGTCGGGTCGGCGAAGGCCTCGCCGGTGATCCGCACGCTGTCGCCGGGCACCATCGAGCGGCCGCCGCCCTGCGGTCCCGGTACCGTCCTGAAGCCCAGCGAGCCGGCCGTCAGGTGGGCGTACCGCCAGGCGGCGGGCGGGAGCGCGGGCAGCGGCTGCCAGGGGTCGGCGGTCACCAGCCAGAGCGCGGCGTCGCCGCGGCGCAGCCGCAGGGCGTCCGTCCCGGCGTCCCGTGCCAGCCCGGAGGCGAGCAGCGTCAACCCGCCGTCCGCCGGTTCCACCCGGCGCAGCCCGTACGCCGGGGGCGCGTCGAAGACGTCCGGCTGGAGCCACATCTGGACGAAGCGGACCGGCCCGTCGGCGCCGCCGACGTTGCGCTCGGTGTGGCTGACGCCGGAGCCCGCGCCGAGGTACTGGAGCATCCCGGGGCGGACCACCCCGCTGTGGCCCCGGGAGTCCCGGTGGGCCAGCGCGCCCTCCAGGACCCAGGTGAGGATCTCGGTGTCCCGGTGCTTGTGCTCCTCGAACCCCGCCCCGGGGGCGAGCAGTTCCTCGTTGCAGGCGAGCAGCGCGCCGAAGTGCGTGTTCTTCGGGTCGTAGTGGCCCGAGAAGGAGAACGCGTGTCTGGTCTCGATGCCCTCGGCCGGGGTGGAGCGGTAGCGCTCGGCGGTGCGGCGCAGGTCGGCGCGGGGGCGGGCGGGGGCGTCGGTCACGGGCTTCACCGTAGCGTGGTCCGCGGCCGGTCCGCGGGCACCGCGGCCCCGGCGGCGGCGCTCCCCGGCGGGCCCGGTGGCCGGGGCGGGGCCGGCGCGGCCGCGGCGCGCGACGCCCGCCGTCGTGCCGCTCCGCCGGGGGCTGTGCACGAGCAGTCACTCCGGTGAGGCAGTCTTGTCCTTGTGCCAGCCGCCTCCGCGAACTCCAAGAACGATCCGACCGCCAAGCCCGACAAGAACGGGAAGAGCCCGACGCCCGGCTCCGGGCGGGACCGGCCCGGGCGGGCGGCGCCACGCCTGACCGCGCAGGAGCGCAGACTCGCGGCCGACCGGGCCGAACGGCGGGTCGCGACGCTGAAGCGGCTGGAGAAGTCCTCGGGCAAGCTGGCCACCGCCGCGATCGCGCGGATGGACGACCAGCTCGGCTGGTACCGGCGGATGCCGCCGGAGCACCGCTCCTGGATCGGCCTGGTCGCCCAGGCCGGCATCGCCGCCTTCACCGAGTGGTACCGCCACCCCGACGCCCCGCAGGCGATCTCCACCGACGTCTTCGGCACCGCGCCGCGCGAGCTGACCCGGGCGATCACGCTGCGCCAGACCGTCGAGCTGATCCGCACCACCATCGAGGTGATGGAGGAGGCCATCGAGGAGGTGGCCTCGCCCGGCGACGAGGCGGACATGCGCGAGTCCGTCCTGGTCTACGCCCGGGAGATCGCCTTCGCGACCGCCCAGGTGTACGCCCAGGCCGCCGAGGCTCGCGGGGCCTGGGACGCCCGGCTGGAGGCGCTGGTCGTCAACTCGCTGCTGTCCGGCGACGCGGACGAGGGCGTGCTGTCGCGGGCCGCCGCGCTCGGCTGGGGCCAGCCGAGCCAGGTCCGGGTGGTCATGGGCAGCGCGCCGGACGGCGACAGCGAGCTGGTGGTCGAGGCGATCCGCCGGGCCGCCCGCTACGCCAAGCTGCACGTCCTGACCGGGGTGCTGGGCAAGCGCCTGGTGGTGGTGGTCGGTGGCGAGAAGGAGCCGGTGCACGCGGCCCGGGCGCTGATCGGCCAGTTCGCGCCGGGGCCGGTGGTGGTCGGTCCGACCGTGCCCGACCTGCTGTCGGCGACCCGCTCGGCGCACGCCGCCGCGGCCGGCCTGCGGGCCTGCGCCGCCTGGCCCGACGCCCCGCGCCCGGCCCTGGCCGACGACCTGCTGCCCGAACGGGCGCTCGCCGGCGACCAGGCGGCGCGCCGTCAGCTGGTGGAGGAGATCTACACACCGCTCGACGAGGCCGGTTCGGCACTGCTGGAGACCTTGAGTGTCTACCTGGAGCAGGCCTCCTCCCTGGAGGGAGCCGCCCGGATGCTCTTCGTCCACCCCAACACGGTGCGCTACCGGCTCCGACGTGTGACAGACGTCACGGGCTACGCTCCCTCCGACGTACGTTCGGCCTTCACGCTGCGTATCGCACTGGCGCTGGGCCGACTCGCCGCAGCCGGGGAGCAGAGTTGACCCCGATGTAGGGAACTGACAATCCCGGATGCTTTTCTTCGTTACCGTCGCCTACCCGCCCCCGGGCGCCTGGCGAGAGAGGGTTGAACCGTGCTCGTAATCGTCGCCCCTGGACAGGGTGCCCAGTCCCCCGGTTTCCTCAGCCCCTGGCTGGAGCTCGACGGCGTCGCCGACCGCCTGCGCGGCTGGTCGGAGGTCGCCGGGCTCGACCTGGTGCACGCCGGCACAGAGGCGTCCGCCGAGGAGATCAAGGACACCGCCGTCGCCCAGCCGCTGCTGGTCGCGGCCGGTCTGGTGACCGCCCGCGCGCTGTTCCCGGACGAGGACCGCGCCCGTGCGCTGGTCGGTGCCGTGGCCGGTCACAGCGTCGGTGAGATCACCGCCGCCGCCGGCGCCGGGGTGCTGTCCGCCCACGACGCGCTGACCTTCGTCCGCGAACGCAGCCTGGCGATGGCCGAGGCCGCCGCCGCCACCGAGACCGGCATGCTCGCCGTGCTCGGCGGCGACCCCGAGGTCGTCGCCGCCAAGCTGGCGGAGCACGGCCTGACCCCGGCCAACAACAACGGCGGGGGCCAGATCGTCGCGGCCGGCACGCTGGCCCAGCTGGAGGCCCTGAAGGCCGACCCGCCGCCGGTCTCCCGGCTGATCGGGCTCAAGGTCGCCGGCGCGTTCCACACCGAGCACATGGCGCCCGGTGTCGAGCGGCTGGCGAAGCTCGCCCCGACCCTGACGGTCGCGAACCCGGAGGTCACCTACGTGTCCAACCGGGACGGCGAGGTCGTGACGGACGGCACCGAGGTGCTGGACCGGCTGGTCTCGCAGGTCTCCAACCCGGTCCGCTGGGACCTCTGCATGGAGACCCTGCAGCGGCTGGGCGCGACCGCGGTCATCGAGCTCGCGCCTGCGGGTACCCTCACCGGACTGGTCAAGCGCAACCTCAAGGGTGTGGCGACGCTTGCCCTCAAGACCCCCGCCGATCTGGACAAGGCCCGTGACCTCGTCGCGGAGCACGGCGGTCAGGATCAGGAGAACAAGGCATGAGCCAGCCCCAGATCAAGCCCGTCACCGGTGCCCGCTACTCGCGCATCCACGGCGTCGGCGGCTACCGCCCGGTCCGGGTGATCCCCAACTCCGAGGTCCTGAACTGGATCGACTCCTCGGACGAGTGGATCCGCACCCGCAGCGGGATCGCCGAGCGGCGCTGGGCCGGCCCGGAGGAGAGCGTCGCCGAGATGTCGGTGCAGGCCGCCGGCAAGGCCATCGCGCAGGCCGGGATCAGCCCCGAGCAGATCGGCGGCGTGATCGTCGCCACCGTCTCGCACCTCAAGCAGACCCCCGCGATCGCCACCGAGATCGCCGAGCGGCTGGGCTGCGGCACCGCCCCGGCCTTCGACATCTCGGCCGCCTGCGCCGGCTTCGGCTACGGCCTGGGCCTGGCCGACGGCATGATCCGCGGCGGCAGCGCCGGGTACGTGCTGGTGATCGGCGTGGAGCGGCTCAGCGACCTGACCGACCAGTCGGACCGCTCGACCGCCTTCATCTTCGGTGACGGCGCCGGAGCCGCGATCGTCGGCCCGTCCGACACGCCCGGAATCGGCAAGGTCATCTGGGGCTCGGACGGCTCCCAGAAGGACGTCATCTCGCAGACCCAGGCCTGGGACACCGCCTTCGCCAAGGAGGACGCCGTCAACGGCGCCGGCGAGGAGATCAAGTGGCCGGCCCTGCGCATGGAGGGCCAGTCGGTCTTCCGCTGGGCGGTCTGGGAGATGGCCAAGGTGGCCCAGCAGGCGCTCGACGCCGCCGGGATCACGGCCGACCAGCTGGGCGCGTTCATCCCCCACCAGGCCAACATGCGCATCACCGATGCCATGATCAAGGCGCTGAAGCTGCCCGAATCGGTGCCCGTCGCACGCGACATCACCGAGACCGGCAACACCTCCGCGGCCTCCATCCCGCTGGCGATGGAACGCATGCTGGAAAGCGGTGAGGCCCGCAGCGGGGACCTCGCGCTGATCATCGGGTTCGGGGCGGGTCTGGTCTACGCGGCAGCAGTCGTTACGCTCCCCTAGGCAACTTTCGCCCCAACCCATCCACAAGCCTGCGTCCGTCCGCCGGGCGGCGCATTCAACACCGAAGAGGAGCAGCCAGTATGGCTACCAAGGACGAGGTCCTGGAAGGTCTCGCTGAGATCGTCAACGAGATCGCCGGCATCCCGACCGAGGACGTCGAGGTCGACAAGTCCTTCACCGATGACCTGGACGTCGACTCGCTCTCCATGGTCGAGGTCGTCGTGGCCGCCGAGGAGCGCTTCGACGTGAAGATCCCGGACGACGAGGTCAAGAACCTGAAGACCGTCGGCGACGCGGTGGACTACATCCTCGCCAACGCCTGAGCGTTCGACTCGTTCGACGCCTGACGTCGGCCGCCTCCAGCAGGCGGCCGACACGCCGGCCGGGACGCCCCACCGGGCGCCCGGCCGGGCCATCCACGGCTCGCCGCCGCCCCCGCACAAACGTGAGAGAAGAAGATCCAGTGACCGCTGAAAACCGTACCGTGGTCGTCACGGGTATCGGCGCCTTCACGCCGCTGGGCGGCGACGCCGCCACCACCTGGGAGAACCTGGTCGCCGGGCGCTCCGGAGTGGCTGCCCTGACCGAGGAGTGGGCCACCGAGCTGCCCGTCCGGATCGCCGCGCGCACCGCGGTCGAGCCGGGCGAGATCCTCCCCCGTCCGCTGGCCCGCCGGCTGGACCGCTCGGCGCAGTTCGCGCTGATCGCGGCCCGCGAGGCGTGGGCCGACGCCGGCTACGAGACGCCGGCCACCGACGAGTCCTCCAAGCTCGCGCCGGAGCGCCTGGGCGCCGTGATCGCCTCGGGCATCGGCGGTGTCACCACCCTGCTCGACCAGTACGACGTGCTGAAGGACAAGGGCGCCCGCAAGGTCTCCCCGCACACCGTGCCGATGCTGATGCCGAACTCCCCGGCGGCCAACGTCGGCCTGGAGGTCGGCGCCCGGGCCGGTGTGCACACCCCCGTCTCCGCCTGCGCCTCCGGCGCCGAGGCGATCGGCTACGCGATCGAGATGATCCGCAGCGGCCGCGCCGACGTCGTGGTGGCCGGTGGTACCGAGGCCGCGATCCACCCGCTGCCGATCGCCGCGTTCGCCAACATGATGGCGATGTCCAAGAACAACGACGACCCCGAGGGCGCCTCCCGCCCGTACGACAAGGGCCGCGACGGCTTCGTGCTCGGCGAGGGCGCGGGCGTGGTCGTGCTGGAGTCGGTCGAGCACGCCGAGGCCCGCGGCGCCCGGATCTACTGCGAGGCGGTGGGTCAGGGCCTCTCCTCGGACGCCCATCACATCGCCCAGCCCGAGCCCACCGGTGCCGGTGTGGCCCGTGCGCTGGCCGACCTGTTCGAGCGCAACCCGCTCGACAAGGCCGAGATCGTGCACGTCAACGCGCACGCCACCTCGACCCCGCAGGGCGACACGGCCGAGCTGAAGGCGCTGCGCAAGGAGCTCGGCGAGCACCTCGACCACATCGCCGTCTCGGCGACCAAGTCGATGACCGGCCACCTGCTGGGCGGCGCCGGCGGCATCGAGACCGTCGCCACCGTACTGGCCCTGTACAACCGGATCGCCCCGCCGACCATCAACGTCGACGAGCTGGACGACGACGTGGACGCGGACATCGTCCGGGACGAGCCGCGCAAGCTGCCCGAGGGCCGGATCGCCGCGCTGAACAACTCGTTCGGCTTCGGCGGCCACAACGTGGTGCTGGCCTTCCGCACCGTCTGAGGCCCGCTCCGACGCCCATGACGAAGGGGCCGGCGCTCGTGACGAGCGCCGGCCCTTCGTCATGGTCCGGGCCGGACGGCTCCGGCCCGGACCACCTGGCTCGGACCACCTGGCTCGGAGCCCTGCCTCAGACCACCTGGTGCAGCCAGCGCACCGGAGCGCCCTCGCCGGCGTAGCGGAAGGGCTCCAGTTCGTCGTCCCAGGGCTTGCCGAGCAGCCGGGCGATCTCCGCCTCCAGGTCGGCCCCCTCGCTGCGGGCCCGCAGCAGGACGGCGCGGAGCCGGTCCTCGGGGATCAGGATGTCGCCGTGGATGCCCGTGACGGCGTGGAAGATGCCGAGCGCGGGTGTGCTGCTGTACCGCTCGCCCTCCGCCGTGGCGCAGGGCTCGCTGGTGACTTCGTACCGCATCAACTGCCAGCCGCGCAGCGCGGAGGCGAGCTTCGAGGCCGTACCGGTCTCTCCCTGCCAGGAGAGCTCGGCCCGCCAGTGCCCGGGCGCGGCCGGCTGGCGGATCCAGTCCAGACTCACCCGCACACCGAGCACCCCCGCGACGGCCCACTCGACGTGCGGGCACAGCGCGCGGGGCGCGGAGTGGACGTACAGGACTCCACGTGTCGTCACCGGGACCTCCAGGCTGTGGACGAGGGTCGCCTTCCCCAGCTGCCTCGCGTTCGCGCCTGTAGTTGATCCACAGTTACCCACGTTAGCCGACATTAAGCCACTAAATTGAGCAAAACGGACAGGCTTTCGCTCAATGCTAATCGAATCCCCAAGGAGGTCCACCCCTCGGTGGGATCTCTCCCCCGAACGGCCCCATCGTCAGGCGGGACCACCGTACCGCGCCGTCCCGCACCATGACTGACGCACTTTCGGATCGGGCCGGAATGCGGTAGTGCGGCCCGCTGCCCTGCGCCCGGTACGCAAACCGCCCCGCGCCCGGGGAGGGCGGCGGGGCGGTCGACGGGCCGATCCGGCGTCAGCCGTTCAGGCGGACCACCATCTTGCCGGTGTTGGCGCCGCGCAGCAGGTCCAGGAAGGCCTCCGCGGTGTTCTCGAAGCCGTCCACCACGGTCTGCTCCTCGCGCAGCTTCCCCTCCCGCAGCCAGCCGCCGACCTCGGCGACGAACTGCGGCTGGAGGGCCGCGTGGTCGCGCACCAGCATGCCCTCCAGGCGCAGCCGCTTGCCGATCGCCTGCGCCAGGTTGCGCGGACCCGCCGGGGCGGTGGTGTCGTTGTACTGGGCGATCGCGCCGCAGAGCACCGCGCGGCCGTGCACGCCGAGCGCGCCGATCGCGGCCTCCAGGTGGTCGCCGCCGACGTTGTCGAAGTAGAGGTCGATGCCCTCCGGGGCGGCCTTGGCGAGCTGCTCGTGGACCGGGCCGTCCTTGTAGTTGAACGCGGCGTCGAAGCCGAAGCCCTCGACCAGCCGGGCGACCTTCTCCGCCGAGCCGGCCGAGCCGACCACCAGCGAGGCGCCCTTGAGCCGGGCGATCTGGCCGACGATCGAGCCCACCGCGCCGGCCGCGCCGGAGACGAAGACCCGGTCGCCCTCCTTGAGACCGCCGACCGCGAGCAGGCCCGCGTAGGCGGTCAGGCCGGTCATGCCGAGGACGCCGAGGTAGGCGGAGAGCGGTGCGGCGGCCGGGTCGACCTTCACCGCCTGCTCGGCGGGCAGGGTGGCGTACTCGCGCCAGCCCAGGCCGTGCAGCACGGCGTCGCCCGGGGCGAAGCCCTCGGCCGCGGAGGCGACCACGTAGCCGACCGCGCCGCCGTCCATCGGCGCGCCGAGCCGGAACGGCGGGGCGTAGGACTTCACGTCGTTCATCCGGCCGCGCATGTAGGGGTCGACCGAGAGGTAGGCGTTGCGCACCAGGATCTCGCCGGGGTCCGGGGTCCGGACCGGTGCCTCGACCAGGGCGAAGTCCGTCGGGACCGGCCAGCCCTGCGGGCGGGCGGCGAGGTGCCATTCGCGGGCGGTGGCGGGCGCTTCCTGCGTTGCCATCGGTGGTGCTCCTTGAGGTGTCTGGGTGGTCCCCCGGTGATGCCGCGCGACCTGAAAGGTTGAGCGACTGAAGTAACGATGGACATGAAAGGTTCAGGTTGTCAACTGTTCAGGTAGACTGTCACCCATGGACACCCAGCCGACCGGGGCCGCCACGCCGCAGCCCGACGAGATCACCCGTGAGGTCGTCGACCTGATGGCCAATCTGGTCGCGCTCTTCCACCGCGAGTACGAGGAGGCCGCCGCCGCCCGCTCGCTCACCGGCGCCCAGGCCAAGGTCCTCGCCCTGCTGCGGCGCGGACCGATGCCGATGCGCCACATCGCCCAGACGCTCAGCTGCGAGCCCTCCAACATCACCGGCATCGTCGACCGCCTGGAGTCGCGCGGCTTCGTGACCAGGGAGGCCGACCGGCAGGACCGCCGGGTCAAGCTCGTCGCCGCCACCGAGACCGGCTCCGCCGCGTCCGAGGAGCTGCGCGAGTCACTGAACTTCGCCCGCGAACCGCTGGCCGCGCTCGGCCCGGACGAGCGGACGGCGCTGCGCGACCTGCTCCGCCGGATGCTGGCGGGAGCCTCCGGCCCCGGCGCGTGAGAAGCGGCCGGGTGAGAAGCATCACAGGCCCCGGGGCCGATCCGGCCGAATTGGCCGCCCGTCGGCTGTAACCGAACCCTCCCCCGAAACGTCTAACGTTCGAGATTCGCACGGGCCTGCCCATGGGCCGGTGCGTGCGGGGACGACATCAGGAGACGGGGGGCCCGGGGGATGAGCAGCAGCTCGCGCCGGCGGCGCATCGTGAAGACCGCCGTGGGCCTCGCCGCCGTTCTCGTGCTGTCGGTGGCGGGGGCCGGGGCGTGGTTCTACCACCGGCTGGACAGCAACATCACCACCTTCGACGCGGGCGGCGTCGCGACCGAGCGGCCGCCGGCCCCCGTCCCGGTCACCCCGGGCGCGTCCGTCCCGGTCAACGTCCTGGTGCTCGGCTCGGACACCCGCACCGACGGCAACGCCGACCTCGGCGGCGGCGAGGAGGGCGTCGGCCACTCGGACACCGCGATCCTGCTGCACGTGTACGCGGACCACAAGCACGCCGTCGGCGTCTCGATCCCCCGCGACGCGCTGGTGACCATCCCGGCCTGCAAGCTGCCCAGCGGCCGGTGGACCGAGCCCCGGACCAACCAGATGTTCAACTCGGCGTTCACCATAGGCGAGTTCCCCCAGGGGAACCCCGCCTGCACGCAGAACACCGTCGAGGCGCTCACCGGCCTGCGGGTGGACCACACCATCGTGGTCGACTTCAAGGGCGTCGCCGCGATGACCGAGGCGATCAACGGCGTGGACGTCTGCGTCCCGAACGACGTGAACTCGCACAACATCAAGCTCAGGAAGGGGCTGCAGAAGCTCTCCGGGCAGCCCGCGGTCGACTACCTGCGGGCGCGGTACGGCTTCGGCGACAACTCCGACATCGGGCGGATGAAGCGCCAGCAGGCCTTCCTCTCCGCGATGATCAGCAAGATCCAGGGGCTCGGCTTCTCGCTGCCGACCCTGCTCCCGCTGGCCGACGCCGCCACCCGCTCGCTCACCGTGGACGAGGGCCTGGGCACCGCGATGAAGCTGGTGGACTTCGCCCAGTCGCTGCAGGGCATCAAGCTCTCCGACATCACCTTCGTCACCACCCCCTGGCGCTTCTCCGGCGAACGGGTCGCGCTGGTCCACCCCGACGTGGACACCCTCTGGAAGCTGCTGCGCGAGGACCGCACCCTGGACGGGCAGAGCACCGGCCAGGCGGCCGACCCGGCCGCCCCCTCCGCCGCCCCGGACGCCTCGCCCACCGCGCTCTCGCCCGAGCAGTCGGCCGTACCGATCACCGTGGTCAACGGGGTCGGCACCCCGGGGCTGGCCGGGAAGGGCGCCGAGGCGGTCCGCGCCAAGGGCTTCCAGAACATCACCCTGGACGCCACCGGCGGCAGCCGGCTGCGCACCGAGATCGCGTACGACCCGGCCTTCAAGACCGCCGCCGACCAGCTGGCGCTGGTCTTCCCGCAGGCCCGGTCCGTCGAGGAGCCGGGCGCCGGGGGCATCGTCATCACGCTCGGCCGCGACTACCACCCCACCGCGGCCACCGGGCCCGTCCCCGGCACCCCCGGTGTCGCGGGTGCCCCCGGTGCCCCGGCCGGGCCGGCGGCCGACCGGACGGCCGCACCGGGCGCCGCCGCCACCGGCACCCCGACCGGCGTCCCCACCGGCATCGCCGAGAACGCCCGCGGGGCCGACACCGACCCCTGCGCCAACCTGACCTTCGGCTAGGGAGCGGCGGCGTCGGGGTCCGCGCGGCGCGGGCGGAGGAGATCCGTGCGAGGGCGACACCTCCCGCCGGAAGGCCGGGGACGCGTGGTCGCACCAGCGGGCGTCCCGGGCCCGTCAGGTCGGCGAGGGCCGGCCCTGCTGCGGGTCGGGCAGGCCGGTGACCACCGCGGTCAGCCGGGTGCCGGCCGGGAAGGCACCGGCGGCGGCCAGCTCCGTCAGGGCGGCGAGCAGCTTGGCGACGTAGCGGTGCTCCAGCGCGATCCCGTGGCGCCGCTCGAAGTCCTCGGCGAAGGCGGCGAGCGCGGCCGGCACCTTGCCGTAGCCGCCGCCGTGGTGGTCGTGGTCGATCCGCCAGTTGTCGAACTCGCGGCCGTACGCGGCCCGGTGCAGCCGGGCGACCTCGCCCTCCAGGTAGCCGGCGCCGCCGCGCAGCACCGCCACGCCGAGCGCCCGCGCGCCGGGCGGCAGTCCGGCCGCGATCCCGGCGAGGGTGCCGCCGGTGCCGACCGGGCAGCAGACCACGTCCCGTGCGCCGAGGTCGGGCAGCTCCGCCGGGACGGCCGCCGCGCCGATCGCCGCCAAGGCGTTGGAGCCGCCCTCCGGCAGGACCAGGCACGGGCCCCAGCGCCGCCGCAGAGCGGCCTCGACCCCGGTGTCGGCCGCCCATCGGCCGGCCGTCTCCCGGTAGACCGACCGCGGCAGGAACTCCAGCCGCATGCCCGCCGCCTCGGCCGCCCGCAGCGACCAGTTGCGCGGGGCGCCCGCCAGTTCCTCGCCCCGCACCAGCCCGACGCTCTCCAGCCCGAGTGCGCCGGCCGCCACCGCCACCGCCCGCAGATGGGTCGAGTAGGCACCGCCGAAGGTCAGCAGCCGGGTGTGCCCCTGCTCCACGGCGGCCGCCAGGTTGGGTGCGAGCTTGCGCCACTTGTTGCCCGGCACCGTGGGGTGCAGCAGGTCGTCGCGCTTGAGCCGGAGCTCCACCCCGGCCCGCGCCAACGCCTCGTCGGTGCAGTCCGTCAGCGGGGTCGGCAGCAGTGCGGGTTCGAGCATCGGGCCAGGATACGGAGCCGACGGCGACGCCCCCGCGGCCGCGGGCCGGACGGGACAGCGGTCCGACCGGGGGGCGGGGGGCGCCCGCCCGGGCCTCCCCGGTGCGCTGAGCACACGCACCATGGCTCACACTAGTGCTGGCACGGATATTCATACTTACTGCTCAATATTCTCAACATTTCATCATGTCCATGGGGGATAGATGTCGATCGCGACGCCCGTCAGATCTGTGGAGGATCCGGTGACGACGGGACAGGGTTCCGCCGGGGGTGGACGGTTCCGCGTTCCGCGGGACCGCCGCCGCCCGGACTCCCGGCAGCTCTGGTTCGCCGCCGCCCTCCTCGGGCTCCCGCCGGTCCTCCACCTGGCCTCGGCCGACCTCGTGACCTTCGCACTCGTCTGGTTCGCCGCCGCGTCGCTGATCCGCTCCCGGGCCTCCGCCTTCGACCGGCTGATGATCTCCGGCGCCGTGCTGATCGGCTGGACCTGCGCGCTCGGCCTGCTGGCCGGCTACTGGCCCTGGGGCCTGCACCCGGTCGCGCTGGCCGAGGCCACCGCCGTCCTGCTGGTCGCCGTCCTGCTCGCGCAGGGCCCCCGGCCGGCCGGCCGGCGGCACCCGCTCCGCGACCGGCTCCGCCTGCTGGTCCCCACCCGGGACCTCCCCCTGCTGTTCTGTGTCGCCGCGTCCTCGGCGTTCCTGCTCTACCCGGTCGTCCGCCGGAACGCCGTCGAGCGGCTGGCCGGCATCATCACGGCCGAGGACCTCGCCAGGCACGCCGCACTCTACGACACCATCCTCCGCCTGGGCGGCCTCACCTCCCTGCACCAGGGCGACGCGGCCGCGACCGTGACGCTGGGCCTCGGCACCTATCCGCAGGGCAGCCACCTGACCATGGCCGTGGTCACCAGCTTCCTCCACGGCGGCACCGACCGGGGCTCGGCGCTCACCCAGATCTCGCTCTTCGTGGCACTGTTCGCGATGGTCACCGCCTGCCTCACGGCAGCCGTCCTCTGGGCGGTGCAGCGCGCCGCCGGCCCGGCACTGCGCGGCTGGCGGGGCCTGGCCCTCGCCCTGCCGACGTCCGTGTACCTGGTGGTCGTCGAGCTGCCCCGGATGCACGCCCGGGGCTTCCTGAGCGAGATCTTCGCGCTCGGGTTGCTGGCCCTGCTGGTCGGCCTGGCGATCCGGCCGCTGGATCGCGTCCGGGAACAGGTCGTCACCCTCGGGGCCCTGTCGGTGGGCGTCTCCTTCGGCCACTACCTGCTGCTGCCGGCCGCCGCCGCCACCGTGCTCGCCTGGGCGGTCGTGCACTGGCGCGGCTGGCGTCGGCACTGGCCGACCGTGCTGGCCGTCGCCGTGGTGGCGGGCGCGCTCGTGTTGTTCCCGCCGTTCGTCAACGCCAAGTCGGCCGGTTCGGCGGACGTGCTGACCCTGCCCGGCGGCATAGCCCCGGTCGGCCGCCACCTGCTCATGCCGCTGGTGGTCTCGGCGTTCGGGGCCCTGCTGACCCGGCGTTCGCTGGCCGACAGGCCGCGCCGGGTCGCCCTGCTCACGCTCGCCGCGGTCTCGGCACTCTGCTTCGGAGTGATGGAGTACCAGCTGGTCACGGTCGGCTCGACCTCCTACTTCTACGAGAAGATGATCCACCAGCTGATGGTGGTCGGGGTGATCTGCTTCGGCGCAGCCCTGCTGCCGCTGCTCGGCCGCCGGGTGCTCGCCGGCCGCAGCGAGCGGACGGTGCCGGGAGCGCGCCGGCCCCGGGCGGACCGGCTCCGCACCGGGGTGGCCCTGCTGACGGCCACCGGCTGCCTGGGCTTCGCCGTCCTGAGCAACGCCGGCCCCGGCAGTGAACTGCCGGGCTGGTCGGGCAGCCCCGGCCGCGCACTGCTGCGCGGCGAGGACGCCCAGCCGGCGATCGCCCAACGGATCGCCGTGATCGAGGCCAGCCACCCGCAGGACGGCCGGATCGCGGTCTCACTCGCCGGCACCCGTGCCTGGAACGAGGACGACGGGGACTGGGGCTCGGCGGAGGACAACCTCTGGCTCAGCGTGCTGAACCGGAACCAGGGCAGTGCCTGGGAGCCGTGGGCCTGGTCGCTCACCCGCCGCAGTGCCGAGGAGGTGGTGAAGTTCGCCGCCGCGTCGCCGACGCCGCTGCGTTTCTACGTCGACGACGCCTCGCCGGTGCTCGCGGACCTCAGGGCCTTGACGGCCGGCGGCAAGCACCCCGAGCTGGCGGTCTCCGTCCTCACGCCCGACGGCCACGGCGGCCTGACCGTCCAGCCGGCCAAGCTCGGCTGAGCCGCCGACGCCGCGTCCAAGGCGTGGGGACGTCACCGGGTACTGGCGGCCCCACACCTTTGTGCGGGGCCGCCACCGTGCCCGGCGGACCCGCCCCGTGGGCCGGTACTTACCGCGGAAGCCGGGGAGGAACGCGAAGGCGGCGAGCGCCACGAAGGCGGGGAACGGGCGCGGCGGCCGCCCGGGGGCGTCAACGTGGCTTCGAAGCGGCCCTATTCGGGTGATTCCCGGCCTGTCGGTACAGTCGCCGCCGTCGCCGGTCACTAGAGTTCGTGCAGATGACCACACCTGGTCAAGCCCGGTCGTCCGGGCGAAAGGTGGGGCGGGTGGGACTCGAACCCACGACCAAGGGATTATGAGTCCCCTGCTCTAACCGGCTGAGCTACCGCCCCGGTTCGCCGCGCGCGCCGGTGACCCGGTCACGGCAGCAGCAGACGGCCCCGGAAGGCCGTCCCGGGCAGCATAGCCGGTCGATCACCCGTGGTGCGCGCCGGGGGCGCACATGGGTGCGCCCGGCCACTCACGCCTCCCCGGCCGGAGCAGCCCCGCTGGCGGGCCCTTGGCAGCCCCGGGAGCCTGGGCGGATGACGGTACGTGAGCTGGCGGCGGCCGGCGCCGCGCTGGCGGTCCTGGCGGCGGGCTGCACCACGGCGGCGGGCCCCGGCGGCGCCACCCCGACGGTGAGCTCCCACCCGGCCACGGCCCCCGCGGACAGCCACGGCTGGAGCAGCGAGCGGCTGCGCGGCGCGCTCGCCCGGCACACCGGCGTCACCCGCACCGCCAAGCCCACCGTGCTCAACGGCCTGGTCGGCGCCGTCTTCACGCGCAACGCGGACGGCGACCACTTCTGCACCGCCAGCGTGGTCGACAGCGCCGGGCTGAACCTGATCGTCACCGCCGCGCACTGCGTCTGGGACCCGAAGCTCGGTCAGCGCGGCGACCTGGTCTTCGTCCCCGGCTACCGGGACGGCGAGACGCCGAGCGGCGTCTGGCCCCTGCTGGCCGTCACCGTCGACCAGGCCTGGAAGGACGGCGCCGACCCGGACGTGGACGTCGCCTTCGCCGTGGTCCAGCCGCAGGGCGGCCGGCAGGTGCAGCAGGTGCTCGGCGCCAACCGGCTGGGCATCGACCGCGGCCACCGGCTGCCGGTGAAGGTGACCGGCTACCCCGGCACCAGCGACGTCCCGATCACCTGTAGCAACACCACCTCCGAACAGAGCCCCTCCCAGCTGCGGATCGACTGCCCGGACTGGACCGGCGGCACCAGCGGCAGCCCCTGGGTGACGGATTTCGACCCGGACACCCGGACCGGGACCGTGGTCGGCGTGATCGGCGGCTACCAGGAGGGCGGCGACAGCCCCGACACCTCGTACAGCTGCTACTTCGGCGACCGCGTGCGGGCCCTCTACGACCGGGCCACGGGCTGACCGGGCCGGGCTGGCGTCGCCGCGCCCGGCCTGGTAGATCTTCCTCACGAACGGCGGACCGCAGGACCGGCAGGGCCCGCCCCGAGGACGAGACGGAGCCCCGATGGACTCCCGCCCGGTACGGCCCGCGCGCGCGGCCCAGGCGGCCGCCCTGGCGGCCCTGCTGCTGGCCGGCGCCGCCTGCGGCGGGAGCGACCGGGCGCCGACCGCCGAGGTGGCGCCGCGGAGCCCGGTGGGCGACCGGATCGGCACCCTCTCGGTGCGGACCCCGCAGGGCCCGCGGGCCTGTACGGCGAGCGTGGTGCAGAGCCCCGGGCGCAATCTGCTGGTGACCGCCGCGCACTGCGTGCAGAGCCGCCGGATCGGCCTGCTGGACGGCCTGGTGTTCACCCCCGGCTATCGCAACGGGTACTCGCCGTACGGGAGTTGGCCGGTCGAGTCGATCACGGTGGATCCGCGTTGGGCCTCCGACGACGACCCCGAGTACGACGTGGCCTTCGTCACCCTGCGGGCGGCGGGCGGGCGGGACGTCGAGGACGCGGTCGGCGGCAACCCGCTCGGCACCGGCCAGGGCTTCGGCCTCGCCGTCTCGGTGACCGGTTATCCCAATGGAAGCGATGAACCGATCACCTGTTCGGCACATACCCGCTCACAGAGTCCGACCCAGGAGCGCTTCGACTGCGGCGGCTACACCGACGGCACCAGCGGGAGCCCCTGGGTCACCACGACCGGCGCGGTGGTCGGCGTGATCGGCGGCTACCAGGAGGGCGGCGAGACGCCCGGCACCTCGTACAGCGTCACCTTCGACGAGCGGGTCGCCGAGCTGTACCGGCAAGCCACCGCCTGACCCCGACTGCCCCGATCCGGCCCGATCCGGCCCGGTCGGGTCAGGTCGGGTCGCGGAAACACGAAGGCCCCCCGGTGACCGGGGGGCCTTCGCTCTGAGCACTCACCGGGCGGGCCCGGTGAAGCTCCCGCATTTGGACTCGAACCAAAAACCTGCCGGTTAACAGCCGGCTGCTCTGCCAATTGAGCTATGCGGGATCGCGGTGGACCACAGTCGCACCACGGCCAGGACGGCCGACCCGAAGGCCCGCCACCTGAGCTCCCCCAATTGGACTCGAACCAATAACCTGCCGATTAACAGTCGGCTGCTCTGCCAATTGAGCTATGGGGGATCGAGCTTCCGCTTCGGCCCCCGGTTCCCCGGGCTCCTCGGCGCTCGCTGCGGGACATACATTAGCGCACTCGGGGGGGTGGTCCGCCAATCGCTTTCCCCGGCCGCCCCGGCGGACCCCCTGCCCGGCGTGCCCCGCGCGCGCCCGGCGCGGCACCCGGGGATGCTGAGGAGCGCGGACGGTTCGCCGCCCCGCTGAACGGGTAGAGCATTGCGGCAATGGCCGCCAGGAGAGGGTGGAATCCGATCATGTGGAAGCTGTCGTTGACCGTGGGACTCGCGGCGGGCTACATCCTGGGCTCGCGGGCCGGGCGCCAGCGGTACGAACAGATCGCCAAGGCCACCCGGCAGGTGGCCCGCAACCCCAAGGTGCAGGGCGCGGCCGACAAGGCCAAGCAGCAGGCCGGCGCGGTGGCCGGGAAGGCGGCGGGTGCCGTCGCCGACAAGGTCGGCGACAAGCTGCCGAACGCCGTCACCGACCGGGTGTCGTACTTCAACCGCACCCGGGTCGAGGACGACAGCTGGGGTACCTTCCGCCCGTGACCGGGCGGTGACGGGCGGGGCGGCCGGGACGGCTCCGGAGCGGTACCGAACGAGCAACACTTACCGGGCCTGGCAGCGTCCGGACGTGCGCTGAGGCATGATCTCGACATGGCCATCGTCGCGGGGATAGACAGCTCGACCGGTCGCACCCGGATCGTCGCGTGCGACAGCGAGACCGGCGCGGTGCTGCGGTCCGGCAAGGCGCCGCACCCCGTGCCGCAGGCGGCCGACCTGCGGGCCGGCGAGGCCGACCCGCAGGTCTGGCTGCACTCGCTGGGGGACGCCGCCGCCGGTGGTCTGCTGGAGGGCGTCCGGGCGATCGGCGTCAGCGCGCAGCAGCACGGCATGATCGGCCTGGACGCGGGCGGCGTCCTGGTCCGCCCCGCGATCCTCTGGAACGACCCGCGCTCCAGCGGCGCCGCCGCCGCGCTGCTGGACGCGCTCGGCGGCCCAGCGGCCTGGACAGCGGCGATCGGGGCCGTCCCCGGCCCGATGTACACCATCGCCAAGCTGCGCTGGCTGGCCGAGTTCGAACCGGCCAACGCCCGCCGGGTGGCCGAGGTGCTGCTGCCGCACGACTGGCTGGTCTGGCAACTGCTCGGCCACCCCAAGCGGCGCACCACCGACCGGGGCGACGCCTCCGGCACCGGCTACTGGTCGCCGATCACCGGTGAGTACCGGCAGGACCTGGTGGAGCTCGCGCTCGGCCACGAGCTGAGGCTGCCCGACGTGCTCGGCCCCGCCGAACCCGCCGGGCACACCCCCGAGGGCCTGCTGATCTCGGCCGGCACCGGCGACAACATGGCCGCCGCGCTCGGGCTGGGCCTGCGGCCCGGCGACGCGGTGGTCTCGCTGGGCAGCTCCGGGACGATCTTCGCGGTGAACGAGCAGGCCGTGGTGGACGCCACCGGGCTGGTCTCCTCCTTCGCCGACGCCACCGGCCGCCACCTGCCGATGGTCGCCACCCTGAACGCCGCCCAGGTGCTCCGCTCCACGGCGGCGATGCTCGGCTGCGACCTGGACGGCCTCAGCGACCTGGCCCTGCGCTCCTCCCCCGGGGCGTACGGCCTGGTGCTGCTGCCCTACCTGGACGGCGAGCGGACGCCCGCGCTGCCCCACGCGGCCGGCACCCTGACCGGGCTCCGGGCCGAGTCGATGACCCCCGAGCACCTGGCCCGGGCCGCCGTCGAGGGCATGCTCTGCAACATCGCGGACGCGCTGGACGTGCTGCGCGCCCAGGGCGTCGGGGTGAAGCGGGTCTTCCTGCTGGGCGCCACCGGGCGGCTGCCGGCCGTGCGACAGATCGCCCCGCAGCTGTTCGGCATCCCGGTCGTGGTGCCGCCGCCGGGCGCCCACGCGGCGCGCGGCGCGGCCCGGCAGGCCGCCTGGGCGCTGGCCGGCACCCCCGAACCGCCGCGCTGGGAGCTTCCGGAGGCCGTCACCGTCACGCCGGACGCCGAGCAGGACCTGCCGGTCGGCTCGGCGGTCCGTCAGCAGTACCGCGCCGCCCGCGAGCAGATCCACCCGGAGACGGCCGCCTGATCCGCCCGGCGGCCCCCGGGAGCCGGCGTGCCGCGCCGCCGTGGAGATGCGCCTTCCGGTGGCCGGTGGCAGCGTGAGGAGCGACGCGGTCACCGGAGCGAAGGGCGACAGGACCACATGGCGCTGCACAAGGGGACCGGCGACGACCGCCGGCTGTCCGTCAATCCGTTCGTCGGCTCCGCCGATCCGCTGAGCGCGATGGAGCTGGCCCCGCCGCTGCACCGCCTCTCCGACGGCCCGGTGGCAGCCGACACGGCGTACCAGCTGATCCACGACGAGCTGATGCTGGACGGGAACGCCAAGCTCAACCTGGCGACCTTCGTCACCACGTCGATGGAGGTCCAGGCCACCCGGCTGATGACCGAGTGCCTCGACAAGAACATGATCGACAAGGACGAGTACCCGCAGACCGCCGAGCTGGAGCGGCGCTGCGTGGCGATCCTCGCCGACCTCTGGCACGCGCCCGACCCGAGCACCGCGGTCGGCTGCTCCACCACCGGCTCCAGCGAGGCCTGCATGCTGGCCGGCCTCGCCCTCAAGCGGCGCTGGATGAAGCGCAACGCCGACCGGTACGCGGCCGGCGCCCGCCCGAACCTGGTGATGGGCGTCAACGTCCAGGTCTGCTGGGAGAAGTTCTGCACCTTCTGGGAGGTCGAGGCCCGCCTCGTGCCGATGGCCGGCGAGCGCTTCCACCTCGGCACGGAGGAGGCGCTGGCGCTCTGCGACGAGGACACCATCGGGGTGGTGGCCGTGCTCGGCTCGACCTTCGACGGCTCCTACGAGCCGGTGGCGGAGCTCAGCGCCGCCCTCGACGCGCTGCAGCAGCGCACCGGGCTGGACATCCCGGTCCACGTGGACGGCGCCTCCGGCGCCATGGTCGCGCCCTTCCTGGACCCCGAGCTGGTCTGGGACTTCCGGCTGCCGCGGGTCGCCTCGATCAACACCTCCGGCCACAAGTACGGCCTGGTCTACCCCGGGGTCGGCTGGGCGCTCTGGCGGGACCACGACTCGCTGCCCGAGGAGCTGGTGTTCCGGGTCAACTACCTCGGCGGGGAGATGCCGACCTTCGCGCTGAACTTCTCCCGCCCCGGCGCGGAGGTGATCGCGCAGTACTACACCTTCCTGCGGCTGGGCCGCAGCGGCTTCACGGCCGTCCAGGGGGCCTGCCGGGAGGTCGCGGTCTACCTCGCCGGGCAGATCGAGGCGCTCGGCGACTTCCGGCTGCTGACCCGGGGCGACGAACTGCCGGTCTTCGCCTTCACCACCTCCGAGGAGGTGAGCTTCGACGTGTTCGACGTCTCGCGGAGACTGCGCGAGCGCGGCTGGCAGGTACCGGCGTACACCTTCCCCGCCGACCGGGAGGACCTCTCGGTGCTCCGGGTGGTCTGCCGCAACGGCTTCTCCCGGGACCTGGCCGACCTGCTGCTCGCCGACCTCGACCGGCTGCTGCCGGAGCTGCGGAGCCAGCCCCGCCCGCTCAAGGAGTACGGGGTGCCGCCCAGGACGGCCTTCCACCACTGACACCGGCTCGGCCGAGGCGGGCGCCGGCGGGCCCGTGATCACGGCGGGGGAGGGCGCACAGAAGCGCCCTCCCCCGCCGTACGTCCCTCGGACGGGGCAGCCTCCCCCCGCGAGGCTGCCATGTCCGGTGGGGGATCGGGACGTCGGGGACCGGCCTGGAAAGCAGGGTCCGGACGAAACATCCGGACCGCGAAACGCACCGGTGAGAGAACTCTGCATGACGACCAGGCACCTGTTCGAGCGTCAGCCGGGGTTGTGAGACACTTCCGTCCGTCTCAGGGCCAGGACCTGGTGTTTGGGACAACATGCCGATGAGGTTGGAGACACGGGAGCGGCCCCCACGGCCCGGGCCGGAGCCCCTTCAGGCCCTTCCGGCGCCTCCGCCGCCCGCCTCCGATGTTGGGACTGACCGAATGGGCTCCGCCTGGAAGCAACTGCCGGACGACCTCTCCGTGCCTGCGAGGCGCCTGACGGAGGAGCTCCGTGCGGTCAAGGACGCCACCGGGTTCTCGCTCTCCGAGCTCGCCTCCCGGACCCACTACAGCCGGGCCTCCTGGGAACGCTGGCTGAACGGCAAGCGGGTCATCACCGAGCAGGCGCTCGACGCCCTGATCAGGGCGGTCGAGTGCGACGGCCCCGCGCTGCGGGCGCTCTGGGAGCAGACCGCGGCGGGTGCGCGGGACGCGGCCGGCACCGACGGCGTGCCGGCGGACACGGAGGCGCAGGCGTACCCGGACCCGGACGGCCCGGCGGTCCAGGAGCCGGCGGTGGAAGGGGCCGGGGCGGACCCGGAGCCGGAGCCGGAGCCGGAACCCGCGGAGCCCGACGGCGCCGAACCGGTGGTCGAGGACCGGCCGGACCAGGCGCCGTCCGTCCGCTGGTGGCGGCGGCCGGTCGCCCTGGTCGGCTGCGCGGCCGCGGTGGCCGCCCTGATGGTGCTGGCCGGGGTCCACTACACCCGCGGCGACGGCGCCGAACCGGCCGCCGTCGCACAGGTCACCGGGGCCGGGACGGCCACGGCCACCCCGACCGCGCGGACCGCCCCGACCGAGTCGTCCTGCCAGGCGATGGGCTGCTCGCACAAGGATCCCAAGGCGACCGGCTGCGGCGCCGACGCCCGCACCCTGCTGACCGGCAACATCGGCAAGGTGGTGATCTACCTCCGCTACAGCCAGCGCTGCCAGGCCGCCTGGGCCGCCATCACCGAGGGCGCGCCGGACGACTGGGCGACCATCACCAGCAGCGGCGGCGAGACCGAGACGGCGCTGATCCACTGGGGGTACGACAACTACTCGGCGATGGTGAACGCGGCGGACCCGAACGCCACCTTCCGGGTCTGCGGCCACCAGCCGGCCGGGGACGCCTGCACGGCGGGCGTCTCGGGGCTGGCCGAGATGATCGCCTCGACCCCGATCCCGATCGGCCCGGCCTCGCCGCCGGCCACCCCCGCCGCCCCGGTGCCCAGCTCCTAGTCGAGGTAGCCGCGGAGCTGCTCGGCGAAGGCGTGCTCCCGGAGCTTGACCAGGGTCTTGGACTCGATCTGGCGGATCCGCTCCCTGGTCACGCCGAACAGCACGCCGATCTCCTCCAGGGTCCGCGGGCGGCCGTCGTCCAGGCCGTAGCGGAGCTGGACGACCTGACGCTCGCGCTCCCCCAGCGTGGCCAGGACCGCCTCCAGGTGCTGGCGCAGCAGCAGGAAGGTGGCGGACTCGGCCGGTGAGGCCGCGTCCGCGTCCTCGATCAGGTCGCCGAGCGCGACGTCGTCCTCCTCGCCGACCGGGGTGTGCAGCGAGATCGGCTCCTGGGCCAGCCGGAGCAGCTCGCGCACCCGGGCCTCGGTCAGCTCCAGGGCGACGGCGATCTCGGCCGGGCCCGGCTCGGTCCCGCTCTCCTGGAGCAGCGCGCGCTGCACCCGGATGACCCGGTTGATCAGCTCGACCACGTGCACCGGCACCCGGATCGTCCGCGCCTGGTCGGCCAGCGCCCGGCTCATCGCCTGGCGGATCCACCAGGTCGCGTAGGTCGAGAACTTGTACCCGCGGGCGTAGTCGAACTTCTCCACCGCCCGGATCAGGCCGAGGTTGCCCTCCTGGACCAGGTCCAGCATGGTGAGGCCGCGGCCGATGTACCGCTTGGCGACCGAGACCACCAGACGCAGGTTGGCCTCGATCAGCCGCCGTTTGGCGATCCGCCCGGTCACCACCAGGGTGTCCAGCTCCCCGGCCAGCGGGTCGGGCGGCGGCGGCTCGCGGTTGAGCCGCTCCTCCGCGAACAGGCCGGCCTCGATCCGGCGGGCCAGCTCCACCTCCTCGGCGGCGTTCAGCAGCCGGATCCGGCCGATCTCGCGCAGGTACTGGCGGAAGAGGTCCGCCGCCGGGCCGGTGGCGCCCGCCGGGCCGGGGTCGGGCTCGGCGTCGAGGTCCGGCTCGGCCTCGGACCCCGGCTCCGCCGCCCGACCGGCGGCGGGCACGGGATCGGGATCGGGGTCGGCGGCCCCGGGGTGGCCCTCCGGGAGGCCCTGCACGGGCACCCGGGCACCGTCGGCGGGCGGCGGGCCGGCCCGGCCGTGGTCGTCGTCGTGGGGGGCGAGCGGATCGGTGGTCGGGCGGGGGGTCGCGGCGAGGCCTTGGTCCACGGGCATCCCTCGGGGCGGGCGCGACTCTGGCGGACCCGCGCGCTGGACGGAGGTGGGACGCCCTCCAGTGTGCGGTACGCCACGCTTCGTGGCCGAGACTCGTGCGCGGACTTTCTCCGGCGGGCCGCGAGGGCCGCTCCTCCGGGAGGCACCCGCGCCGGCGCCGGACCGGACCCGGCGTCAGAGCGCGGCGGCGCCCCGGCTGCGCAGGCTCTGCCCGTACTGCTGGAGCTGCCACAGCTCGGTCTGCACCGCGTGCAGTTCCTCGGCGGAGGCCCGGGTGCCGAGCCGCTGGAGGTGCCCGCGGACCTCCTCGACGCGGCGGTCGACCGCCAGCAGCCGCAGCTTGACCAGGAACTCCCCGGCGTAGATCGCGTCCACCTTGCGGCGCGAGCGCACCGGTTCGACGATCAGCTCGGTGACCAGCGAACGGACCCGGTCGTCCGGGGCCGCCTCGCGGACCGTGCTGGTGAAGTCGGCCAGGGTGGCCCCGTACGCGGCGCCGCCGGCCTGGCCGATGGCGCGGCGCACGGCGGTGTACGGCGGCGTGGGGAACTCGTCCTCGCCGTAGTGGTCGAAGGCCGGGCTGACCAGGTCCGGGTGCTGCAGGGCCAGCTTGAGCAGCTCGCGCTCGACGAACTGGGCCGGGTCCCGCGGGTTGAGCCGGAAGGCCGGCGGGGCGGAGCGGACCGGCTGGGCCTGCTCGGGGCGGCGCTGCTGGCCGTTGGCGCGCGGGTTCTGCTGGCGCTCGCGCTCCCAGCGGGCCAGCTGGGAGATCCGGCGGACCACGAACTGCTCGTCCAGGATGCCGAGCATGCCGGCCAGCCGGACGGCGTACTCGTGCTGGATCGAGCGGTCCTTGATCTTGGCGACGATCGGCGCGGCCTCCTCCAGGGCCGCCGAGCGGCCCTCCGGGTTCTCCACCCGGTGCCGGGCGACGGCCGAGCGCAGCGCGAACTCGAACAGCGGGACGGGGTTGTCGATCAGCTCCCGGACCGCCTCGTCGCCCTTGGCCAGGCGCAGGTCGCAGGGGTCCATGCCGCCGGGGCTGACCGCGATGGAGGTCTTGGCGGCGAACTTCTGGTCGTCCTCGAAGGCCCGCAGGGCGGCCTTCTGGCCGGCCGCGTCGCCGTCGAAGGTGAAGACCGTCTCGCCGCGGTACTGGGAGGTGTCCATCAGCAGCCGGCGGATGATCTTGATGTGGTCCTCGGCGAAGGCGGTGCCGCAGGTGGCCACCGCCGTGGTGACCCCGGCCAGGTGGCAGGCCATCACGTCGGTGTAGCCCTCGACCACCACCGCCCGGCCCGACTTGGCGATCTCCTTCTTCGCCAGGTCGATGCCGTACAGCACGTGGGACTTCTTGTAGATCGGCGTCTCGGGCGTGTTGAGGTACTTCGGGCCGTTGTCGTCCTCGCGCAGCCGGCGGGCGCCGAAGCCGACCGTCTCACCGGCGATGTCGCGGATCGGCCAGACCAGCCGGCCCCGGAAGCGGTCGATCAGGCCGCCGCGCTGGCCCTGCGAGGCCAGGCCGCCGAGCAGGATCTCCTTGTCGCTGAAGCCCTTGCCGCGCAGGTAGCGGACCAGGTTCTCCCAGCCGGCCGGGGCGTAGCCGACGCCGAAGGTCGCCGCCGCCGCCTCGTCGAAACCGCGCTCGGCGAGGAAGCGCCGCCCGATCTCGGCCTCCGGCGAGCCGAGCTGCTCCCGGAACCAGGCGGCGGCCACCTTGTGCGCCTCGACCAGCCGGGTGCGCTCGCCCTGCTGGTGGCGGGGGCTGTAGCCACCCTCCTCGTAGCGGAGCGTGATGTTGGCCTGGGCGGCCATCCGCTCGACGGCCTCGGCGAAGGTGAAGTGCTCGATCTTCATCAGGAAGGCGATGGTGTCGCCGTTCTCCTGGCAGCCGAAGCAGTGGAAGACGCCCTTGGCGGGGTTCACGTAGAAGGAGGCGGACTTCTCGTCGTGGAACGGGCAGACGCCCTTGTACTCGCCACCGCCACCGTTGGTGAGCTGTACGTAGTCGCCGACCACCACGTCGATCGGCAGTGCGCTCCGCACCGCCTGTACGTCTTCGTCCCTGATCCGCCCGGCCACCCCGGAAGTCTACTGGGGCGGCGCGGGTTACCGACCGCGCCGGGGCGGCCTCCTCACGACCGGGGCGGCCCCACCAGTCGGGCGTGCAGCGCCAGGGCGGAGGCGTCGGTGAGGGTGGCGATCTGGTCGATCACCGCACGGAGGGCCCCGCGGTCGTCCTCCGCCTCGCGGTAGAGGGTGGCGAAGACCGGGTCCAGGCCCTCGGGCGCCCGCTCGGCGAGGACGTGGGCCAGCTCGGCGATCACGATCCGCTGGCGGGCCCGGAGCTGGGCCTGCTCGTCGCGCTGCATCACGAAGCGCACCGCGACGGCCTTGAGCACCGCGCACTCCAGCCGGACGTCCCGCGGCACCACCAGCTCGGCCGCGTACCGGCTGAGCCGGCCGGGGCCGTAGCGGGCCCGGGTGGCCTGCTCGGCGGCCAGGCAGAAGCGGCCGATCAGCTGGCTGGTGAGGTCCTTCAGGCCGGCCCGGGCGCGGGCCGAGCCGTCGTAGGCGCTGGGCCACCACTCCTGGCCGAGCAGCCGGTCCAGCGCGGCGGCCAGCTCCTCGGGCTCGGCGTCCGGCGCGTAGCGCTCGGCCACCTTGAACAGCTCGGCGCGCTCGCTCGGGGCGCGCAGCACGGCCGGCTCGATGTGGCCGGCCTGGAGGCCGTCCTCCACGTCGTGGGTGGAGTAGGCGACGTCGTCGGACCAGTCCATCACGGTGGCCTCGAAGCACTTGCGCCCGGGCGGGGTGCCGGCCCGCAGCCAGCGGAACACCGGCAGGTCGTCGGCGTAGACGCCGTACTTGGACGAGGCCGGGTCGACCGGGTGCGCGCCGTACGTCCAGGGGTACTTGGTGGCGGCGTCCAGTGCGGCCCGGGTCAGGTTGAGGCCGACGCTGCGGCCGGGCCAGGGGGCGAGCCGGGCGGGCTGCTCGTCCTGCGGGGCGAAGCGCTTGGGCTCCAGGCGGGTCAGGATGCGCAGCGACTGCGCGTTGCCCTCGAAGCCGCCGCAGGCCTCGGCGGCCTGGTCGAGGGCCTCCTCGCCGGTGTGGCCGAACGGCGGGTGGCCGATGTCGTGGGCCAGGCAGGCCGTCTCGACGAGGTCCGGGTCGCAGCCGAGGGCGGCGCCCAACTCCCGCCCGACCTGGGCGCATTCGAGCGAGTGGGTGAGCCTGGTCCGGGGGAAGTCACTGCGCATCGGGGCAACGACCTGGGTGGTGCCGGCGAGTCGGCGCAGGGCCGCGGAGTGCAGCACGCGGGCGCGGTCGCGCTGGAAGGCCGTCCGGCCCGGGCGCTTGTCCGGCTCGGGCACCCAGCGGGCCTCGGCGGCGTGGTCGTACGGGAACGGGGCGTCGGGGAGGCGGTGTGCAGTGTCGTCCATATGCCAATCACCGTACGCCGCCGCTCCGACAGCCGGGATGTGCCGCGCGCGAAGGGGTGCGGGCCGGGACGTGAACCCTGGCCGTCCGTCCGGGGCCGGTCCGGCCGGGTGCCGGACCGCCCCGGCCGGCGGGGGCTCAGCCCCGGACGGCCTTCAACACGGCTGCCGCCACGCCCTCCTGGCCCCTGGCGTTGGGGTGGATCGCCGCCAGCCCGGGGGCCGGGAACGGCGGCTCCACCCAGCGGGCCGCCTCGCCGGCGCACATGTCGTGACCGGCCGAGGGCGCGGCCGCGTCCACGAAGACGGCGCCCGCCGTCTCCGCGCGCCGCTTGAGCATCGCGTTCAACTGCTGCTCCTTCTCGGCGATGAAGCCGAGGTCGGCCGCGGCCAGGGCCCGGCCCAGCACCGGCACGCAGCTCGCCGGGTCGGCCGGCAGCAGCACCGGGTAGCCGACCACGTAGACGCGGGCCTGCGGGGAGCGGCGCTTGACCTCCTGCAGCACCTGGCCCAGCCGTTCACCGGCGGTGTCCACCTTGCGCTGCACCTGGTCGGCGGCGCCGCCGGCGGAGGCGTAGTGGTCCTTGCACGGCGCCGGCGCCCGCCCCGAGCCGATCAGGCTCTTCACCACGTCCGCCAGGTTCTCCTTGGCGCACTCGCCGACGACCTCCATGAACCCGGCGTCGTTGCCGCCGATCCCGACCGTGACCAGGCGGGTGGCCGGGGAGAGCGCGTCCAGCTGCGGCGGGTTGACCCCGCCGCCGTCGGTCTCCTGGGAGCCGGTGAGGTCCCCGGTGCGGGCACCGCTGCAGCTGACGTCCTTGAACCGGCCGTCCGCCAGGCCGAGGGCCTTCGCCACCAGGGACGGGTAGTTGACGGCCGAGCGGGCGCAGCCCCTCGGTTCGCCCACCTGCGGGGCGATCTTCAGCCCGGAGGTGTAGGAGTCCCCGAGGGCGACGTAGGGGCCGGTGGGGAGCGGGGTCGGGGTGGGGGTGGCCCGCACCGGCTCGGGGCCGCCCGGTGACCGGGCGGCGGTACCCGCGGCACCGCCGCCGCTGCAGGCGGCCAGCAGCAGCGCGGCCAGCCCGGTGGCCAGAACCGCGGTCGGGCGTGTGGACACGGACATGGAATCCCCCCGGGGGCCGGAGCCGGCGACGCATCTCTTCACGGCGGCCCGTCCCCCGGGCACCTCACCGCCAACGAACGACGGCGCCCGAACTCTCCCGCCCGGGGCGGAGAGTCCGGCGGACGCCGGCGCGCGGACTACTCGGGGCCGCGCTCGTGCTCGGCCAGGAACTGCTCGAAGCGCCGGCCCAGCTCGTCCGCCGACGGCAGGTCGACCGGCTCGGCCAGCAGGCTCTCCCGGCCCTCCGCCCCCGCGACGGCGTCGTACTGGCCCTCCATGCCGCGGATCGCGGAGCGCAACTCGCCGTCCCCGTGGGCCAGCTGCTCCTCGATGTCGGCGTACACCTCGCCCACCCGCTCGCGCAGCCGGGTGCCCGGCAGCACCAGGCCGGTGGCGGACTGCACGGCCTCCAGGATCAGCACCGCGGCCGCCGGGTAGGCCGAGCGCGCCACGTAGTGCGGCACGTGCACGGCGAAGCCCAGCACGTCGTGCCCGGCCTCGGCCAGCCGGTACTCCAGCAGTGCCTGCGCGCTGCCCGGCACCTGGGCCTGCTCGAACCACTGCGGGTAGCCGGCGGCGAGGTCCAGCCGGGTGCCGTGCGGGGTCAGGCCGACCGGGCGGGTGTGTGGCACGCCCATCGGGATGCCGTGGAAGTCCAGCGTCAGCCGGACCTCGAAGCGCTCGACGAGCCGGCGCACGGCAGCGCCGAAGCGCTCCCACTCGACGTCCGGCTCGGGCCCGGTGAGCAGCAGGAACGGCGAGCCGGCCGCGTCGTGGACCAGCTGGAGGAGGATCTCCGGCGGCGCGTAGGAGGCCCAGTGCTCGCGGTCGAACAGCATCGCGGGGCGGCGGGCCCGGTAGTCCACCAGGCGGTCGTGGTCGAAGCGGGCCACCACCTGCGGCTCGCCCTCCTCCAGCAGGTGGGCGACCACCTGGCCGCCAGCCTCGCCGGCGTCCATGAAGCCCTCGAAGTGGTGGAGCAGCACCAGGCCCGCGCCGGTGTCGGCCAGCGCGGCCTTCGCCGCGGCCACGGCGGCCACGCCCTGCTGATCCAGCTCGTACAGCTCCTGGGGATCACGCACCGCGCACCCACACCCCGTTCTCTACTCGTCGACCGGTACCGGCTTGTCGTCGTCTCCAGCGTGCCGGACGCCGCCGGAATTCCCGCCGGCCGCGGCCGTCGCGCGGCCGCTTCCCCGGGGAACGCCCGGCGACCCGCCGGGGTGCCCCGGCGGCGCGCCGCGATGCCCTCCGGACCATGATCGCACCCGGCGGCAAACCCGCTGGTCACGGGTGCCCGAAGCCCCTCCCGGGCGTGCGTCCGGAAGGCCCGCGCGCCCATTCGTGTGCTGCGAGGTGACGCACCGCCTTCTGGCGGGTATCGTCCTCTCGCTGCCTCGCATCGCCGCGTCGTCGTCACGTCGTCCGTAACGCCGTCGATCACGTCCCGGCCCGGTGCTCGGCCAGTCACCCACGACGCATCTTGCCTTCATCTGGCCGCCTGCTCCCCTTCGCGCTCACGTTTCCTCTTCGGCCATCTCGCGGACGCACACTGTCCCCTCGCTCATCCCGCCGGACCGGTCCGTCGACCCGTGTCCGTTCCGGCACCGCGCTGCCCGCCTCCGGGCCGCCGCCCCCACCCCGTCCGACCGGTCCTCCGGCGTGCGCGGTCCCGGGCGGGCGGATTCCGGGGCCGGGGCGAACGTCCACGCAGCCCGAGCCGCACCCAGGCGCGGGACGCGCCCTCCGACCGATGAAGGACCGATGGTTCCGTGCCCGTACCTGTCATCCTCACCGGCCGCACCGTGCGGCTGGAGCCCCTTGCCGCGCACCATGCCGAGGCCATCGCCGAGGCCGGCGCCGAGGACCGTACGACCTACGCCTTCACCCCCGTCCCGCACGGCCTGGAGGCGGCCCGCGACTACATCGCGCGCGCCCTCGCCGACCGGGCCGCGGGCCGGGCGCTGCCGTTCGCGACGGTGAACCTCGCGGACGGCCGGGTGGTCGGCTCCACCCGGTTCCTCGAACTCGACTACTGGCAGGGCCCGGTCGTCTGGCCGCCGGTGCCCGGCGTGCCGTTCGGCGATCCGGCCACGGCCGTCCCGGACGCCGCCGAGATCGGCAACACCTGGCTCTCCCCGCGTGCCCAGGGCACCGGCGTCAACGCCGAGGCGAAGCTGCTGATGCTGCGGTACGCCTTCGAGGAGTGGCGGGTGCAGCGGATCTCGATGCGCGCGGACGCCCGCAACCTGCGCTCCCGGGCCGCGATCGAGCGCCTGGGCGCGACGTCCGAGGGCGTCCGCCGGGCACACTCGCGCGGGCTGGACGGGGTGGTGCGCTCCACCGCGTTCTACTCGATCCTCGACTCCGAGTGGCCCGCCGTGCGGGACATCATCGAGCTGCGGATCGCCGCCGCCACCTCGCCGAGCGCCCCGGAACGCGCGATCAACCAGGAGTGCCTTAGACACGGCGGCAGTGCTGGGCAGCTGATCACCGCCTGACCGGCGGCCCGCCGGTCGCGGCGTGCCCCAGCAGCCCGGGCCAGCAGCCCGGGGCCGGCGTGGAGGGAAGTCATCGCGGCCAAGCCCACCCGGCCGGCCGGCGCCGCGTCAACCCGATTGGCGGCCCGCTCCCCCGACGGGCGATGTTTCGCATACCCCCGACCCGGGCGGGAAGCACCCCGGCTTGACCCGCACGGACCTCCTCGACCCCCTGCTGCTGCTCGGCGCCGACCAGCAGCACATCGTCACCCGGGCACAGCTGCGCCGGCTCGGGGTGCCGTCCGGCACCATCGCGCACCGGCTGCGGCCCGGCGGGCCCTGGCAGCAGGTGCTGCCCCGGGTGATCTGCCTGCAGAGCGGGCGGCTGACCCCGCATCAGCGGTTGCGCGCGGCGCTCGCGTACGCGGCGCCGAAGGGGCGGTCGGCGCGGCCCGGCGAGGTGCTGCTGACCGGGGAGGCGGTCCTGGCCTCGGCCGGGCTGCCGTCCGCCGGGCACCCGGCGGACCTCGGGGACGTCGACGTGCTGATCGCGGGCCCGCGCCGGGTCTCGGACCGGGGCTTCGTCCGGATCCACCGGGCCGCCGGGCCACTGCCGGGCGGGTTCGAGCGGGACGACGGGCTCTGGAGCACGACGGTCGCCCGGGCCCTGGCCGACCTCGTACCGCGGGAGGGCGGTCGGCGCCGGTTCCGGGCGCTCTGCGCGGAGGCGGTCCAGCGGCGGCACTGCGATCTCGGCGAGCTGCTGGACCAGTTGCTCACCCGGCCGGGGGCGCTCGCACTGCCGCAGGTCGCCCAGGTGGTGGAGGACCTCACCGCCGGGGTGCGCTCGGTCGTCGAGGGCGAGGCCCGTGAGCTGGTCCGCGGGGCCGGCCTGCCGGAGCCGCTCTGGAACCCGGTGCTGTTCCTGGACGGGCGCTTCCTCGCCGTCCCCGACGCCTACTGGCCGCAGGCCTGCGTGGCACTGGAGATCGACTCCCGGGCCTGGCACCTGCGCCCGGCCGACCACGAGCGCGGGCTGGCGCGGGCCAACCGCCTCACCGCCGCCGGACTCCCGGTCGTCCGCGCCACGCCGGTGCAGCTGCGGCGGGAGCCGGAGCCCGTGCTGCGGGAGCTGCGGACCCTGCTCGCCACCGGCCCGCACGGGCCGCACGCGCGGATCGGCTGGCGGCGGGCCCGGTAGGGCGGCGGGCCTGCGGGGGCGGCGGTGTGCGGGCGTAGCGACTTGCGGGCGTACCGGTGGGCGGGCGCGGTCCGGTCGGCGCGTGGGCTCAGGCCGGGTCCTGGGCGGCGCCGGCGGACTCGGCCGCGGCCACCAGCCGCTGGAGTTCGGCGAGGTGGGCGGCCAGCGCCTTGCGGCCGGCCTTGGTGGCGCCGAGCCAGGTCCGCGGACGCTTGCCGACGTACCCCTTCTTCACCACCACGTATCCGGCGTCCTCCAGGGCGGCTGCCGCCTTGCTGAGCGTCGAGTCGGAGACCTCGCAGTGGTCCCGGACGGTGGCGAACTCGGCCTCGGTGCAGGCGCTCAGGAAGGCCAGCACGATCAGCCGGGTCGGGTGCTGGAGCAGCGGGTCGAGCGCGGCCGGCATCAGCGGGCCGCCGGCATCCGGCGGATCGACGCGGTGAGCCGGTCCGTGGCCACCCAGAAGGCCGCGCCCGCCGCCAAGCCCGCCGCCGCGCCCATCCAGCGCGCACCGCCGCCCGCCAGCCAGGCGAGCAGCAGGGCGGCCAGGCCCACCAGGATCACCGCGAGGACGGCCAGGACCACTGGCCGACCGATGCCGGGCGCCATGCGGTGCACGATGCCGCCCTGGTTCACGGCGACCCGGGCCAGCGCGCCCGTCAGGGCGGCGAAGAGCGCCCCGAACAGCCCGCCCAGCCAGCCCATCCCGGCTCCGATCGCCTGTCCGACGCCGGTGCCGTAGACGGTGAACGCCACCGCGAAGGCCGGTCCGTACCAGCCGGGAAGGCGGCCCGGTGCCTGGGCGGCGGCCCTGGCCCGGTCGGCCAGGCGCAGCGCCTCGGCGGCGGGCAGGTCGGCGGCGGACGGGTCGGCGGGTTCGGCGGCGTTCATGGATCCCCCTGGAGTGCCCGGGGCCCCCGTGGGCGCCCCGGCGTGGCTGGTACTTCCACTATGGCATCTACTTTCCGATGTGGAAAGTACTTTCGAGGGCCGATGACTCAGCAGCGGGCGTCGATCTCCAGGAAGGAGCCGTAGTGGTCGGCCGTCCAGTACTGCTCCCCGGTACCGCCGGTGACGACGCGTCGGGCGCCGCGGTCGCCGGAGCCCGGGGTCACGACGGTGTACTCGTGGTAGTAGCCGGAGGCCTTGCGCGGGAGGCGGTTCTCCCGGTTCTCGAAGACGATGCCGTCCGAGCGGTACGGGTAGGGGCCGCCCTTGGCGATCAGGCCGAGGGTGTCGACGGCCTGGGCGGGCAGCTTGGTGCGGCAGACGTCGGCCAGCGCGGCGTCGGTGGGCACCCAGCCGCCGGCCGGGGGCGGAGTGGTGCCGGCGGGCGGGGAGGACTTCGGAGCGGAGGGCTTCGGGCCGGTGGCGCTCGCTCCGGTGGAGGCGGCGGCGGTGGCTTTCGGGCTGTCCGCCCCGTCGTTCGAGAGCTGGCACCCGGCGAGCGCGGCGAGCGCGCAGAGGAGGACGGCCACCAGGGTGAACAGGCGGTTCTTGCTGGTCATGCGCTCCAGCTTGGCAGCCGGCCGGGCCGTGGCCGGCCAGCCACACGCGTGGCCGCGGCCACACCCGCGGCCGCCCGTCGGGTGCGACGGGCGGGCGGCGCGGGTGGGCGGCGCGGGTGGGCAGAGGAACGGCATGGCGGACCGGACGGGCAGACCCGGGCGGCCGGGCGGGCAGACCTTCGGGCAGAGTCCCCGCGGTTGCCCGCCGTTGCCCGCCGTTCCCCGCGGGTCTTCCGCACAGACAGACGAGCGGGGCGGGAACGGACGCCATTGTCCGTTCCCGCCCCGCTCGCGTTACGTACGCCGGTTCTCCTGCGCCGAGCTCCGGTGTACGCCCTCCCCGGTGGGAGGGGGTGCGGTCAGCGACCGCGTCGGCGGCGCCCCGGCCGATGCCTGGCCGGGGCTCCGCGTCAGCGCGAGTCGCTGCCCGCCGTCTCGATGGCGGCGCGGCCTGCCTCCAGGCGCGCCACCGGGATCCGGAAGGGGGAGCAGGAGACGTAGTCCAGCCCCACCTCGTGGAAGAAGTGCACCGACTCCGGGTCGCCGCCGTGCTCGCCGCAGACGCCCAGCTTGAGGTCGGGGCGGGTGGCCCGGCCGGCCTCGACGGCGTGCTTGACCAGCGCGCCGACACCGTCGCGGTCGATGGTCTCGAACGGGGAGACCCCGAAGATGCCCTTCTCCAGGTAGGCCGTGAAGAACGAGGCCTCCACGTCGTCCCGGGAGAAGCCCCAGACCGTCTGGGTGAGGTCGTTGGTGCCGAAGGAGAAGAACTCGGCGGCCTCGGCGATCTGGCCGGCCGTCAGGGCGGCCCGGGGCAGCTCGATCATGGTGCCGAGCTTGATGTCCAGCTGGACGCCGGTGGACTGGGCGACCTCGGCCAGCACGCGATCGCACTCGTCGCGAACCAGCTCCAGCTCCTGGACGGTGCCGACCAGCGGGATCATCACCTCGGGGCGGGGGTCCCCGCCGGCCAGCTTGCGCTCGGCGGCGGCCTCGGCGATGGCCCGCACCTGCATGCCGAACAGGCCGGGGATGACCAGGCCGAGGCGGACGCCGCGCAGGCCGAGCATCGGGTTCTGCTCGTGCAGCTTGTGCACCGCCTGGAGCAGTCGCAGGTCGTTCTCGTTCGGGTCCTTGCGGGCCTCGGCGAGGGCGACGCGCACCGAGAGCTCGGTGATGTCCGGCAGGAACTCGTGCAGCGGCGGGTCGAGCAGGCGAACGGTGACGGGCAGCCCGTCCATCGCCTGGAAGAGCTCCAGGAAGTCGCCCTTCTGCAGCGGCAGCAGGGTGGAGAGCGCGGTCTCGCGGTCCTTGTCGTTGTCCGCCAGGATCAGGTGCTCGACCTCCTTGCGGCGCTCCTCGCCGAGGAACATGTGCTCGGTGCGGCAGAGGCCGATGCCCTGGGCGCCGTAGCGACGGGCGCGGCCGCCGTCCTCGGAGTTGTCGGCGTTGGCCCGCACGGCCAGCCGGCGGCGGCCGTCGGCGTGCGACATCAGCCGGTGCACGGCCTGGACGAGACCGCCCTGGACGTCGGCGCCGGCGTGCAGGGTGCCCTCGAAGTACTCGACCACCGGGGACGGCAGGACGGGTACCTCGCCCAGGTAGACCTTGCCGCTCGCACCGTCGATGGAGACGATGTCGCCCTCTTCCAGCACCAGGCCGTCGGAGGTGGTCATCCGGCGGCGCTTGGTGTCGACCTCCAGCTCCTCGGCACCGCAGACACAGGTCTTGCCCATGCCGCGGGCGACGACGGCGGCGTGCGAGGTCTTGCCGCCGCGCGAGGTGAGGATGCCCTCGGCGGCGATCATGCCGTCCAGGTCGTCCGGGTTGGTCTCGCGGCGGACCAGGATGACCTTCTCGCCGGACCGGGACCACTTGACGGCGGTGTAGGAGTCGAAGACCACCTTGCCGATCGCGGCGCCGGGCGAGGCGGCCAGGCCCCAGGCGATCTGCTTGGACTCGGCGTTCGGCGCGAAGCGCGGGAACATCAGCTGGGAGAGCTGACCGCCGGTGACCCGCATCAGGGCCTCGTCCAGGTCGATCAGGCCCTGGTCGACCAGCTGGACGGCGATCCGGAAGGCGGCGGCGGCGGTGCGCTTGCCGACCCGGGTCTGGAGCATCCAGAGCTTGCCGCGCTCGATGGTGAACTCGATGTCGCAGAGGTCGCGGTAGTGGTTCTCGAGCTTCTGCATGATCGTCATCAGCTCGTCGTACGACTTCTTGTCGAGCTGTTCGAGATCGGCGAGCGGCAGGGTGTTGCGGATGCCGGCGACGACGTCCTCGCCCTGGGCGTTGGAGAGGTAGTCGCCGTAGACGCCGACGGCGCCCGTGGAGGGGTCGCGGGTGAAGGCGACACCGGTGCCGGAGTCCTCGCCGAGGTTGCCGAACACCATGGAACAGACGTTGACGGCGGTGCCCAGGTCGTTCGGGATGCGCTCCTGGCGGCGGTAGAGCCGCGCGCGGTCGCCGTTCCAGGAGTGGAAGACGGCGTGGATGGCGAGGTCCATCTGCTCGCGCGGGTCCTGCGGGAAGGCCCGGCCGGTCTCGCGCTGGACGATGCCCTTGAACACCTCGACCAGTTCCTGGAGGTCGGAAGCGTCCAGGTCCAGGTCGTTGACAGTGCCCTTGGCGTGCTTGGCCTCGTCCAGGGCCTCCTCGAACAGCTCGCCGTCGACGCCCAGCACGGTCTTGCCGAACATCTGGACCAGGCGGCGGTAGGAGTCCCAGGCGAAACGCTCGTTGCCGGACTGCGCGACCAGACCGACCACCGAGGTGTCGGAGAGGCCGATGTTCAGGACGGTGTCCATCATGCCGGGCATGGAGAACTTGGCCCCGGACCGGACCGAGACCAGCAGCGGGTCGTCGGCCTGACCGAGCTGCTTGCCCATCTCCTGCTCAAGGGCGTCCAGGTGGGCGCTGATCTCCTTGTGGAGGGAGGCGGGCTCGCTGCCGGTCTCCAGGAAGACCTTGCAGGCCTCGGTGGTGATGGTGAACCCCGGAGGGACGGGGAGGCCCAGGTTGGTCATCTCGGCCAGGTTCGCGCCCTTGCCGCCGAGAAGATCCTTGAGGTCCTTGTTTCCTTCGGTGAAGGAGTAAACAAACTTCTGCTGGGACGGCACGGGTCGGTCTCCTCGCACACGGTTGCCCTGACGCCGGAGAACATACCCATTTCGAAGGCGCTTCTGCGCCGCCAATAGGCCGTATGAGGCCGGTACCCAGTGGTAACCCAACAGATCGAATGCACGTAAAGGCGTTCACCTCTGTTGGTGAAATCGTCCGGATGACGCGAGCATTCCTTCAAGTCTTGAACTCAAGGAAACAGGAAGATCACACGAGAGGGACGCAGGGTAGCGGTCGACGGTCCAGCGCGTTGCCCCGGCTTGATTTCCTGCACCCCGAGCACCCGATCCCGCGCCACCCCCTTCGGGAAGCGATTCCCTGCCGACCTGTCCATTTCGTCACCTGAAGGGCCGTCAGTCGCCACCGTATGTGGCAAGCGTCACGGACGCATCTCGCCCGTCGGGCGTAGGTCTCCTCGGCCGATCGTCGCACTGCGTCCGGATTCGTGCTCTTTCCGTGATACTCGTACACCAAAAAGGAGCCCTCTTGTCCAGATGGGACAAGAGGGCTGGGACGCGGTGGCAAGGGGTCGCTGAGCGCCATTTTTGCCGAAGCGGCCAGATCAACCGCCAGAGGTGTCCGATTCGGCGTCTGCACTGGGAAGAGCGCAGTCATACGGATCGTCCAACCAGCCTTCCGGGAGAACCACCCGGTTGTTGCCGCTCGTACGCCCGCGCGGCCCGTCCGCGCCGGCCGGCCAGAGCTGCGACTGCTCCACCATGGACAGGGTTTCGGCCAATTCGGCCAAGGAGGAGGAGTTCGCCAGCTTCACCCGCAGCTCGGAGCCGACCGAGAAGCCCTTGGTGTACCAGGCGACGTGCTTGCGGAAGTCGATCACGCCGCGGGTCTCGTCCCCCAGCCACTCCCCGAGCAGCTGCGCGTGGCGCACCATCGCCCGCGCCACGTCGGCGAAGCTCGGGCGGGCGTAGTCGACCTCGCCCTCGAAGATCGAGACCAGGTCCTTGAACAGCCACGGCCGGCCGAGGCAGCCGCGCCCGACCACCACCCCGTCGCAGCCGGTCTCGCGCATCATCCGCACCGCGTCGTCCGCCGACCAGATGTCGCCGTTGCCGAGCACCGGGATGTGCGCCGGGACGGACTCGCGCAGCCGGGCGATCGCCGACCAGTCCGCCGTGCCCCCGTAGTGCTGGGCGGCGGTGCGCCCGTGCAGGGCGATGGCGGCCACGCCCTCCTCGGCGCCGATCCGGCCCGCGTCCAGGTAGGTGAGGTGGTCGTCGTCGATGCCCTTGCGCATCTTCATGGTGACCGGGAGGTCCCCCGCGTTCGCCACGGCCTCGCGCAACAGCTCGCGGAGCAGGTTGCGCTTGTACGGCAGCGCCGAGCCGCCGCCCTTGCGGGTCACCTTGGGGACGGGGCAGCCGAAGTTGAGGTCGATGTGGTCGGCCAGGCCCTCGTCGGCGATCATCCGGGCGGCCTTGCCGACGGTCACCGGGTCCACTCCGTACAGCTGGATCGAGCGCGGCTTCTCGCTCGCGTCGAACTTGATCAGCTGCATGGTCTTGGCGTTGCGCTCGACCAGGGCCCGGGTGGTGATCATCTCGCTCACGTACAGGCCCTTGCCGCCGCTCTGCTCGCGGCAGAGGGTGCGGAAGGGCGCGTTGGTGATGCCGGCCATGGGTGCCAGGACGACCGGCGGCCACACCCGCATCGGGCCGATCGTCAGCGGCGCGAACTCGGAGCTGGTCGCGGGCGCGGGGGCGGCCGCGGGCTCGCCGGCGGCCGCGTTCGCGGCGGCGGGTGCCGTGGCGGGCGCGGGCGCGGATGCCGGGGCGGACGCGGTGGTGTCGAGCGTGGCTGTCATGCGCGGCTGACCTCGTGGACGGGGGCTCGGGACTCTTCATTGTCCCCCACCGCGCGCCGGGGCCGGTCGGCGCTGCTCACCGGGCCCTTCCGGGGGCCGGGCGGTGGGCCTTTGGCCGTTGGCCTTCGTCCGTGGGCCCGCCTCCGTCGGCCCTTGTCCGTTGGCCCGCGTCCATTGGCCCTTGTCCGTTGGCCCACGTCCGTCGGCCCTTGTCCGTCAGCCCGCCGCGGTGACGATGCGCACCGAACCCGACGTAGTCACCACCCGGACGGTGTCGGAGCTGGTGGAGTCGGCCAGCTCGGGGTCGATGTGGCGGTCGCCCGGACCGGCGGCGCCGCTGAAGTCGAAGGCGTACCGGGAGCCCTTCGGGAGTCCGATCGCCACCGACCCGGAGGTGGCACCGGCGTCCACCAGCTGCGGCGGCCGCACGAAGCCCAGGTCGATCTCCCCGGAGAAGGCCCTCACCTCCACCCGCGGCGACCCGAGGCCGGCGGCCTTCAGCTCCCCGGAGGTGGTGCGTGCGTACAGCTGTCCGGAGAGCCCGGTCAGCCGGATCGCGCCCGAGGTCGCGGTGAGCCGGACGTCCCCGGTGAGGTCCCGGACCTCCAGGGCACCGGACGTCCCCCCGCCGGACACCGAGGCCGCGGCCGGTACCTCCAGATCGATCGAGGCGCCGCAGCCGACGTCCACCGCCGGCAGCAGCTGGTTGCAGCGCATCCGGACGGTGAGGACATCCCCCTGGAAGATCGCCGAGACCGTGGGCTTGCGGACCGTCCAGTCCAGGTACTGCCTCATCGTCACCCGTCCGGGGACGCCCGGCTTGATCCGGACCTCCGCCGTCCCGGTGTCCAGCTCCACCCTGGTCACCGCGACCTGGTAGGAGTGCTCGGACACCGCCTTCTGCTGCACCACCACCGCCCAGGTCTGCACGGCGCCGAACAGCATGGCGAAGGCCAGCGTGAGCGTCCCGGTGATCTGCCAGGCCCGACGTGCGCCCACGGCTACCCGACCTCCAGGAACCGCAGCACCGCGAGCACCCGGCGGTGGCTGTTGTCGGCCGGCGGCAGTTCGAGCTTGGTGAAGATCGAGTTGATGTGCTTCGCCACGGCGCTGTCGCTGACCACCAGGGCGGCGGCGATCGCCGCGTTGGAGCGGCCCTCCGCCATCAGGCCGAGCACGTCCCGCTCGCGCGGGGTCAGCTTCTCCAGCGGATCGCGGTGGCGGCGGACCAGCAGCTGGGCGACCACCTCCGGGTCCAGCGCGGTGCCGCCCTCGGCCACCCGCTGGAGGGCGTCCACGAAGTCGTCCACGTTGGCCACCCGCTGCTTGAGCAGGTAGCCCACCCCACTGGTGTTCGTGGCCAGCAGATCGGCCGCGTACCGCTCCTCGACGTACTGCGAGAGCAGCAGCACCGCGACCTCCGGCCACTGCCGGCGGATCATCAGTGCGGCCCGGACGCCCTCGTCGGTGTAGTCGGGCGGCATCCGGACGTCCGCCACCACCACCGCCGGACGGTGCTCCTCGACGGCGGCGAGCAGCGCCTCGGCGTCCCCGACCGCGGCCGCCACCTCGAAGCCCACGGCCTCCAGGACCTTGACCAGACCGACCCTCAGCAGGACCGAGTCCTCGGCGATCACAGCACGCACGGCAACTCCACGGTGATGGTGGTGGGGCCCCCGAGGGGGCTCAGAACGGACAGCGTGCCGTCGACCGAGGCGGCGCGCTTGCGCAGCCCGGTCAGGCCGGTGCCGCGCGCGGCGTCCGCGCCGCCGACACCGTCGTCGCTGACGACCAGGCGCAGCCGGCCGCCCGCCGTCCGCACCGAGAGGTCGACCCGGGAGGCACGGGCGTGCTTGGCGACGTTGGTCAGCGCCTCGGAGACGGTGAAGTAGGCGACCGCCTCGACGGTCGGGGCGACCGGCTCGGTCAGGGCGACGTCGACGCGCACCGGCAGCGGCGAGCGGGCGGCGATGCCGGACAGCGCCGCGTCCAGGCCGCGGTCCTCCAGAACGGCGGGGTGCAGGCCGCGCACGAGGTCCCGCAGTTCGTCGATGGCGGCCTGGGCCTCCTCGTGCGCGTCCACTATCACCTGCATGACCTCGGGCGGGGCGTGTTTGAGGGTGCGCCGGGCCAGGCCCAGGTTCATCGCCAGCGAGGTGAGCCGCTGCTGGGCGCCGTCGTGCAGGTCGCGCTCGATCCGGCGGCGCTCGGCGTCGACGGCGTCGACCAGGCCGGCCCGGCTCTCGGCGATCTCCTCGACCCGGCGCTCCAGGGCCTCCGCCCGGCCGGGGCCGAGCAGCCGCAGGGCCGTCCACTCCTCCAGCCGGGCCAGCAGGACCGTCGCCCACGGCAGGACGAGGAGCAGCAGCACGCCGCCCACGGTGACCGCGACGTCCAGCGTGACCAGCTGCCCGCGGACCGGGCTCGACGACGGCATCAGCCACGTCCAGCCGTAGACGGTGGCCATCACCAGGCCCGCGCCCCAGGCGTAGAGCAGCCCGACGGCGCCGAGCGCGAGCAGCGGGCCCGCGAGCAGGTGGTAGCCGACCTGACGCCAGCTCACCCCCGTGCGCAGCCCGGTCAGCGGACCGGCCGAGGTCCGGACCGGACGGAGCAGCGGCGGCACCTCGACCCCGCGCAGGGCGCGCAACCGGCCGCGCTGGGCCGTCGTCAGCAGGCGCATGCCGGCCAGGCTCAGGCCGAGGACCAGCAGGAACACCTTGAGGTAGAGGACGGCCAGCCAGATCGGCGCGGCCAGTGGGACGCCGGCGGCTATGAACCGGGTGTCGCGCCAGACGGCCGCCCACAGCGGCCGCCCGACGCTCCTGGCGAGCGCACGGCGCAGCGGGGTGGAGGGCATGACGGACAGCGTAGGGCGCGAAGATCGACGGCCGCCATGAAGGGGAGTGGAGACCTGGGGTGTAGCTGGGTACACCCCTGATTCGGTGTGGTGCACTACCGACAGCGAGCGCCGTCCACGGAAGTCTTGACGGCATGACGAGCACTCCTTCGCACTCCACCACCGCGCCGCACCTGCGGCCCGCCGCCGGTCTCGGCGACGCCGGCGCCGCGTGGGCGCGGCCGGTCGGCCCGCTCGGGTCGGCGGGCCCGCTCGGGCTGCTCGGGCCCTGGTCGGTGCGGGGCGTCCCGGCGTCCCGGGGGCGGGCCGCGCTGGAGGTGTACGAGCACGGCGAGTTGGTCGACGTCGTGGTCGCGGCCCGGCTCGCCCCGGAGCTGCTGCGCGGCGCCCGGCGGTGCCCGGCCATCGGCGCGCGGGAGTCGTACGGGCTGGTCTGGGGCCGGCTGCCGCAGGGCGGCCCGGTGCCCGCCGTGGGCTTCACCGCCGGGCGGCTGCGCCGGGCGGTGCGGCGGGCCGGGGTGGTCGAGGCAACCGAGGTGGTCACGGTGGCCGGGGAGTTCTGGCTCGCCTGGGCGCGGGGCCCGTTCGGCGGCGTCCTGGTGGAGCACCCGACCGGCCGGGTGCGGCGGTCGCTGGAGCGGGTCCGCACGCCCGGCCGGAGCGCACGGTGAGCGCCGCTGTCCTGCCGGGAGCCTGGCCGACGTCGTTCACCTGGCCGGCTCCGCGCATCCGGCCGAGCCGGCCGACCGCCCCGGCGCTGCCCGGCTGGGCTCCGCAGGTGCCCGCCCTGGCGGCGCTGGCCCTGCTGCCCTGGCTGGCCGTGCTGGTGCTCTGCCACGAGACCGTCTGGGTCGTCCTCGACCTGGGCGAGCTGAGCGCCCTGCTCTGGCTGGACGCGCTGCTGCGCCGCCGCAGTCCGGCCGCGCTCGGGCCCGCCTGCGTGGTGGCGCTGCTGCTCGCGGGCGACGCCCTGGCCGACGTCGGCACCGCCGGACGCGGGCTGCCGCTGCTCGCCGCCCTGGTGATGGCCTGCGGTGTCGAGCTGCCGCTGGCCGTCCTCTGCCTGGCGCTCGGTCGGGGCGCGGCGGCTGCCGAGCCGGTGTCGGGGCCGGTACCGGGCGCGACGGGCCGGCTCGGCGGCGGCCGGGCCCGACGGGCGGTACGACGGGTGGTCCGACGGCCGTCCGGGTCAGAGGCCGTCCGCCATGAGGGCCATCCGTGCCCGGGTCTCCTCGTCCCTGGGGGTGTAGGCGATCAGGCGGGTGCTGGGGCGGGGCCCGAGCCAGAAGCTCGTGTAGTCGCAGTGCAGCAGCCCGACCCCCGGGATGAGGAACTGCTTGAGTCCGTTGCCGGGCCGCTGGACGTCGTGCCGCTGCCAGGCCGCCTCGAAGTCCGGCGAGGCCTTGCGCAGCCGGGCGAGCAGTGCCTTCCAGGCCGGTTCGGCGGTGTGGTCCGCCATGCCCGACCGGAACCGGGCCACCATTCCCTCGCGCTCCTGCTCGTGGTTCACCAGCACGTCCCGGAAGCGCGACGGTGTGAACGCCATCCAGACCAGGTTCCGCTCCTCGAACGGCAACTCGTCGACGTTCCCGACCAGGTGGGTGTAGGAGGGGTTGTGCGCCAGGATGTCGTACCGGGCGTTGATCACCGCCGCCGGCATCGGCGCCATCTGCTCCAGCACCAGCCGCACCGCCGGGGTCACCGTCGGGCACTCCAGCACCGGAGCGGGGTCCTCGGCGGCCGCCAGGGCGAACAGGTGCGACCGCTCGGCCGGATCGAGCCGCAGTGCACGGGCGACGGCGTCCAGTACCTGGGTGGAGACCTGGATGTCCCGGCCCTGCTCCAGCCACGTGTACCAGGTGACCCCCACGGCGGCGAGCTGCGCGAGCTCCTCGCGGCGCAGCCCCGGCGTCCGGCGGCGGCCGGTCGTCGGCAGGCCCACCTGCTCCGGTGCGATCCGCTCGCGGCGGCTGCGCAGGAACGCCGCCAGCTCGTGCCGTCGGGCCTCGGCGGCGAGCGGGGTCGACGGAGCGGCTGCGGGGCTCGCGGTCGCGGTCGACCCGGCGGACGCGGTGGTGCTTCGGACGGACGCGGTGGTCAGGCTCATGGACTCAGCATGCGCCATGCGGGAGCCGGGTGCCAGGTACTTCTGATACCTGGATAAGCACACTCTGGTACCAGGTTGTCGGACGGAAGATCGTATGACCCGTGACCCAACAACTCGCCGTCGCCACGACCACCACCACTGCCGCGTCAGCCCGCCCCACCGGCTCCACCACGGCCGGTACCACCACCGGTAGCACCACCGCCTCTGCCGCCTCCGGCACCAGCTCGCCGAGCACCGCTTCGATCGGCACCGCTTCGATCGGCACCGCCGGGCTGGTCACCGTACTGCTCGGGGCGTTCCTGCCGATGCTCGACTTCTTCATCGTCAACGTCGCCCTGCCCACCATCGACCGCGACCTCGCCGCCGGCCCCGCCGTGCTGGAGCTGGTCGCCGCCGGGTACGGCATCGCGTTCGCCGTCCTGCTCGTCCTCGGCGGCCGGCTCGGCGACATCTTCGGCCGCCGACGGCTCTTCGTGGTCGGCGCCGCCGCGTTCGCCCTCACCTCGCTCGCCTGCGGGCTAGCTCCCGGGGCCTGGTCGCTGGTCGCCGCCCGCGCCGCCCAGGGCGCCTCGGCTGCCCTGATCGTCCCCCAGGTCCTCGGCACCATCACCGCCGCCACCCACGGCGCCCGCCGCGCCCACGCGCTCAGCGTCTACGGCGCGGTCGCCGGGATCTCGGTGGTGGTCGGCCAGGTGCTCGGCGGGATGCTGGTCGCCGCCGACGTCCTCGGCACCGGCTGGCGCTCGGTCTTCCTGCTGAACGTCCCGTTCGCCCTGCTCGCCCTCGTCCTCGCCCTCCGGTACGTGCCGGAGAGCCGCTCCCCGCAGGCCGCCCGGGTGGACGTCCTGGGCACCCTGCTGCTCACCGCGACCATGCTCGCCCTGCTCGTCCCGCTGATGGAGGGCCGCGCCGCCGGCTGGCCGCTCTGGTCCTGGGTGCTGCTCGCGCTCTCCCCGGTGTTCGCGGTCGCCTTCGCCCTGGTCGAGACCCGCGCCGAACGCCGGGGCGCCACCCCGCTGGTGCCGCCCAGCCTGCTGCGGATCCCCGAGATGCGGCGCGGGCTCGGCATCGCCCTCCCCTACTTCGGCGGCTTCGGCGGCTTCATGTTCGTGATCGCGATCGCCCTCCAGCAGGGCCTGCGGCTCGGCCCGGTGGCGGCCGGCTGGGCGCTCGTCCCGATGGCCGTCGGCTACTTCGGGGCCTCGCTCGCCGGCCCCCGGCTGATCGGCCGCTTCGGCAGCCGGGTACTGACCGCCGGCGCCGTCGTCCAGGCGCTCGGCCTGGCCGCCCTGATCCTGACGGTGCTCGCCGACTGGTCGCACTTCTCCCCGCTGCGGATGGCCCCCGGGGTCGCGCTCGCGGGCATCGGGCAGGGCCTGATCGGCACCCCGCTGTTCCGGGTGGTCCTCTCCAAGGTCCCCGCCGACCGCGCGGGCGTCGGCAGCGGCGTCCTCGCCACCAGCCAGCAGTCCAGCCTGGCCCTCGGCGTGGCCACCCTCGGCAGCCTCTACCTGGCCCTCGCCCCGACCGTGGGCATGGACCGCGCGCTGGCCCTCTGCCTCGCCGTCCAACTGCTCGGCTCCTTCAGCATCCTGTACCTGACCACCCGGCTCCCCCGCTCCATCGGGTGACCCCGGACGGCCGGGTCACGACCGGCTCCCGCACAGCCCGCGCGCCCGCCCGCGAAGTCGCGGTCGGGCGCGCTCGGGTGCGCGGGGCGTCGTCAGCCGGCCCCGGCGACGGTCAGCCGGCACTGGCCGTCCGCCGTGCAGGAGCGCTCCAGGCGGCCCCGCGAGACGGTCTGGATCAGCCCGATCGTCCAGCACATCGGGCATCCGCGCAGGGCGAGCACGCCGATCGGGAGGAGCAGCAGCGCGGCCGGCCCCACCACCGGGAGCAGCGCGAAGGCGCCGATCAGGCCGCCGAACCCCACCGCGCCGCGCACCAGGTGGCGGGGCAGGGACGCACTCGCGAAGTCGGGTCGATCACTCATCGATGCCTCCAAGGACGGTCTCGGGTGCGGCCCGCAGCTCGCAGCGGACGGCCGATCGCGCCCGGTGCAGTCGTGACTTCATCGCCGCGCCGCTCAGCCCCAGCGCGTCGGCGACCGTCCGCCCGTCGAGGCCCTGGATGTCCCGCATGACCAGCACCCGCCGCTGGTCGGCCGGGAGCGCGGCGATCGCCGCCGCCACCCGCCCGGCCTCCAGGCGTCGCAGCACCTCCTCCTCGGCCGACAGCACGGTGTCGTCCCCCGACGGCGCGGGGTCGCGCCGCAGTACCCGCGCCCGGCGCAGGCACTCGTTGCGCACGATGCGGAACATCCACGACGCCAGCGCACCGGAGGCCCGCAGCATCCCGATCTTGCGGTACAGGATGATCAGCGCCTCCTGCGCCGCGTCCTCGGCATCCTCCGGCGAGGCGCACAACGTCCGGGCGAACCGCCGCACATGCGGGTGCGCCCCCGACACCAGCGCGGCGATCGAGTCGACGTCCCCCCGCTGCGCCGCGTGGACCAGGCGCTCCCCCGGCCAGCCCCCCGCGTCAGCCACGGCCCCGCCCCCGCTTCCTCATCACGACCACGGTGCAGGTGCACAGCAGCAACAGCGCGACAGCCACGGCGATGCCAACGATCACGAGAACCTCCCAGTCCGGTCCGACCCTTTCGTCGGAGACATTCATAAGAGGCACACCCCCGCGCAAAGGATTCAGCCCCATTCCCGGAGCCGGTCACGGGCGGACCGCCCCGATCAAATCACTGGCACCACGGGCCCCTTTACGTCAGGATGACGATATGAGCAGCATGGAGCAGGGGAACCCCCTCGACACCCGCAACCGGGCCGAGCTGGTGGCGGCCGTCGCCTCCGGCGCCGAGCCGAAGTGGCTGATGTTCTGGGGGCATCAGCCGCAGCAGGACGGTTCGGTCGGTCAGGGGGCGCTGAGCCAGTGGTGGCCGTCCCCCTTCACCGTGGACGGCGTGACGTACGCGAGCGCCGAGCACTGGATGATGGCCGGGAAGGCCCGGCTGTTCGGCGACGAGGCGATCGTGCCGCGGATCCTCGCCGCCCGGACCCCGGCCGAGGCGAAGAAGCTGGGGCGCCAGGTGCGGGGGTTCAACGAACCCACCTGGGCCGCCGGGCGGTTCGAGCTGGTGGTGACGGGCAATGTCGCCAAGTTCGGGCAGGACGACGCCCTCCGCGACTACCTCCTCGGCACCCGGCAGCGCGTGCTGGTCGAGGCCAGCCCGGTGGACCGGCTCTGGGGCATCGGTCTCGCCGCCGACGACGAACGGGCCGCACGACCGGCCGACTGGCGCGGGGAGAACCTGCTCGGCTTCGCCCTGATGGAGGCCCGCACCCGGCTGGCCCGGTGAGCATCGCGAGCGCCACGAGCAGGACGGGCATGACGAGCACGACGAGCGCCACGAGCGCCACGAGCGCCACAAGCACGACGAGCCGGAAAAGCGCGACCGGCCGGAGGAGCCGATGAGCACGATCGCCCCGGCCCTGGACGCCACGGCGGTGCTGTCGGTGGGCGCCGCGCTCGCCCTCACCCCGAGGGTGCTGCGGCGGGAGGTCCGGCCCGGGCGCGGGGGAGCGCCCGGGCCGGAGGCGTTGCTCGCCGCCGTCGTGGCGCTGATCCTCCTCAACCAACTGGCCTTCGCCGTCTACGTCCAGCGCGTGCACGACGGCAGCACCGCGTTCGTCGCGCGCTACCTGCCCCCCGGATGGTTCGCCGTGCCCCGCGGCAACCCGTTCGTCGACTGGGTCGCCGCCCACACGCCCGCACCCGAGCTGCTCGCGCCGTCCGTGCTGCGCGTCCAGGCCTTCCTCGAACTCCCGCTCGTCCTGCTGGCCTTCCTCGCCGTGGTGCGCCGGCTCGACCGGCAGCTGTACGTCCGGGTGGCCCGCTCACCGCTGCTCCCGCTCGCCGCCGCCTCGTACACCGTCGCGTTCTGCGCGGTGGAGTGGGAGCTGCGCAACCCGTACACGGTGGACGACCTGGTCATCCGGGTCGTGTCGGCGCTGGTCACCGCGCCGCTGCTCGCCCGGATCGCGGGGCGGGAGGCGGACACCGCGCCCCGCTCCCCCGGGCCGCTCGTCCTCGCGGTCGAGCTGTGGGCCTTCGGCTCCCTGATGCTGGCCCTCTACGACACCGTGCTGCTCTACAACCTCTCCCGGCTCGGCGAACGGCTCACGGGCGTGATCACCGCGGTCGCCGTGCTCGGCGCGACCCGCGTCCTGGCGGCGAAACGGCCCGGCGCCCCGGCCGGTCCCCGCGTGGCCGCGCTCACGGACTCCCTCGGCCGGGGCCTCGCGCTGTTCCTCGTCCCCGCCCTCGCCCTCCGGTACGCCGGGGGCTTCGGCACGCCCCGGCTGGCCGCCGCGGCGGGCGCCGCGGTGCTGATCGCCGCCGTCGGCCGGCGCGCGGGCCGGCTCGTCCTGCCCGCTGCCGTCGGCGCGGGGGCGGGATACCTGGCCGTCCGGTGGTCCACCGACCCGTACTTCGAGGCGGCTCTGCTCCGGGCGGCCGTCGTCGGCTTGCTCACCGCCGGTGCCGTCTGCGCGGTCCTGGACGGCAGTCGCAAACATTTCGACGCACTCCCGTAACTCTGTCGCCGTATATCGACGCCAGGATGACCCGCAGTCAGGGTCGAGATGGACAGGGTGCGGCGATCATGCGGATACGGCACACGGAACAACCCCCGGCTCAGCACAGCGGCGAGAGCGAACAGGACGCGCTCGACCTCCGTGCCGAGCTGGACGAATTACTGCGAGCCCGGCAGTACGCCAACCAGCGCGAACGACGGCTCGCCGAGGCCGTGCGGGCCGTCCCGGAGCGGCAGCGGCCGGACGCGGAACTGCTGCGGCAGCTGGCCCAGGCGCGGACGCTGCGCGAGGGGCTCGGCACCCGCTGCCTGGAGCTCAGCGAGCAGTTGACCGCGCTGGAGGACCGGCTGCGCCAGCCGCCGGTCCGCAATCCAGTGCCCCGGCAGCCCACCGGCGCCCGCTTCGGGGGCGTGCGGGGGGAGGAGGAAGGAGCGCACGCCCCGTCAGCGCGCCGAGCCGCTCCGCCGCCACCCGCCACCGGGGCCCGGTTCGGCGCCCCGCGGTCCCGCCCCGAGGAGGCCGGCGAACCGACCCCGCCCCGGACGGTCCCGGCGCCCCAGCCACCGCCCGCGCCCGAAGAGCCACCGGAGCCGCCCCGGCGCCGCTCCCCCGCCGAACTGACCGCCCTCGCCGAGCGGATCACCGCTCTGCACCGCCAGGGCGCCACCCAGGAGATCACCTCCCTGCTGGGCCAGGCCGCCGCCCTGCTCCTCCCGCTCGACACCGCCCGGCTGGCCGGTCTGCTCGCCCGCGGCGGCCCGCCCGACGCCTCCGTCCAGCTGGCCCGCGGCGCCGCGGCCGGCACTCCGACACAGGCCGCCAGCACCCTCGCCGAACTGCGCTCCGCCGGCCTGGCCCAGGAGGCGACCGAACTGTTCCACGCCCTCTGGGCCTACCCGGCCGACGCGCTGCCGGCCCTGCTGGTGGCCCTGGAACGGGCCGGCCAGCACGCGGACAGCGCCACCCTGCTCTGGGAGTGGGGCTCCGCGCCCACCGCCGAGCTGGCCGCCCTCGCGGCCGGGCTGGAGCGGGCCGGCCGCTCCGAGGACGCCCGGACGCTGCTGCGCCAGGCCGCCGGCCGGCCCGCCGCCGAGCTCACCGACCTGGCCGGCACCCTGCCGGAACCACTGTCCGGCGTCCTGCTGCGCGACCTCGCGGCGCTGCGCCCGCCGGCCGAGCTCGTCCGGCTCGCCACCGCGCTCGCCCCGCACCGGCGGCTCTACGACGGCCTGCTGGCCGCCCTCCTGGAGGACGAGGGCCGCCACCGCAGCACCCTCGCCTCGCTGCGCGGCGCCGGCCTGCCGACCGCCCCGGCCGGCCCGCCGCGCTCCCGCTGGGGCCGCCGGTAGGCCGGGGTCGGCGGGTTCGACGAGCCGGACGCGGGGAGCCCCCGCCCGCCGGAAGCTTGGGTTTTAAGGGTCGTTGCAACACCCCAGCTGAGGGGTTGCGATGGACTTCGAGATTCGTGGGGACCGGAAGCCGCAGGGGCCCAGGAAGCT
>NZ_JBEXYD010000046.1:0-61097 GCF_040630735.1 Kitasatospora sp. NPDC005748
CACCGCCATCGCCGACATCGCGGCCAGGGGCGCCAACACCGTCCGCGTCGTGCTCAGCAACGGCGACCGCTGGACCCGCACCGGCTCCGCCCGGCCCGCCACCCCTCTCCCGTTCCGTCGATCAGCCGGGCTGCCCGGTGACCGCCACCGGGCGGCTCTCGTCGCTCGACCACTCGCTCCACGAGCCCGGGTACAGCGCGGCCGGCAGCCCGGCCACCGCCAGGGCGAGGATCTGGTGGGCCGCCGTCACCCCGGACCCGCAGTACACCGCGGTCTCCCGCTCGGCGGCGCCCAGCGCGCGGAACCGCTCGGCCAGTTCGGCGGCCGGCCGGAACCGCCCGTCCGGGCCGACGTTCTCGGTGGTCGGCGCGGAGAGCGCCCCCGGCACGTGGCCGGCCCGCGGGTCGATCGGCTCGGTCTCGCCCCGGTAGCGCTCGCCCGCCCGCGCGTCCAGCAGCAGACCGGTCCGGGCCAGCGCGGCCGCGCCGTCCCCGTCGACCGTCGGCAACTGCCCGGGCACCGGCTTGAAGTCACCCGGCTCCGGGCTCTCCACCTCGGTGGTCACCGGCAGCCCGGCCGCCTGCCACGCGGCGAACCCGCCGTCCAGCACCCGCACGTCCGGGTGACCGGCCCAGCGCAGCAGCCACCAGGCGCGCGCCGCCGCCAGCGAGGTCGCACCGTCGTACACCACCACCGGACGGTCGGCGCGGACCCCTAGGCGACGCAGTGCGGCGCCCAACTCCTCCGGGTCGGGCAGCGGGTGACGGCCACCGCGCCCGGGGGGCCCGGCCGGGGCGGCGAGGTCGGTGTCCAGCGCGACGAAGCCCGCACCGGGCAGATGGCCCGCCGCGTAGTCCTCGATGCCGGGAGGGCCGCCGAGCTGCCAGCGCACATCGAGCAGGACGGGCGGGCGCGCCGAGGCGAGCGCCTCCCGCAGGCCGGCCACCGACACCAGCGGGGAGTCATCGTGAGAGGTCGTCATGGCGGTCATTCTCGCGCAGCACCACCAACTCAACGCTCTTTGTGCGGTCTTTGCCGGACTTTCCGCGCGGCCCGAGGGTTCGACGCGCGCCAGGGTGGAACCATCACCCTCACGTGCGCAGGTCCGTGCGCCGACCGCCCCGTGAGGAGGCCCGCATGCCCGCGGTGACACTCCGGCTGGCCCAGGGCACGCCGTGCTGGGTCAGCCTGATGACCGACGACCTGGCCGGCGCCCGCGCGTTCTACGGCGAGCTGCTCGACTGGACGTACACCCCCGGCCCCACCGAGCTCGGTGACTACGTCCGGGCCGAATCGGGCGGTGCGCCGGTCGCCGGCCTCGGCGTCGCCGCGGTGCCCGGCTTCCCGGTGCAGTGGACCACCTACTTCGCGGTGGACAGCGCCGACCGGACGGCCCAACTGGTGCACGAGTGCGGCGGAACGGTGGCGGTCGGGCCGCTCCAGGCCGAGCGGGCCGGACGGCTGGCGATCGCGGCCGACGTCTCCGGCGCGGTCTTCGGCCTCTGGCAGGGCGAGGAACACATCGGCCGCGAGGCCGGACCCGAGCCCGGCGGACCGGCCTGGGCCGAGCTGCTCACGCCGGACGAGGAGGGCGCCGCGGTGTTCTACGGCGCGGTGCTCGGGCGGCCGGTGGCACCCGCCGGCGGCGAGTCCGCGCTGCTGGTGGACGGCCGGCCGGTGGCGGGCATCCGGCACGGCGCCGAGTTGCGCGGCCACCCGCCGCGCTGGCGAGTCCACTTCGCCGTCCAGGACGTCGAACTGACGGCCCGTCGGGCAATCCGGCTGGGCGGCCGGGTGCTGCTGGAGCCGCACGAGAGCGGGCGCGGACCGGTGGCGCGACTGGCGGACCCGCAGGGCGGGCACTTCTCGGTGCTGCAGGCGGGGCTCCGGTAGGAGCGGGTCAGGCCTGCTGCTCCTCGAAGGGCAGCACGTCCGGGGAGAGCACCGAGACGCGGGCGGTGGCGGCGGTCAGCCGGCGGCGGTGGTGCCGGCGGCAGAGCACCTCGTAGCCGACCTCGTCCTCGCGCACCGTGATGTCGCCGATCACGACCTGGGCGCCCTCGACCACCATCACGCCGCCCACCGTACGGGCATTGTGGGTGGCCCGCGCGCCGCACCAGCAGAGCGCCTCGACCTGGAGGACCTCCACCCGGTCGGCCAGTTCGATCAGCCGCTGGGAACCGGGGAACAGCCGGGTGCGGAAGTCCGTGGTGATGCCGAAGGTGAACACGTCGATGCCGAGTTCGTCCACCACCCGGGCCAGTTGGTCGACCTGCTCGGCGGCGAAGAACTGGGCCTCGTCGCAGATCAGGTAGTCCACCCGGCCGCCGGCCGAGAGCCGGTGCACGACGTGGGCGTGGAAGTCGAATTCGTCCGCCACCTCGACCGCCTCGGCCTGCAGGCCGAGCCGGCTGGAGATGGTGGCCGCGCCGGCCCGGTCGTTGCGGGTGAGGATGATCCCCTGCCGGCCGCGCGCGGCGTGGTTGTGGTCCATCTGCAACGCGAGCGTCGACTTCCCGCAGTCCATCGTGCCCGAGAAGAACACCAGTTCAGCCATGGGTGGTGCGAAGGCCTTTCACTTCAAGGGGGTTCACGTGCGGACTTCGAGCAGGGGCACGAACTGCTCGACCGGGGTCATCGAGCCGTGCAGACCGATCATCGCGGACTCGCCGGGCTCGTTGCGGGAGGCGGTCACCGCGACGTCGTCCCGGGCGGCGGCGACCACGTCGCCGATCCGCAGGTAGACCCGCTCGTCCACGGAGGGTCCGAACCAGCCTGCCGCGATCGCGTCGTCCCGGGTGGCCACCCACATCCGGTCGCCCAGCACCTCGCTCCAGACCGTGTACACGTCGGCGGCCGCGCCGGGCACCGCGTAGACGTGCCGGGCCCGGCCCTCGCCGCCGAGCAGGGCGACGCCGGCGCCCAGCTCCCAGTCCTCGTCGAAGTCGATCCGGTCCTCCGGAGCGATGTCGATCATGCCGTGGTCGGCGGTGACGTACATCGCCGACCGCGGCGGCAGCTGCTCGGCCAGGCGGCGGGCCAGGCGGTCCACCGCGTCCAGCGTCATCCGCCAGTCGTCGGAGTCCACCCCGAACCGGTGCCCCGCGCCGTCCAGCTCGCTCACGTAGGTGTAGACGAGGGCGCGGTCGTGCTCGGCCAGCCAGCGGGCGGCCCGGTCCATCCGCTCCTCGCCGGTGGTGCGGCCGAGGAAGCTGCCGCCGGAGAGCGCCACCCGGGTCAGCGGGGTCTGGGCGAACAGCGGCGAGGAGACCTGGGCGGTCGCCACCCCGGCGGCGTGCGTCTGCTCGAACACCGTCGGGTACGGCTGCCAGGTGTGCGGGGCGACCGGCGGCTGCCAGCGCAGCTGGTTCATCAGGTGGCCGGCGCCCGGCACCGCGACCGTGTAGCCGACCAGGCCGTGCAGGCCGGGCGGGGTCCCGGTGCCGACCGAGGCCAGCGAGGTGGCGGTGGTGGACGGGAAGCCGGCGGTCAGCGGGCGGCCGGTGCCGGCGAACGAGCTGCCGATCAGCGAGGAGAGGAACGGCGCGTACTCCGGGTGGCGCAGCAGCAGCTCCCAGCCGAGTCCGTCGACCAGGAAGACCACCACCCGGTCGGCCGGGGCGATCGGCAGTGCGGCGGTGAAGCCGGGCACGCCGAGTCCGGCCGCCACCGAGGGCAGCAGGTCACAGAGCGAGCCGCCGCCGTACAGGGGGGCCGGGGCGGCGGCGGGGTCGAGGATCTCGAAGGCGTCGTGGGCGTCGGGTGCGAAGGACATGGGTGAGAGGCTGACTTCCTGGCTTCCGGTGCGTCGGCTCAGACCCGCGGACCGTTGCTGATCGTGGCGTCGGAGAGCGCCCGGGCGAACACCAGGGCCTGGGCGACCGTCTCCGGGCCGTCACCCGCCTCGCTGACCCGCAGTGACAGGTCGTCAGCGGTGGCCGATCCGGTGTAGCCGTGGTCGGCCTCGCAGTTCGGGTCCGAGCAGCCGGCCGGCTCCAGGTCCAGGCGCTGCACGGCACCCCAGCCGATGGTCAGCACGACCTCGCGGGGCAGCGTGCCGGGGGTGTAGGTCTCCGGGTTGGCGACCATCCGGCTCACCACGACCGAGCCGATCCGGTCCAGCCGGACGCTCTCGGTGGAGGTGGTGGCGTAGGGCACCGCGGGGCCGGCCTCGCCGCCGGACTGCTCGTCGGTGTGGCTCACCACGAAACGGGTCGGGGTCAGCACCAGCACGGTGACGTGCCGGCGCACCTCGTTGGCGTCGAAGGTGGTCTCCTGGTGCACCAGGTAGGAGCTGATCGGCTCGGGACCCACCGCGGACTCGACCGCCTCGGACACCAGGGCCGGGTAGTAGCCGCTGCGCTCGATCGCCGAGCGCAGGTCCTGAGTGGTGGTGGTACCGGTCTTCGCCATAACTCCATCCTGGCATGGTCCGCCGACGAAGCGGGCGGCGCGGCGCCGAGCTTCCGGACGACAGCGCCCCCGGACAGGGCGCAACCAAGGAAGGTTACAGCGTGCTCATCGCGCGCGGGCCCAGATCGCTGCGGACGGGCAGGGGCGCGATCCGCACCCGCGCCCCCAGGATCGCCAGTCCGTGCGGGGCGACGACCACGGGTTCGAGGTCCACCGAGGCGACCTCCGGAAGATCGTCGACCAGCCGCGACACCCTCAGCAGCAGTTCCTCCAGGGCGGCGGTGTCCACCGCCTCGGCGCCGCGCCAGCCGAACAGCAGCGGGGCCGCCCGAACCTCGCGGATCAGACCGGCGACGTCCTGGTCGGTGGCGGGGACCAGACGGTGGGCAACATCACCGAGCAGCTCGGCCGGGGCGCCGGCCAGACCGAAGGAGAGGATCGCGCCCACCGCCGGGTCGACGGTGGCCCCGATCACGGTGTCCACACCGCGCGGGGCCAGGCGCTGCACGACGAGTTCGGCCTGGGCGGCCCCGCCGAGCAGCGCGTCCAGCTCGCGGTGGGCGCGGCGCAGCCCCGGCTCGCCGGTCAGGTCGAGGCGGACGCTGCCGAGGTCGGGGCGGTGGCGCAGGTGCGGGGCGGTCGCCTTGAGCGCCACCGGGTAGCCGAGCGTCGCGGCGGCACGGACGGCGGACTCCTCGTCGGGCGCGGGCAGGGTCGGGGAGACGTCGATGCCGTAGTGCGCGAGCAGCGCGGTGGTGCCGGCCTCCGGCAGGGTGATCCGCGCACCGCCGGGCTGGGTGCGGGCGGCGATCGCGGTCCGGGTGCTGAGCGCCGCCTCGACCAGGTCGCGGGCGCCGCCCTCGTCGATCCGGTCCAGCTCCGGGACGCGGGCGGTCTCCTCCGCCTCGGCCGTCCGGCGCCGCCACTCGGCGTGGTGGACGGCGTGCGCGAGGGCGCGGACGGCGCGCTCCGGTGCCGGGTAGGCGGGGATGCCGCCCGGGCGGAGCCGGCTCGGCAGGTCGGTCAGCGCCAGGTGGGCGAGCACCAGCGGCTTGCCCAACTCCCTCGCGCGCTCGCCCGCTTCGAGCAGGGCGGCGGCGATCTCGGGGTCGTCGGAGCCCATCTCGGGATCGTCCGGGCCGGTCAGCCGGCCGCCCATGAAGGCGTGCGCGGAGGTGCCGATGGGCGGGATCGCGACGGCGATCACCGCGTCCACGGCCGGGTCCGCGAGTGCGACGTCCAGCGCGATCCGGAAGTTCTCGCCGGTGGCGGCCGTGGTGAGGTCGACCGGGGTGCGGGGGCGCAGACCGGCGCTGAGGCAGGCGTCGTGGGTGAGCAGGCCGAGCGAGTCGGAGTTGCCGACCACGGCGACCCGGTCGCCGGGCGGCAGCGGCTGGAGCGCGAGCAGCTCCCCGGTGTCGTACAGCTCGGTGATGGTCTCCACCCGGGTGACGCCGGCCTGCTCGAACAGGGCGTCGACGGTGGCGTCGCGCAGCCCGCTGGCGGTGACCGGGACGGCGTGGCCGGGCGGCAGGCTGCCGGTGTGGCGGGCGCCCTTGACGACCACGATCGGCTTGACGGCGGCGAGCCGGCGGGCGATCCGGGTGAACTTGCGGGGGTTGCCGAAGGACTCCAGGTAGAGCAGCACGACGTCGGTGGCCGGGTCCTCCGCCCAGTACTGGAGGAAGTCGTTGCCCGAGACGTCGGAGCGGTTGCCGACCGAGGCGAAGGAGGAGACGCCGAGGCCCCGGCGGTGGGCGGCCTCCAGCAGGGCGACGCCGATCGCGCCGGACTGGCAGAAGATGCCGAAGCCGCCCCGGCGCGGCAGGACGGGTGCGAGCGAGGCGTTGAGCGGGAGCGCGGGGTCGGTGTTGATCAGGCCGAAGGCGTTCGGGCCTATCACCCGCATGCCGGCCGCCCGGGCCTGGCGGACCAGGGCGCGCTGGCGGTCGCGGCCCTCCGGGCCGGTCTCGGCGTAGCCGGCGGTGACCACCACCAGGCCCTGCACACCGTGCGCGCCGCAGTCGGCGACGGCGGCGGGGACGGCGGCGGCCGGGACGGCGATCACGGCGAGGTCCACCGGGCCGGGGATCTCCAGCACCGAGCGGTGCACCGGGACGCCGTCCAGCGAGGTGCCGGGCGGGGCGTTGCGGTTCACCGCGTAGACGCGGCGCTCGTCACCGTGCGGCAGCCCGCCGAGCAGGTCCCGCAGGATCGCCCGGCCGACGGTCTGCGGGTGGCGGGAGACGCCCACCACCGCGACCGAGCGCGGGGTGAGCAGCCGCTGCACGGACCGCGCCTCGGCCCGGTGCTCGCGCGCCCGCATCACGGCCAGCGAGGCGGCGGTCGGCTCCAGGTCGAACTCCAGGTGGACCACACCGTCCGCGAAGCTGCGGTGCTGGGTGTAGCCGGCGTCGGTGAAGACCTTCACCATCTTGCGGTTCTCCGGCAGCACCTCGGCCTGGAAGCGGCGGATGCCGCGCTCCTGGGCCACCGCGGCGATGTGTTCCAGCAGTGCGGAGGCGACCCCGCGGCCCTGGTGGGCGTCCTGCACCAGGAACGCGACCTCGGCGTCGGTGCCGGTCTCCGAGGGGCGGCCGTCGGCGTCGATCCGGTCGTAGCGGACGGTGGCGATGAAGCGGTCGCGGACCACCACGGCGAGGCCGACCCGGTTCACGAAGTCGTGGTGGGTGAAGCGGCGGACGTCCTTGTCGGAGAGCCGCGGGTAGGGCGCGAAGAAGCGGAAGTACTTGGACTGGTCCGACACCTGCTCGTAGAACTCGACCAGCCGGCCGGCGTCGGCGGGCGTGATCGGCCGGATCCGGGCCGTGCCGCCGTCACGCAGCAGGACGTCGGCCTCCCAGTGCTGCGGGTAGTCCGCGTCCTGGTGCTGCCGGGGCTGGGGAGCCGGCCGGTTCTGCGGATCCTGCGGGGTCTGCTCGGGGTGCGGTACCGCGGAGTCGTCCACATTCGTCAGGTTATCCGGCGGCGAGCCGAATGGCGCCGGACGTGTCGTCGCGGCAGGGTGGAGACGGCCACTGGCCGGGGGTTATGCCCCCGAAAGAAACAATCACAAGTCCTGAACGCGGCGGCTCGCAGGGGTTGCCTGCATGCAACACTGGTCTAGACAACATGGTCGAAGGTACCCCCCCTGCCCCGGCCATGACCAGCTTCACCGGAAAGGCACGTCTCATGGCTGAGCGCCGCGTCACCATCGGTTGGGCCGAGGGCCTGCACGCCCGTCCCGCCTCCGTCTTCGTCCGGGCCGTCACGGCCACCGGCGTGCCGATCACGATCGCCAAGCCCGGCGGCACCCCGATCAACGCCGCGTCCATGCTCGGCCTGCTCGGCCTCGGCGCCCAGGGCGGCGAGGAGGTCGTCCTCGCCTCCGACGCCGAGGGCGCGGACGAGGCCCTGGACCGCCTCGCCCAGTTGGTCCAGGAAGGCCTCGACGAGCTGCCGGCCGCCGCCTGAGCACCGTCGAGAAGGGGGGCACCGCCACGGCGGTGCCCCCCTTCCGCATGACCGGCACCCGGCGGCGCCGGAGCCGCGGGCCCTGCGCCCGGGTCAGCCCTTGACGCAGACGACCTGCTTCAGGTGGGCGACGACCTCCACGAGGTCCTTCTGCTGCTCGATGACCTTCTCGATCGACTTGTACGCACCGGGGATCTCGTCCACGACGCCGCTGTCCTTGCGGCACTCCACGCCCTTGGTCTGCTCGACCAGGTCCTGGGTGGTGAACCGCTTCTTCGCGGCGTTGCGGCTCATCTTCCGGCCGGCGCCGTGCGAGGCGGAGTTGAACGCCGCCTCGTTGCCGAGGCCGCGGACGATGTAGGAGCCGGTGCCCATCGAACCGGGGATGATGCCGAAGTCACCGGAGCCGGCCTTGATCGCGCCCTTGCGGGTCACCAGCAGGTCGACGCCGTCGTACCGCTCCTCCGACACGTAGTTGTGGTGGCAGCTGATCACCTCGTCGAAGGTGACCCTCGCCTTGGCGAACTCACGGCGGACGACGTCCTGGAAGAGCGCCATCATCACCGCACGGTTCTTCTTGGCGTACTCCTGCGCCCAGAAGAGGTCCTCGCGGTAGGCGGCCATCTGCGGGGTCTGCGCGATGAAGACCGCGAGGTCCTGGTCGATCAGCCCCTGGTTGTGCGGCAGCGACCGGGCGACGCCCATGTGGTGCTCCGCCAGCTCCTTGCCGATGTTCCGGGACCCGGAGTGCAGCATCAGCCACACGACTCCGGTGCTATCAACACATACTTCGATGAAATGATTGCCGCCTCCGAGGGTCGCCATCTGCTGCATGGCCCGCTCGCGGCGCCACTTGACCTCGTGGGCCACGCCGTCGAACCGCTCCCAGAAGTCGTCCCAGCCCGCCGTGGCGAAGCCGTGGAGCTTCGTCGGGTCGACCGGGTCGGTGTGCAGGCCGCGGCCGACCGGGATGGCCTGCTCGATCTTGGAGCGCAGTCGCGAGAGGTCGTCGGGCAGGTCCCCGGCCGTGAGCGAGGTCTTGACGGCGCTCATCCCGCAGCCGATGTCGACGCCGACGGCCGCCGGGCAGACGGCGCCCTTCATCGCGATCACGGAGCCGACCGTCGCGCCCTTGCCCAGGTGGACGTCGGGCATCACGGCGAGGCCGTGCAGCCAGGGCAGCGAGCTGATGTTGCGCAGCTGCTGCATGGCCTGGCCCTCGACGGTGGCCGGGTCGGTCCACATCCGGATCGGCACGCGGACGCCGGGTACCTCGGTGTACGACATGGTTGAACGACCTCCAAAGGTCGGCTGGTTCAAGCCTAGGTGGGGTGCCGCGCGAAGAGTCCCGGCGCGGCTCGGGGAAGTTCCGGGGGTGGGGCTCAGACGCCCTGGGCACAGCGGGAGAACGGCCTTGGGGAGCGTCGTGCAGTTCGCTCGACCCGCATGGTGACCGCCTCCTCCCGTTCGTGTGTGCCGGGGAACATCTACCCACGCAGCGCCCGGGGCCCGCAACGGGATAAAACGCTGGGCCCGGCGGAGCGGAGTGCTCCACCGGGCCCAGCCCGTACCGGGGGGATCAGGCGCTGATCAGGCGGTGATCACGGTGACCTCGCCGATGCCCAGCTCGCGCACCGGGTCGGCGATCGTGGCGGCGTCGCCGACCAGGACGGTGACCAGGCGGTCCGCCGGGAACGCCGCGACGACGGCCTCGGTGGCCTCCGCCGTCGGCAGCTCGGCGAGCCGGCGGTAGACCTCGGCCTGGTAGTCGTCCGGCAGGTCCTGCTCGACCTGGTCGGCCAGCGTGCCGGCGACGGAGCCCGCGGTCTCGTACTTCAGGGGGGCCACGCCGACCAGGAACTGCACGGCCTCGTCGCGCTCCGCGTCGGTGAGGCCCTCGGCGGCGAGGGTCCGCAGGATGGTCCAGGTGTCGGCGAGCGCCGGCGCGGTGGACGCGGTGTCCACCGAGCCGCTGATCGCGATCAGTGCACGGCCGGAGCCGTCGGCGGCGGAGCGCAGCGGCTGGGCGAACGCCCGGACGCCGTAGGTGTAGCCCTTCTCCTCGCGCAGGACGCGGTCCAGGCGGGAGGTGAGGGTGCCGCCGAGGCAGTAGGTGCCGAGGATCTGGGCGGCCCAGGCCGGGTCGTGGCGGTCCGGGCCGACGCGCCCGATGAGCAGCTGGGTCTGGACCGAGCCGGGGCGGTCGACGATGACGACGCGGCCGGTGTCGTCGCCGGTCACCGGGGCGTGCACGGTGGGCTCCGCGGTGGTGCCGGTCCAGGCGCCGAGGGTGGCCTCCAGGAGCGCGGGCAGGTCGGTGCCGGTGAGGTCGCCGACCACCACGACGGTGGTGGTGGAGGGGCGGACGTGGGCGTCGTAGAAGGCCTTGACGGCGGCCCGGTCGATGGACTTGACCGTGTCGGCGGTGCCGCCGCGGGGGCGGGAGAGCCGGTCGGCGCCGTCGAAGAGCTCGGCGTAGAGGGCCTTGGCGGCGCGGCGGGCGGGGTTGGCCGCCTCGTGGACGAGCTCGTCGAGCCGGTTGGCGACCAGGCGCTCGATCTCGTCCTCGGGCAGCGCGGGCGCGCGCAGCGCGTCGGCGAGCAGGCCGAGGCCGCGCTGGAGCCGGGAGGCCGGCACCTCCAGGGAGACCCGGAGGCCGGGGTGGTCGGCGTGCGCGTCGAGGGTGGCGCCGGCCCGCTCCAGTTCGGCGGCGAACTCCTCGGCGGTGAGGGTGTCGGTGCCCTCGTTGAAGGCGCGGGCCAGGATGGTGGCGATGCCGTCGAGGCCCTCCGGCTCGGCCGCGAGCGGGACGTCGAGCTGGACCTCGACGGCGACGAGCTGCTGGCCGGGGCGGTCGCAGTGCAGGACGGTGATGCCGTTGCCGAGGGCGGCGCGCTCGGGGGCGGGGAACGCCCACGGCTCTGCGGTGCCGGGCTCGGGCTTGGGGTGGAACGTCATGGCGGGGACGTAGTCGGTGCTCATGCGGCAGCGCCCTCCTCTTCGGTGGCGTCGGTGGCGGTCTCGTCGGCGTCGGTGTCGTCGGCGGTGGTGGGCTCGTAGACCAGGACGGCCCGGTTGCGCGGGTGCAGGCGGGCCTGGGCGACGGCCTGGACCTCCTCCGCGGTGACGTCGAGCACCTTGGCCAGGGCGCTGCCCAGCAGCTTCGGGTCGCCGAACAGGACGGCGTAGCGGCAGAGTTCGTCGGCACGGCCGGAGACGGTGGTGAGCCGGTCGAGCCACTCGCGCTCGATCTGGGCCTGGGCGCGCTCCAGTTCGGCGGCGGTGGGGCCCTCCGCGGCGAAGCGGGCGAGCTCCTCGTCGACGGCGGCGTCGATCTGCTCGATGGTGGCGTCGCCGGAGGTCTTGACGTCGAGCCAGCCGAGGCTGGGGGCGCCGGCGAGGCGGAGCAGGCCGAAGCCGGCGGCGACGGCGGTGCGGTCGCGGCGCACGAGGCGGTTGTAGAGGCGGCTGGACTCGCCGCTGCCGAGGATGGTGAGGGCCAGGTCGGCCGCGTCGGCCTCGCGGGTGCCGTCGTGCGGGAGCCGGTAGGCGGCCATCAGGGCGCGGGACGGGACGTCCTCGTGGATGTGCTCGCGGATCTCCCGGCCGAAGGTGTCGGGCAGGGTGCCGTCGCGCGGGGGCTGCTTGCCGTCGTGGCCGGGGATGGAGCCGAAGTACTTCTCCACCCAGGCGATGGTCTGCTCGGGGTCGATGTCGCCGACGACGGAGAGGACGGCGTTGTTCGGCGCGTAGTACGTGCTGAAGAACGCGCGGGCGTCCTCCAGGGTGGCGGCGTCGAGGTCGGCCATGGAGCCGATGGGGGTGTGGTGGTACGGGTGGCCGTCGGGGAAGGAGAGCGCGGTGAGCTTCTCGAAGGCGGTGCCGTAGGGCACGTTGTCGTAGCGCTGGCGGCGCTCGTTCTTGACGACGTCGCGCTGGTTCTCCATGGACGTGTCGTCCAGGGCGGCGAGCAGCGAGCCCATCCGGTCGGCCTCCAGCCAGAGGGCGAGCTCCAGCTGGTGGGCGGGCATGGTCTCGAAGTAGTTGGTGCGCTCGAAGCTGGTGGTGCCGTTGAGCGAGCCGCCGGCGCCCTGCACGAGCTCGAAGTGGCCGTTGTTCGAGACGCTGGCGGAGCCCTGGAACATGAGGTGCTCGAACAGGTGGGCCAGACCGGTACGGCCCTTCACCTCGTGGCGGGAGCCCACGTCGTACCAGAGGCAGACGGCGGCGACCGGGGTGAGGTGGTCCTCGGAGAGGACGACGCGCAGGCCGTTGGCCAGGCGGTGCTCGGTGATGGCGATGGCAGCGCCAGTTCCTCCGGTGGAGGCGGATGCGGGGGCCGGGTTGGCCATGCGCTCGGGTCCTTCCCGTCGTCGATGTCGGGGGTTCGTGTGGCGTCCCCCATTGTGGTGCAACGCGGGGAGGGCTCGGATGTGTCCGCGCGGACCGGGCGTTCGCCAGGGGCGGAAGAGGGGCGCTGGCTCGGAGTGTCGGCGCGAGGGTCCACAATGGGGGCGCTGGGCCCTGTTGACGACAGCCGACGAGGACAGCACACGACGGCAGACGCAGACGACGACTGACGCCGACGAGACGCAAGCGAGACGTAAGGGAGCCCCGCCGCGATGGCCCGCCGCAGTTCGCAGACCCCGCCGCCCGGAGATTTCGAGGAGCGGATCCTCGACGTCGACGTCGTGGACGAGATGCAGGGCTCCTTCCTGGAGTACGCCTACTCGGTGATCTACTCGCGTGCGCTGCCCGACGCACGGGACGGTCTGAAGCCGGTGCACCGGCGGATCCTGTACCAGGCCAACGAGATGGGCCTGCGGCCGGACCGCGCGCACGTGAAGTGCGCCCGCGTGGTGGGCGAGGTGATGGGCCGGCTGCACCCGCACGGTGACGCGTCGATCTACGACTCGGTCGTCCGGATGGCGCAGCCGTTCTCGATGCGGCTGCCGCTGATCGACGGGCACGGGAACTTCGGTTCGCTGGGCAACGACGACCCGCCGGCCGCGATGCGGTACACCGAGTCGCGGTTGACGGCGGCTTCGATGGCGATGGTGGAGTCGATCCACGAGGACACCGTCGACTTCGGCCCGAACTACGACGGCAGCGAGCAGGAGCCGCTGGCGCTGCCGGCCGCGTTCCCGAACCTGCTGGTGAACGGCGCGACGGGGATCGCGGTCGGGATGGCGACCAACATGCCGCCGCACAACCTGTCCGAGGTGGTGGCGGCGGCCCGGCACCTGATCAAGCACCCGAACGCCGACCTGGACACGCTGATGCGGTTCGTGCCCGGGCCGGACCTCCCGACCGGCGGCCGGATCGTCGGCCTGTCGGGCATCCGGGACGCGTACGAGTCGGGCCGCGGCACCTTCAAGATCCGTGCGACGACGACGATCGAGAGCGTGACGGCCCGCCGCAAGGGCATCGTGGTCACCGAGCTGCCGTACAACGTCGGCCCGGAGAAGGTCATCTCGAAGATCAAGGACCTGGTCAACGCGAAGAAGCTGCAGGGCATCGCGGACGTCAAGGACCTCACCGACCGCGAGCACGGGCTGCGGCTGGTGATCGAGGTGAAGAACGGCTTCGTGCCGGAGGCGCTGCTGGAGCAGCTCTACAAGCTGACGCCGATGGAGGAGACCTTCGGCATCAACAACGTGGCCCTGGTGGACGGCCAGCCGCTGACGCTGGGTCTGAAGGAGCTGCTGGAGGTCTACGTCGACCACCGCTTCGAGGTGGTGCGCCGGCGCAGCGAGTTCCGTCGGCGCAAGCGCCAGGAGCGGCTGCACCTGGTCGAGGGCCTGCTGGTGGCCCTGATCGACATCGACGAGGTCATCGCGATCATCCGGTCGAGCGACAACGCGGCGCGGGCGAAGGAGCGCCTGATGGAGCGCTTCTCGCTGTCGGAGACGCAGACCGCGTACATCCTGGACACGCCGCTGCGCCGGCTGACCCGGTTCGACCGGGTGGAGCTGGAGGAGGAGCAGGCGAAGCTCAACTCCGAGATCGCGGAGCTGACCGAGATCCTGGAGTCGGACACCCGGCTGCGCAACGTCGTGTCGGGCGAACTGGCCGCGGTGTCGAAGCAGTTCGGCACCGAGCGGCGAACGGTGCTGCTGGAGGCGGGCGCGGCCCCGTCGGCGGCGCTGTCCGTTCCGCTGGAGGTGGCGGACGACCCGTGCCGGGTGCTGCTCTCCTCGACGGGCCTGCTGGCGCGGACGGCGGACGGCGAGCCGTTCGAGGTGTCGGAGAAGCGCTCCAAGCACGATGTGATCGTTTCGGCGGTGCCGGCCACGGCGCGGGCGGACATCGGTGTGGTGACGTCGGCGGGCCGGGTGCTGCGACTGCCGGTGATCGACCTGCCGGCGCTGCCGCCGACGCCGTCGCCGACGCTGGCGGGCGGCGCCGCGGTGGGCGAGTTCCTGCGGCTGGAGACGGGCGAGCGGGCACTGGCGCTGACCACGCTGGACGAGTCCTCGCCGGGTCTGGCGCTGGGCACGGCGCAGGGTGTGGTGAAGCGGGTGGTGCCGGAGTGGCCGGCGAACAAGGACGAGTTCGAGGTGATCGCCCTCAAGGAGGGTGACGAGGTGGTCGGCGCGGTCGAGCTGCGCACCGGCGAGGAGGACCTGGTCTTCATCGCCTCCGACGCCCAGCTGCTGCGCTACCCGGCGGGCCAGGTGCGCCCGCAGGGCCGACCGGCGGGCGGCATGGCCGGGATCAAGCTGTCGGACGGCGCCCGGGTGCTCTCCTTCACCGCCGTGGACCCGGCCGTGGACGCGGTGGTGGTCTCGGTGGCCGGTGCCTCGGGCACGCTGACGGGCGAGGAGCAGAGCTCCTGGAAGGTCACGCCGTTCGAGCAGTACCCGCGCAAGGGCCGGGCCACCGGTGGCGTGCGCTGCCAGCGGTTCCTGCGCGGCGAGGACGTGCTGTCCTTCGCCTGGGCGGGTGCCGCGCCGGCCCGCGCGGCCGGCGCCAAGGGGGCTCCGGTCGACCTGCCGGAGCGCGACCCGCGTCGTGACGGGTCGGGCACGCCGGTGACGGCGCCGATCGGTGTGGTGGCCGGCCCGGTGTAAGGGCGGAACGGTGTAACGGCGGCCCGCTGTAACAGCGGCCGGCCGCAGGGCGTGGGAGGGGTGCCGGAGTCCGGCGCCCCTCTCTCGCGTCCGGGCCGGGTCGCAGGAGCCGCGTACGGGGAGCCCGGGGAGCCCCGGGAGCCGAGGGGGCCAAGCGGGTGCCAAGCCCCGGTGGCCCGGGGGGCCAAGGGTAGCCTTGCCTGCGTGAGCACCTGTGCGACCGTGTCGCGTGAACTGTCGGAGCCGCTGGCCGCCACGGCGGCCACCGCCACCACCTGGCTGCTGATCGAGCAGACCGGGCCGTGGGGCGCGAAGGCGCTCGCGGAGAGCCATCTGGACGCCGCGGTGGGGCGGGCCCTGGAGGCGGCCGCCGCGGGGACGGGCGTGCGGGTGGCGCTGATCCGGCGGCCGGGCCGGCACGCCGACTGCCTGCCGACCGCGCGGCACGAGGTGTTCCTCGCGCACACCGTGCCGGGTCGCGGCTGGGTGCGCCGGGGGGCGGTCACCGACCCCGCGGAGCTGCTCGGGCTGGACTTCGGGGCGCTGGGGGCGGGCGAGCACGGCGGGTTCGGCGCGGAGCACGTCGGCGGACCGGTGGCCCTGGTGTGCACCAACGGCCGACGGGACCGCTGCTGCGCGCTGCTGGGCCGGCCGCTGGCCGCTCAGCTGACGGCGGCCGGGCACAGCGAGGTGTGGGAGGTGACCCACCTGGGCGGGCACCGCTTCTCCCCCACCATGCTGGTGCTGCCGTACGGCTTCGCCTACGGGCGGCTGACGGCGGAGAGCGCCAAGGAGGTGCTGGCGGCGACGGCCTCCGGGCACATGGTGCCGGAGTGGTCGCGGGGCTGCTCGGGCTGGGAGCGCCCGGGCCAGGCGGCCGACCACGCCGTCCGGCTGGCCACCGGCGAGACCGAGGTGGACGCGCTGAGCCTGAGCCAGCGCTCCGCCGGCGCGGGGCGCTGGCTGGTGACCGTGCGGCACCGGGACGGCCGGGCCTGGGAGGTGGACGTGGTCGAGGGCGCGAGCGAGCCGGCCCGCCCGGAGAGCTGCGGCAAGGCGGCGGGCACGCCGTCGCGGATGGACGTGGCGGCGGTCCGGGCGCTGCCGGTCCAGGAACGGTGACGGCCCCGCGCCCGTGGGGGTGGGCGCGGGACCGCCGGCGCGGGGTCAGCCCGTGGCGGCCTTGCCGACGAACTCCGTGGTGTAGGTGCGGGCCAGGTCGATGGAGCCCTCCTTGCCCTTGACGTCCGGGTGGAAGGCGGCGAGCACCGCGAGGACGGTCTTCGGCCCGTCGGCGGGCATCACCCCGTCCGTGGTGAACATCGGCAGGGTCGCCCCGATCGCCGCCGCGTACTGCTCGGCGCCGCCCTGCGCGTAGTCCGCGGGCATCTTCTCGGCGATCTCCGCCGGGGTGTGCGCGGCCATCCACTTCAACGTCCTGACGAAGGCGTTGGCGAGCTTCTGGGTGGTGTCCTTGTTCTTCTCCACCCACTCGGAGCTCATGTAGAGCGAGGACGAGGGGTAGAGCCCGCCGAGTGCGGCGCGCGAGCCCTCGGGGGTCCGCATGTCGTAGAGGATCTTGCCGAGGCCCTTGTCGAGAACGGCGGCCACGGTCGGGTCGGTGGTCATGCCGGCGTCGATGCTGCCCTGCTGGAGCGCGGCGATGAAGGTCTGGCCGGCGCCGACCGCGATCGGGCTGAACTCGCTGACCGCGGTGCCGTTCTTGACGGCGAGGTACTTGGTGAGGAAGTCGGTGGAGGAGCCGATGCTGGTGACGCCGAGCTTCCTGCCCTTGAAGTCGGCGCCCGAGGTGATGGCGTCGGCCTGCTTGGCGGAGACGATCTCGACCTCGCCCGGTGCCTGGGAGAACTGCACGACCGACTCGACGTTCTTGCCCTTCGCCTGGAGGTCGATGGTGTGGTCGTAGAAGCCGACCGCGCCCTGGACGTCCCCGGCGAGCAGCGCGGTGGTGGCGTTGACGCCGGCCGGTTCGCTCAGCAGCTCGACGTTGACTCCGGCCTCGGCGAAGAACCCGAGGCGCTGGGTGAGCATGGCGGGCAGGTAGATGACCTTGTCCAGGCCGCCGACCATGATCTTGACCTTGGGGCCGTCGACCTTCTGCCCGGCCGGGGCGGCTCCGCTGTGGGAGACGGAGGCGGCGTCGTTGGCGCAGGCGGCGAGCGGGAACAGCAGGACGGCGGCGAGGGCGGCGGCGGCAGCTCTGCCGGTCGGGTTCGGGCGCATGGGTGGGGGTCCCTCTCTGCGGTGGAACGGGGTGGGGGTCAGCGGCCGTCGCCGGAGTCGGCGGGCTTCCAGCGGAACAGCTTCTTCTCGGCGAAGGTCAGCAGCCCCTCGGTGAACAGCGCGACGACGGCGAGGATGGTCATCGCGGCGTACACGCCGGCCGCGTTGAAGGTGCCCTGGGCCGCGGCGACCAGCAGGCCGAGGCCCTTGGTGGCGCCGATGTACTCGCCGACGATGGCGCCGATCAGCGCGAAGCCGAAGCTGACGTGGAGGCTGGTGAAGATCCACGTGGTGGCGGCGGGGATGACCACCTGAAGGGTGACCCGCCGGTTGTCGGCGCCCAGGATGCGGGCGTTGGCGACCAGGTTGCGGTCGACCTCGCGGGCGCCCTGGAAGGCGTTGAAGAAGACCGGGAAGAACACCAGCACCACCGCCGAGGCCACCTTGGAGGCCGGGCCGAGGCCGAACCAGATCAGGAAGATCGGGGCCAGCACGATGCGCGGGATGGCGTTCAGCACCTTGATGTAGGGCCCGAACACGTCGGCCAGGAAGCGGATCCGGCCGAGGGCGATGCCCAGCAGCACGCCTCCGGTGACACCGATCACCCAGCCGGTGAGGGCCTCGTAGAGGGTGTAGCCGATCTGCTCGCCGAGCGAGCCCTGAGCCGTGCCGTGGGTGATCCACTGCCAGATCTGGTCCCAGATCCTCGTCGGCTGGGAGAAGTTGAAAGGATCGACGACCTCGGTGCGGGCGCACAGCTCCCAGAGTCCGAGGAAGGCCACCAGCACCGCGATGCGGGCTCCGTAGATGCCCAGCCTTCGCCTGCGGGCGGCCCGTTCGCGGGCTTCCGTCCTGGTGGCGGTGGCCACCGGGGCCTTTCCGGCGACGGCCGGCGCGGTCTCAAGCGGCACGACCCGCTCCTCTCTCCCGGGTGATGCGCACCTCTTCGCCGAGCGACGCCCAGATCTCCCGGTACAACTCGACGAACCTCGGCTCCAGTCGGACCGCCTCCACGGTGCGCGGGCGGGGCAGGTCGACGGTGAAGACCTCCTTGACGGTGGCCGGTCCGGCGGTCATCACCACGACCCGGTCGGCCAGCGCGATCGCCTCGTCCAGGTCGTGGGTCACGAAGACCACGGACGACCCGGTGCCGGCCCACAACTCCAGCAGCTGGTCGGACATCAGGGCGCGGGTCTGCACGTCCAGCGCCGAGAACGGCTCGTCCATCAGCAGGATGCCGGGGTCGTTGACGAAGGTCTGGGCGAGCGCGACGCGCTTGCGCATACCGCCGGACAGCTGGTGCGGGTAGCGGTCCTCGAAGTCGCCGAGGCCCACCCGGGCCAGCCAGTCGCGGGCCCGCTCCCTGGCCTCGGTGGCCGGCACGCCGCGGAAGCGCGGGCCGGCCGTGACGTTGGACAGCACGGTCCGCCAGGGGAAGACGGCGTCCTGCTGGAACACGAAGCCGACCTTCCGGTCGATGCCGTCGACCGGCCGGCCGTACACCCGGACCTCGCCCTCGGTGGGCTCCTCCAGGCCGCTGACCAGGGTCAGCGTGGTGGACTTGCCGCAGCCGGTGGGGCCGACGACGGCGACGAACTCGCCCTGGGCGACGGTCAGGTCGAGGTCACGAACGGCGGTGTGCAGGGCGCCGGACGGGGTGCGGAACCGCTTGGTGGCGCCGGTCAGCTCGATCGCCGGGGCCGGCGCCGGCCCGGTCGCCGGGGTTGTGCTCATGGAACCTCCCGGGGTGCTCTGTGCTTGCCCCGGGAGGCTAGGAGCGGCGGGGGCGGCGGCGGGAGACTTCTCGGCGAACTGCGGGTTCTCCGCGTTGAGGGCTGTTCTGCTCGTTTTGCTTCCGCTACAACAGCGGGGGCACGGCTGACAGAACCACCCCGGAAACATAGGGTGTGCCGACCACCGACCCGCCACCCACCCGGTTCCGCCCGATCTGCCCGATCTGCCCGATCCACCCCGCCCCGATCCGCCCCGCCCGATCCCCCAAACCCCCCGCCCCGCCCTGATCCCCCTCGCCCGTCGACCGCGGCCGGTCGGACGCCCCCGAGAGGAGGCCCGGATGAAACACCCCCACTGGCCCCGCCGGGTCTTCGCCCAGCTGCTGCTGAGCCAGACCGTGGTGACCGTCGGCGTCACCGTCCTCACCGCCGGCCTGTTCCTGGCACCGGTCAGCGCCGAACTGGACCACGACGCGATGCAGCGCGCGCTGTCCATCGCCCAGGCCACCGCCGGCGACGAGACGATCGCCCGGGCCGCCGAGGTCCGGGACGCCGCCACCGCCCAGCGCAACGCCGAGCAGATCCGGACGGCCACCGGCGCCAGCTTCGTCGTGGTCACCGACCTGGACGGCATCCGGCTCTCGCACACCGATCCCGGCCGGATCGGCCAGCGGGTATCCACCGATCCCGAGCCCGCCCTCGCCGGGCGCAGCGTCACCGCCATCCAGGAGGGCACCCTGGGCCGTACCGCGCGCGGCAAGGTCCCGCTGCGGGTCGCCGACGGGCGGATCGTCGGCGAGGTCTCGGTGGGCATCAGCGACGACTCGATCCGTCGGCGGCTGCTGAAGATGCTCACCGGCATCCTGCTCTGCGCGGGCGCCGGGCTGACCGCCGGCACCGTCGCCACGCTGGCGCTGGCCCGCCGGCTGAAGCGCCGCACCCACAACATCGCGCTGGCCGACATCTCGGCGCTGCTGGTGGAGCGGGAGGCGATGCTGCACGGCATCCGGGAGGGCATGGTGGCCCTGGACGAACGGGGCCGGATCCGGCTCGCCAACGACGAGGCGGGGCGGCTGCTCGGCCTCCCCGAGGAGTTCGCCGGGCGGCCGATCGACGAGGTGCTGCCGCCGGGCCGACTGGCCGACGTGCTGGCCGGGCGGATCACCGGCGCCGACCTGCCGGCCGTCCGGGACGACCGGGTGCTGGTGGTGAACCGGATGGCGACGGCCGAGGGCGGCGCGGTGGTCACCCTGCGCGACCGCACCGAGCTGGAGTCCCTGGTCCGTGAGCTGGACACCACCCGCAGCCTCACCGAGGCCCTGCGGGCCCAGGACCACGAGCACGCCAACCGGATGCACACCCTGCTCGGCCTGCTGGAGCTCGGCCGCCACGACCAGGCGGTGGCGTTCATCTCCGAGCAGTCGGGCTCGCACGCGGCGGCGGTGGCCCGCATCGGCGAGCGGGTGCGGGACCCGCACGTCGCGGCGCTGCTGGCCGGCAAGGCGGCGGTCGCGGCCGAGCGCGGCGTCCGGCTGGCGGTCGCCCCGGCGGCGCACCTGCCGGACGCGGTGGTGGACACCCGGGCGCTGGTCACGGTGCTCGGCAACCTGATCGACAATGCCGTCGACGCGGTGGCTCCGGGCGGCGGCGGTCAGGTGGCGGTGACCTTGGCGGCGGCCGGGTCCACCCTGCTGGCCGAGGTCGCGGACAGCGGGCCGGGGGTGCCGGCGGCCCTGCGCGAGCGGGTCTTCGAAGAGGGGTGGACCAGCAAGGACGCGCCCGCGCACCGGCCGCGCGGGCTGGGGCTGGCGATGGTGCGGCGGCTGGTCGAACGGACCGGTGGCCGGATCGTGCTCGACACCGGGCCGCTCGGCGGCGCCCGGTTCACCGTCGAGCTCCCCGAGGCCCTGCACGACGACCCCCCGGCCGCGGTCGCCCCCGCACCACCCCTTCCCGCACCGCCCGTCCCCGCACCGCTCGTGGAGGCCCGATGATCGACGTACTCGTGGTGGACGACGACTTCCGGGTCGCCGACGTGCACGCCGCCTACGTGGCCAAGGTGCCCGGCTTCCGGGTCACCGGCACCGCGCACTCGGCCGGTCAGGCGCTCGCCGCGTTGGAACGCCGCCCGGTGGACCTGCTGCTGCTCGACCACCACCTGCCGGACGAGACCGGCCTCGCCCTGGTGCGGCGCCTGCGCGAACGGCAGGTGGCGTGCGACGTGATGATGGTGACGGCCGCCCGGGACGTCTCCACGGTGCACGCCGCGATGCAGCACGGCGCCCTGCAGTACCTGGTCAAGCCGTTCAGCTTCGCGGGGCTGCGGGAGAAGCTGGTCGCCTACGCGCAGCTGCGGCACGCGCTGGCCGGACCGGCCGCGCGCGAGGCGGGCCAGGACGAGGTGGACCGGCTCTTCGCCACCCTGCGCGGCACGGCGGCCCCCGCGGCCGCCCTGCCCAAGGGCCACTCGGCGCCCACCACCGACCTGGTGCTCGGTGTGCTCCGCCGCGCCGGCCGCCCGCTCTGCGCCCAGGAGGTCGCTGACGCCACCGGGCTGAGCCGCTCCACCGCGCAGCGCTACCTCAAGCAGCTGGAGCGGGACAGCCGGCTGCGGCTCACCCTGCGTTACGGCGACACCGGGCGGCCCGAGCACCGCTACGTGCTGGCCGTCCGGGCCTGACGGCCGCCCCGGGCCGAACGCCGCCGTTCACGGCGGAACCCCGACGGGTCCCGGGCCCGTCGGGGTTCCGTGCGCGCCGCGCGGCGCCCGCCGCGGCTCAGGCCGCGCCGGCTCCGGTGAGGGAGCGGACCTCCAGCTCGGCGTAGCGGTCCGCGTCGGCCGGCTCGGGCGAGGTGAGGGTGCCGATCCAGCCGGCCAGGAAGCCCAGCGGGATGGAGACGATGCCCGGGTTCTCCAGCGGGAACCAGTGGAAGTCCACCCCCGGGAAGAGCGCCACCTTGGTCCCGGAGACCACCGGCGAGAAGGTCACCAGGACGATCGCCGGGATCAGCCCGCCGTACACCGACCAGACCGCGCCGCGCGGGGTGAACCGCCGCCAGAACAGCGTGTACAACAGCACCGGCAGGTTGGCCGAGGCGGCGACGGCGAAGGCCAGGCCGACCAGGAAGGCCACGTTCAGCTGCTGGGCGAAGAGGCTGAGCGCGATCGCGACCGCCCCGATCCCCACCGCCGCGATCCGGGCGACGCCGACCTCCTCGCGCTCGGACGCCTCCCGGCGGGCCCGCCGGGAGGCCGGCACGCCGCCCCGCCGACGGCGCGGGCGCCCCCGCCAGGCGCCCGCCCAGATGTCGTGGGCGAAGGCGGCCGAGGAGGCGAGCGTCAGCCCGGCGACCACGGCCAGGATGGTGGCGAAGGCGATCGCCGAGATCAGCGCGAACAGCACCACCCCGCCGGTGCTGCCGTTGCCGCCGCCGAGGACGAGGGCCAGCAGCGGGACGGCCGTGTTCCCCGCCGCGTTGGCGTGCCGGACCTCCGCCGAGCCGACCAGCGCGGTGGCGCCCAGGCCGAGCGCGATGGCCATCAGGTAGAAGCCGCCGACCAGCCCGATCGCCCACATCGTCGAGCGCCGGGCAGCCCGGGCGGTGGGCACCGTGTAGAAGCGGGACAGGATGTGCGGCAGGCCCGCCGTGCCCAGCACCAGGGCGAGGCCGAGGCTGAAGAAGTCCAGCCGGCTGGTGAAGCTCGCCCCGTACTTGAGCCCCGGCTCCAGGTACCGCTGCCCGGCGCCGCTGTGCTGGGCGGCCTGCCGCATCAGCTCACCGACGTCCCCGTGGAAGCGGACCATCAGCAGCACGGTGAGCAGCACCGAGCCCGCGATCAGCAGGAAGGCCTTGACGATCTGGATCCAGGTGGTGGCCCGCATCCCGCCGACCGTGACGTAGACGATCATCAGACCGCCCACCGCCACGATGGTCCAGGTCCGGGCCTGGGTGCTGCTGGTGCCGAGCAGCAGGGCGACCAGGCTGCCCGCGCCGACCATCTGGGCGACCAGGTAGAGCAGGGTGACGACGACGCTGGCGCCGCCGGCCGCCGCCCGGACCTTGCGCCGCCGCAGGCGCAGCGCCAGCACGTCGGCCAGGGTGTACCGGCCGGCGTTGCGGACCAGCTCGGCGACCAGCATCAGCACCACCAGCCAGGCGACCAGGAAGCCGATGCTGTAGAGCACGCCGTCGTAGCCGTACAGCGCGATCAGCCCGGCGACGCCGAGGAAGGAGGCGGCGGACAGGTAGTCGCCGGAGAGCGCGAAGCCGTTCTGCAGCGGGGTGAAGTCACGGCCGCCGGCGTAGAAGTCCTCGGCGGCGCTGCCCCGGCGGCCCACCCAGAGGGTGATGCCCAGGGTGACCAGGACGATGACGGCGAAGAGCACGATGGCCAGGTCGTGGTGGTCGCCCGCGGGGGCGACGGGAGGCGGGGTCGCGGTCCTCATCGCAGCTGGTCCTGGGTGTCCCAGCGCAGGCCCAGCGCGGCCCGGTCCCGCTTGGTGCGGGCGTTGCGGGCGTAGAGCCAGGTGAGCAGGAAGGTCGAGGCGAACTGCAGCAGGCCGAGCAGCCAGGCCACGTTGACCGGGCCGGCGACCTGGCTGCGCATCAGCCCGGGCGCGCCGGCCTGGGCGGCGACGTACAGCAGGTACCAGCCGAGGAACGCCCCGCTGACCGGGAGGACGAAGGCCCGGTAGCTGCGCTTGATCTCCTGGAACGCGTCGCTGCCCTGGACGGCGCGGTACACCTCGCTGCTGTCGACGGCCGACGGGGCCTCGACCGGCGGCACGGGAGCCGGCGCGAGCGGCCGGGCGGGTGGGGCGGCCTCCATCCGGGCCGCGGGCGGCGCGGACGGCACCGGTGGTGCCGGCGGCGGCACGGCGGGAGCCGGCGGCGCGGGCCGGTCGGGCTGGGGGGCCGCGGCGGGAGCGGCCCACCAGTCGAATCGCTGCCCCTGTCCGGGACTGCTCGTCTGCTGCTGTGGCACTACTGCTCCTGGACCGGCGGGGCTCTGACGGAACCCATGATGGAGGCCCGCGGAGGCCGCCAACTCCCATTGCAGATACGTTCACTCGATGAGGTGATCGATGATCCGACAGGTGCTCATCCGACTACTGCTGCGTACCGGTGAACCCATGGCGAAAGGCGTACGCGACCGCCTGGGCGCGGTCCCGCACCCCGGTCTTGGCGAACAGATTGTTGATGTGCGTCTTCACGGTGGCCGGGCTGACGAACAGCCGACGGGCGATCTCGGTGTTGGAGAGGCCCTCCGCGATCAGTGCCAGCACCTCGGCCTCGCGGGCGGTCAGCCCGTCCGGCAGCTCCGCCGGGCGCCCCGCTCCGGGCCCGGCCGGACCGGACCGGCCCGCCTCGCCGCCACCGCCACCGCCACGCCCGCCGCCGTGCGACGCGTCCCACCCGCCCGGCGCGGTGGCCTGCCGCGCACCGCCCGCCAGCCGCTCCAGCAGGCGCAGCTGCACCTGCGGTGAGAGCCCGGCGGCGCCCGAGCGGACGTCCGCGATGGCCCGGGCGATCTCGTCGCCGCCGGCGTCCTTGGTGAGGTAGCCGCGCGCCCCGGCCTGCAGCGCGGGGAAGAGCGACTCGTCGTCGGCGTAGGTGGTCAGCACGACGACCTCGGTCTCCGGGTGTACCGCCCGGATCCGGCGGGTGGCCTCGACCCCGTCGCAGCGCGGCATCCGCAGGTCCATCAGGACGACGTCCGGGCGGTGCCGCTCGACCAGCTCGACGGCCTCCTCGCCGTCGGCGGCGGCGCCCACCACCTCGATGCCCGGCAACAGGCCGAGCAGCATCACGATGCCCTCGCGCACCACCGTCTGGTCGTCCGCGACCAGCACCCTGGTCGGATCCGCCCCGGTCACACCGGCACCCGCAACAGCACGCGCCACCCTCCCTCGTCCGGGCCCGCCAGCAGGGTGCCGCCGAGCAGTTCCGCGCGTTCGCGCATCCCCAGCAGACCGTACCCGCTGCCGGTGGCCGCCAGCCCACCGGCCGATTCGCCGCGGCCCGGGCGGGTGTTGCGCACCTCCAGCTCCACCGCGTCGGGCAGGTAGCGCAGTTCCAGCGCGCAGCGTGCGCCGGGGGCGTGTTTACGCACGTTGGTCAGAGCCTCCTGCGCCGTGCGCCGGACCGCGAGCCCCGCTTCGGCGGGGAGCGGGCGCGGGGTCCCGGTGACGGTGAACGCCGCCCGCTCGCGCCCGGTCAGCTCGACCAGGAACTCGCCGACCGGGGTGAACTCGCCGCGCAGCGCGGAAAGCGCCTGCCGGGTCTCGGCCAGGCCGTCCTGCGCCATCCGCCGCACCGCCACCACCCGTTCGCGGACCCGCTCCCGGTCGGTGCCCGCGTCCAGCATCAGTCGGGCCGCCTCCAGGTGGACGAGCTGCGCGGAGAGGCTGTGGGCCAGGACGTCGTGGATCTCGCGGGCGATCCTGGCCCGCTCGGCGAGCGCCGCGCTCTCCGCCTCGGCGGCCCGCGCGGCCCGTTCCTGGGCCAGCAGCCGCCGGGCGGTGCCACGTGCCTCGCCGTCCATCCGCAGCAGGTAGCCGAGCAGGGTGAGCCCGCCCACCGTGGCGAGGATCCCCAGCCAGCTCTCCCAGCTGGCGGCCGTGTAACTGCCGAACGCGGCCGCCGCCGTGGCCAGCGCGGCGCCGGCGGGCAGCCGGACCAGCGCGGTCAGGGCCAGCCCGCCCCAGACGAAGTCGGCCAGCAGGTGGGCCCTCCCCCACTCGGCGACCCAGGCGGTGCCGATCAGGACGGCGGCCAGGGCGAGCGCGGGCCGCAGCAGCTGCGCGCGGGCGGCCCGCAGGAAGGCGGCCGTCAGCAGGACCACCGCGGCCAGCCCGGCCGCCGCCGCGGCCACCGCCCAGCCGGTGTACCCGCCGCGGGAGAACGTCCCCCAGCCCAGGGTCACGAGCAGGACCGACCGGCCGATCAGCGTCAGGACCCGCCGGGCCGGGCTCTCCGCGTCCCTCTCCAGCCCCTCGCGGGCCGGCCAGCCGGTCCAGCTCCACCCGGGCACGGGCCTCCCTCTCGTCGGTGTGGTCAGGCGCGGGCCGGCCGGTCAGCCGGCCACGCCGGCGCGGTACGGCGTCGCCAGCTCCCGCGCCCTCCAGTTCACCACGACGGTCCGGACCACCAGCAGCGCGGCGAGCCCGAGCATCAGCGCGCTGCCGCTCTGGTGGACGTGCAGCGCCGCGCCCAGTCCGTACAGACCGATCCGGACGGCGATCATGCCGGCCCAGGCCGCCCCGGTGGCCTTGGTGGCGCGGGTCCAGAGCGCGCCGTCCTCGCCGCGCCAGATCCGGACGGTCCAGCCCCAGACGCAGCCCATCGCCAGCACCACCAGCAGCGAGGCGGCGGTCAGCCCGATCGAGAGGGCCCGGTGGGCACCGTCGACCAGGCCCGGGTCGCGCAGTGCGAGCACGGCGAGGACCAGCGGCAGCACCCAGAACCGGCGCTCGGTGTCGAGGCGCTGCGGGCTCAGCTGGCGGCGGAGCACCAGGGCGACCACCGCGATGATCACGAGGACGTTGACGAGGCCGGTCATCGGATTCTCCGTTCCGACAGGAGGGCTTGCTGACCTCTCCGACGCTACGGATCCGGCGCCCCCCGCTGATCGGCGCCGGGGTGGACCGGGGGTGGAGCCGGCACGGCAGGGGCCCTCCACCCGAGGGTGGAGGGCCCCTGCCGTGCGGCGGTGTGCTCAGGCGTCGATGCGCGAGCGGTCCAGGGTGGCCGCCGAGTCGACGATGAACTCCTTGCGGGGGGCGACGTCGTTGCCCATCAGCAGGTCGAAGATCTTCTCGGCCTGCTCCAGGTCGCCCAGGTTGATCCGGCGCAGGGTGCGGTGGCGCGGGTCCATGGTGGTCTCGGCCAGCTGGTCGGCGTCCATCTCACCGAGGCCCTTGTACCGCTGGACCGGGTCCTTCCAGCGCATGTTCTTGCGCTGGAACTCCAGCAGGGTGGAGCGCAGCTCGGCGTCGGAGTAGGTGTAGTGGTACTTGTCCTGGCCCCGCTTGGGGTTGGTGAGCTCGATCCGGTGCAGCGGCGGGACGGCGGCGAAGACCCGGCCCTGCTCGACCATGGGCCGCATGTAGCGCTGAAAGAGCGTCAGCAGCAGGCAGCGGATGTGCGAGCCGTCGACATCGGCGTCGGCCATGAAGATGACCCGGCCGTAACGGGCCTGGTCGATGTCGAAGGTGCGGCCCGAACCGGCCCCTATCACCTGGATGATCGCGGCGCACTCGGTGTTCTTGAGCATGTCGCTCACGGACGCCTTCTGCACGTTGAGGATCTTGCCGCGGATCGGCAGCAGCGCCTGGAACTCCGAGTTGCGGGCCAGCTTGGCGGTCCCGAGCGCGGAGTCCCCCTCGACGATGAAGAGTTCGCTGCGCTCGACGTCGTCACTGCGGCAGTCGGCCAGCTTGGCCGGCAGCGAGCTGGTCTCCAGCGCGGTCTTCCGGCGCTGGGCCTCCTTGTGCTGGCGGGCGGCGACCCGGGTGCGGGCGGCCGCGACGACCTTGTCCAGGACGGCCCTGGCCTGGAGCTTCTCGTCCTTCTTGGCGGAGGTCAGGAAGGCCTTGAGCTCCTTGGCGACCACCGCGGCGACGATCCGGTTGGCCGCCGAGGTGCCCAGCACCTCCTTGGTCTGGCCCTCGAACTGCGGCTCCGCGAGCCGGACGGTGACCACGGCGGTGAGGCCCTCGGTGGCGTCGTCCTTGGTGATGTCGTCCTCGGCGACGCGCAGCAGCTTGGCGGCGCGCAGTGCCTCGTTGACGGTCTTGGCGAGCGAGCGCTCGAAGCCGGTGACGTGGGTGCCGCCCTTGGGGGTGGCGATGATGTTGACGAAGGAGCGCAGGGTGGTGTCGTAGCCGGCGCCCCAGCGCAGCGCGATGTCCACGCCGAGGTGGCGGGTGACCTCGGTGGGCGTCATGTGGCCGACCTCGTCCAGGACGGGGACGGTCTCCTTGAAGGTGCCCTCGCCGTGCAGCCGCAGCACGTCGCAGACCGGCTTGTCCGGCGCGAGGAACTCACAGAACTCGGCGATGCCGCCGTCGTAGTGGAAGGTCGACTCCTCGACCACGTCGCTCTCGGTCAACCGCTCGTCACGGACGACGATGGTGAGGCCGGGGACGAGGAAGGCGGTCTGCCGGGCCCGGTTGTGCAGGTGCTCCAGGGAGAGCCGGGCGTCCTTGAGGAAGATCTGCCGGTCGGCCCAGTAGCGGATCCGGGTGCCGGTGCGGGCCTTCGGCACCTTGCGGGCCTTGCTGAGGCCGTTGGCGGGCTCGAAGGGGGCGTCCGGGCCGCCCTCGGTGAAGATGCCCGGGGTGCCCCGGCGGAAGCTGACCGCGTGGGTGTGGCCGCCGCGGTCCACCTCGACGTCCAGCCGGGCCGAGAGGGCGTTGACGACGGACGCGCCCACGCCGTGCAGGCCGCCCGAGGCCGCGTAGGAGCCGCCGCCGAACTTGCCGCCGGCGTGCAGCTTGGTCATCACGACCTCGACACCGGAGAGCCCGGTCTTGGGCTCGACGTCCACCGGGATGCCGCGGCCGTTGTCGCGCACCTCCACCGAGGAGTCGTCGTGCAGGACGACGTCGATGCGGTCGCAGTGGCCGCCGAGGGCCTCGTCGACCGAGTTGTCGATGATCTCCCAGAGGCAGTGCATCAGGCCCCGGCTGTCGGTGGAGCCGATGTACATGCCGGGGCGCTTGCGAACCGCCTCCAGGCCCTCCAGGACGAGCAGGTGCCGAGCGGTGTAGTTGGAGCCGTCGTCCCCGGCCAGCAGTGCGGACGGCACGGTCGATTCGGCACTCACGCGGCACTCTCCTCGGTGAAGTTCTGTCTCATCGGTCACATCCGGGCACAGCCGGAACGTCCGCCAGTGCAGCACACCGCACCGACAACAGCTCCGCCACGTGTGCACGCCCCTGCGCTGGGTCACAGCACGACGAGCCGGTCCCGCGCAGCTTGTACGCGCTGCGCGAACACGCACCGCGCCGGATTCCGCGCACCGGAGCGCCATCTCCTCCCGGTACCACCGGTCCTGGCGGATCGTGGGACCGGGCGCAGGCTCCGGAACTGCCGTTATGCAGGCTACCGGGGCCCAGGACGGGGCTTATGCTCCAACCCAGCAGAGGATTATGCTACGCGGACCTCGCACCCCGTCCCGATCGGGCGTTCGAGGGACAGGCGGATCCTGGGCTTCGGTACGCATGAACCACCGGCCCCCGGGGCACGTCCTCATCAACACAGCAGAATCCTCAAAGAAGAAAAGCCACGAGCGGGAACGTTTTCGGCCTGGTTGGATGTTGACCCTGGTACGACAGCTCGTCGAGCTAGAGAAGAGGCGACGTGACTACTGTTCTGACCCCTGCGAGCCCGCTCACCGCGGCTGACCGCTGCGACCGCTGCGGCGCCCAGGCTTACCTGCGCGTCGTACTCGCCAGCGGCGGAGAGCTGCTCTTCTGTGCCCACCACGGCCGGAAGTTCGAGCCCGAGCTCAAGAAGATCGCCGTGGAGATACAGGACGAGAGCGGCCGGCTCAGCAGCACCACCAACGCCGCGGCCGCCGACGAAGAGCGCTGATACCGGGCGCCACAGCAGCAGCAGGCCAACGAGCTGTGTCCGGCCGCGCACTGCGCGCGACCGGCGAGCCGGGCGGCGGGTCCCCTGACGGGGGCCGGTCGCCCGGCTCTGCTGTTTCCGGCCGCGATCGGACCAGCTGTGATCCGGGCCCGTCGCGGTTTCGGTACGGGCCGTCGCGCCGCCCGACGGTACGGGCGACGCGACGTCAGAACGTGACCGTGCGACTACAGGACGGAGCGTACCGCGTCGGCGACCGCGGCGACGCGGGTGTAGACACCCGGGTGGGCCGCCTCCGCGCAGCCCGTCCCCCAGGAGACCAGCCCGGCGAGGCGTCCGGCGACGACCAGCGGGCCACCGCTGTCCCCCTGGCAGGCGTCCTTGCCGCCCTTCTCCGCACCGGCGCAGACCATGCCGCGGGCGTCGAAGTGCCCGTCCTGCCCACCCGGGTAGGCCTGGGCGCAGGTCCGGTCGGGGATGACCGACACGTCGACACCACGGAGCGTGGGCGAGTAGTCGCCCTTGCCCGAGGTGTCCCCCCAGCCGTAGACCTGCGCCCGGTTCCCCTCCCGGTACGGCTCCGTGTCCCCCTGGCCGACCAGGTCGATCACCGGGCGGGCACCCTGCGACTCGGTGAGCGTGAGGACCGCCACATCGTTCATGTTGGCCGCGAAGGCGTAGTCGGGGTGGATCCAGACCGCCTCGACGGGCACCTCACGGCCGACCGAGCCGCGCAGGTCGTCCCGGCCCACCACGACCTTCAGCCCCGGCCGCTCCACCCGCCGGCCCTTGGCCTCGTCGTAGAAGCAGTGCGCCGCCGTCACGACCTTGGTCGGAGTGACGAGCGCACCGCCGCAGAACTGCCCCGAGCGACCGTTGCCGAACTGCTGGCGGCTGGCGACCGCCACCATCCACGGATGGTCGGCGGTGCTCACGACGGCGCCGCCGATCACCCGCCGCTGGGCCTCGGCCGGTGCGGCCGGGCCGAACGCGACCAGCGTCGCGGGCAGCGCGGCGAGCAGGCCCAGGACGGCCGCCCGGTAGCGGCGACGCACCGGCCGGCCGGCCGGGCACGCCGAGGGCGAGGCGACGGTCGGCAGGTCCGCGCGATCCGGGTTGGGCAGCACCGTGTCTCCAGTTGGCTCGGTAGCGGGCAACCGGCACAGCGTAGGTGATCGGCTACGTTCCGCGACCGATTACCGCCGCACCGCCACCCGGACGAGCGACAACAGCCACCCGGACGCTGACGCGTCCTATCGCCCTATCGCCCTATCGCCCGGTCGCTCTATCGCCCGGCCGCCCCCGGGAGCCACGCCGGAGTCACGCCGGACACGGAGAAGGCCCGGAGCGCAGTGCTCCGGGCCTACTCACGGTGCGGATCGCCGGACCGGGCCGGACCGGATGGTCCGGCGGCGGTCCCGCCGGTCGCGGATCAGTCCAGGTAGTCGCGCAGCACCTGGGAGCGCGACGGGTGGCGCAGCTTCGACATGGTCTTGGACTCGATCTGGCGGATGCGCTCACGGGTGACCCCGTACACCTTGCCGATCTCGTCCAGCGTCTTCGGCTGACCGTCCGTCAGGCCGAAACGCATCGAGACGACGCCCGCCTCGCGCTCGGACAGGGTGTCCAGCACCGAGTGCAGCTGCTCCTGGAGCAGGGTGAAGGAGACCGCGTCGGCCGGCACGACCGCCTCGGAGTCCTCGATCAGGTCACCGAACTCGCTGTCGCCGTCCTCACCCAGCGGGGTGTGCAGCGAAATGGGCTCGCGACCGTACTTCTGGACCTCGATGACCTTCTCGGGGGTCATGTCGAGTTCCTTGGCCAGCTCCTCCGGGGTGGGCTCGCGGCCCAGGTCCTGGAGCATCTGGCGCTGGACGCGGGCCAGCTTGTTGATGACCTCGACCATGTGCACCGGGATACGGATGGTGCGCGCCTGGTCGGCCATCGCGCGGGTGATCGCCTGGCGGATCCACCACGTGGCGTAGGTGGAGAACTTGTAGCCCTTGGTGTAGTCGAACTTCTCGACCGCACGGATCAGGCCCAGGTTGCCCTCCTGGATGAGGTCCAGGAAGAGCATGCCGCGACCGGTGTAGCGCTTGGCCAGCGAGACCACCAGGCGGAGGTTGGCCTCCAGCAGGTGGTTCTTGGCGCGGCGGCCGTCCTCGGCGATGATCTCCAGCTCGCGCTTGAGCTTCGGCGCCAGCTTGTCGGCGGCCGAGAGCTTGTCCTCGGCGAACAGGCCGGCCTCGATGCGCTTGGCGAGCTCGACCTCCTGCTCGGCGTTGAGCAGCGGGACCTTGCCAATCTGCTTCAGGTAGTCCTTGACCGGGTCGGCGGTGGCACCGGCGACGGCGACCTGCTGGGCAGGCGCGTCGTCCTCGTCGTCGTCGGAGAGGACGAACCCCTGCGACTCCTCCTCGGGCTCCGCCTCTTCGCCCGCCTTGTCGCCGGGCAGCGCGACGTCCTCGATCAGCTCTTCCTCGCCGCCGATCTCCTCGTCGCCCTTGCCCGCCTTACCGGCGGCGGTCTTCTTGGCGGCGGTCTTCTTGGCCGGCGCGGCGGTCTTCTTGGCGGCCGCCTTCTTCGCCGGGGCGGCCTTCTTCGCCGCAGGCGCCTTCGCCTCGGCGGAGAGCGTGGCTCCCGCCTCGGTGATCTCGGCGGACACCGTGCCGACCGACGCCGCGGCGGCCGCGACCGCCGGAACGGAGATGGTCGCGCCGGGCGCGATGCGCACGGGGGGCTTGGTCGGGGCCGCCGGAGCGGCCGGGTTCCGGGTGGTGACCGCCTTGGTGGCAGTGCGCTTGGTGGGGCTCTTGGCAGCGACGCTCTTGCGTTTGGCACCGGCCGGCTCGGCCGCGCTGACCATAAGGTCCACCCCCTCCTCAATCAGAACCTGGTTGAGGCTGCGCATGACGTTCTTCCACTTGGTGACCGGGATCTGGTCCGCCTCGAACGCCTGGCGCACGTCGTCACCGGCGATCTGCCCCTGGGCCTTGCCCCGCTCGATGAGCGCCAGCAGAGCCGCGGACTCGGCGATCTCGGGGGGAAGCGAACGGGATGTGCTGGCCGACACGAACAACCTCTCGGACGATGAGTGGACTCGAACCCGTACCGGCCGCCCGAGCGGGCGGGGAAGGAGATCGCGCGTCGGACGCGCGGTGTCGATTCCGACCGACTCGGGCTTGAGGACTGGGTTTGCAGGACGGCAGCAGCGCCGCAGACCAACACAGCATTCTGACATGTTGGGGTATTCCGGAGCTGCTTCCGCTCAGGACACATCGCTGCTACTCGTCAAGTGTTACGCATGGCCTTCGTGTCGCGGGTCACACCACTCGGCGCCCGCGGCCCGGGGCCGACTTCCATCATCCCTCACTCGCGACCAAGCTCTTGGCATGGGCAGACCACTGCGGCCGGGGCGGCTGCCGCGGGGCGTGCGAATTCCGCGGATCACGGCGGATCACGGCGGTTCACGGCGGAGCGGGCGTCCGACGGCCGAGCCCGGGCGTGAAGAAGCCCTCCGGCTGCGCCGTGCGGTGCAGCCGGAGGGCCGGGAGTTCGCGGGGCCGCTCGATCGCCGGGTGGGCGACTCAGTGCTCCCGGGGAGCGGGGACGGACGGCTCGATCTCCGGGTGGACGGTGAGCAGCGCCCGCACCGCGGCCTCGCCCGCCGTGCCGTCGCCGGTGCCGAGGGCGTCCACCAGCCGGGCGTGCAGGCTGACCGAGGCCTCCGAGGGGCGCTCGCAGGAGGTGGGCGGGCCGCCCGACACCTGGAGGGCGCAGGAGACGATCCCGGAGAGGTGCTCCAGCATCCGGTTCCCCGCCATCTGCAGGACCAGGGCGTGCAGCTCGGCGTCGGCCCGCGAGAACGTGGAGAGGTCGGCCTGGGCGGCGGCGTGGCCCATGATCTCGATCAGTTCGACCAGGCGCTGCTGGACGTCCTCCCGGCCGTGCCCCGCGGCGAGCCTGGCGGCCAGCGGCTCGATCGCCCAGCGGAGCTCGAACAGCTCCCGGCGCTGCTCGTCGCGCTGCGGGCCGAAGGCGCGCCACTCGATGATGTCCGGGTCGAGCAGGTTCCAGTCGCCGACCGGCCGGACCCGGGTGCCGACGTTCGGCCGGGCACTGACCAGGCCCTTCGCCTCCAGCACACGCAGCGACTCGCGGACGACGGTGCGGGAGACCTCGAAGCGCTGGCCGATCTCCTCGGGGACGAGCGGGCGGTCGGCACCGAGGTCGCCCGAGACGATCATCTGGCCGAGCTGCTGCACGAGCTGGCCGTGCAGGCCTCGGCCACGACTGCTGGTGGTCTTGCGGCCGACCCGGCCCAGATCCGACTCGGCGCCCTCCCAGCGGGGCGCCGGCGGGGTCGGCCGGTCGGCGTACGAGAAGCGGTCCAGGTCGCCGGCGCCGGGGATGGCACCTTCGGCGGAACGGGCGGGGGTCATGGTGGGGTGCGCAAGGGTACTCACAAGTCCTTTGTCGGCGATCGGCGGGCGCAGCTTGAGAATTCTCGTGAAAAGCACACGAAAGGGTGATCGACCGTGACTGGATAATTGACTTCTTATCAGGAAGAACCGCACATTACGGCCACTGCTGGTCGATCTTGGCAGACCGTCAGCGACGGTCCGGGCTCTGCGAGGGGCTTCCCGGTGGCTTCCCGGCCCTCGGCGAGGCTTTCGACCGGCCTCCGCCGGGAGCCGTGCGGGCGGGCGCCCGACCGGTCCGCACGCCCGCCCGTCGCCTCAGAGCGCGCGCCGCCGGGCCTGGACCAGGAGCGAGACGAGCAGCAGCACCAGCGCCGGCGCCGCGACCGCTGCCAGCAGCGCCGGGTCGGTCAGCACCGAACCGCCCTCCGCAACCCGGTCGTCCCCGCCGTACACCCATCCGTACGCCCACTCGACGCCGGACTGGAATGGCAGCAGTTCGGTCGCGCGGGCCGGCCAGGCGGTGCCGGTCTGCCGGAGCACCAGGGCCACCCCGGACTCCAGCAGCGGCGGCAGCGCGCAGAGCAGCAGCACCCCCGCGGCGGCACTGCGGGTCAGCGAGGCCGTCAGCACCCCCGTCCAGCCCGCCACGACCACCAGCAGGACGAAGGCCAGCAGAGCGGCGGGCACCCCCTGGCCGGCCGCGAGCGCGGCGGGGGCGAAAGCCCCGGGCAGGTCCGCGAGCCCGCTGAAGCCGGCCGAGGCGAGCGCCTCGGACACCCGGCCCGACAGGGCGGCCGGCTCCGACCAGGCGGCCACCGCCACCCCGTCCGGGAGCGCGAAGTGCACGACCACGGTGTCGATCAGCAGGGTGACCAGCGCCAGCAGCCCGGCCACCGGGGCGATCACCACCAGCTTGGCCAGCAGCAGCCGCACCCGGCGCGGATACGACACCTGCGAGGCCGCCAACCCCGGGTGGCGCACCTCGTGGCCGTAGGAGAGCGCGCCCAGCAACCCGGCGCCGAGCGCCGCGAACGGCAGCGGGACCAGCGGCACGGTCGCCGTCAGCAGCCGCACGCCGGCCGACCCGGCCAGCGGCCCGGCGGGAGTCTGGGCGGCCAGCACCGCGGCCACCGCGGCGTCGCAGAGCAGCACGGCGGTGAGGAGCAGCCAGGTGGAGCGCAGGCCGCGCAGCCGGCGCAGCTCGTAGGCCAGTACACGCACGGTTCACTCGCTCCGGTGGTCGGGGGTGGCGGGGGTGTCCGGGGCGTCGGGGGCGGTGCCCGGGAGCGGTCGGCCGAGCCGGACGGTGTCGGCGGTCATCAGGTCGCCGACGCCGGCGTCCTCGCGCCGGGCGCGGGCACCGGGGTCCGGGGCGCTGCCGGACCGGGCCAGTCCGCGGAGGCCGTCCCGGAAGAGGCGGTCCACGACGACCGTCGGCGCGGTGTCGGCGCTCTCGATGACCCCACCGGTGTCGGGGGTATCGGCGGTCGCGGGGGTGCCGGCGGTGTTGGGGGTACCGGCGGTCGCGGGAGTGCCGGCGACCTCGGGAGTGCGGCCGGTGTTCGGAGCTTCGGCGGTTGTCGGCTCGGGTCGGCGGGGCGGGTGGGGGTCCCGGGGCGACCGTGACTTCCCGTCCTGCCGGCCTTCCCGACCCTGCCGGGTTTCCTGGCCCTGCTGGCCCTGCTGGCCCTGCTGGGGCGTGCGCCGGGTGGCCCGCGCGGTGACCGCCGACAGGGCCGTCGCGGCGGCGACCGCGACGGTACCGGCGGCCGCGGCGGACGACGAAGGCAGCGCGAGGACCGGCAGCGCGCCGGTGCCCGCCGCGCCCGCGGCCGGCCTGGGCACCTGCGCCGACTCGCTCGGGGAGGCCTCGGGCTCCACCGCCGCCTCCGCCGGGCGGGGCTCCGCCGAACGGGGCTCCGCCAGGCGCCCGGGCCTGGGATCGGTCGGGCGGTGCTCGGCCTGCGCCGACCTGACCCGGAGCCGACCCGACCGCCCCGAGGCCGTGGGCAGGGTGGCGCGGGGAGCGGGCTGCTCGACCACCCGGTCGGCGAGCTCGTGCAGCAGGATGCCGTGCCGGTAGGCGAGTTCACCGATCTCGGTGCGATCGATCCCCGCCACCGCGAGGCCCGCCCCGCCGTCCCGGCGCACCGCCGCGCCCTGGGCCGCCAGCAGATCGGCGAGCCGGGCCATCTGCGGCCCGCGCACGGCGACCTCGGGGCTGAGCCGGGTGCGGCAGAACTCCTCCACCGGCTGATCGGCCACCAGGCGGCCCTGGTCGAGCGTGACCACCCGGTCCGCGAGCCGGGAGGCCTCCTGCGGTGTGCGGGTGGTGACCAGGACCGTGCCGCCGGCGACCCCGAACGAACGGAGGAAGGAGTGGAACCACTCCACATTGCGCGGCGAGAGCCCCTCGGTGGGCGCGTCGAGGATCAGGGTGCCCGGGTCGCCGAGCAGCGCCGCGGCGAGGGCGAGCCGCCGGTGCATGCCGGGCGAGAAGCTGCGCAGCCGCTGCCCGGCCACGGCCGCCAGCCGGGTCTGCTCCAGCAGTTCGTCGGCCCGCCGGGCGGGGACTCCGACGGCCGCCGCCAGCATCCGGAGGTGGCTGACGGCCTTTCGGCCGGGGTGCCCGGCGACCGCGCCGCCGGCACCGCCCGGGGCCGGCAGCAGTACGCCGACCTCGCGCTCCGGGCGGCGGAGCCGACGGTAGGTGCGGCCGTCGAAGAGCGTGACGCCCTGGCCGCGTTCGAGTTCGAGCATCAGCCGCAACGCGGTTGACTTGCCCGCGTCCTCGGGGCCCAGCAGTGCCGTCACGGAGCCGGCGCGGGCGTCGAAGGTCAGGTCGAGCACCGCCGGCGGGACACCCCTGCGGTAGACCTTGGTCAGTCCGGTGATCTGGATCATCGCTGGCTGCTCCCGTGCCCTCGGCCGACCTGGTCTGCGCGACACGGGGCCGTGCCCGCACGGCCCCGCGCCAGCACATTAGGGGGCCGGAGCGGCGATTCCGGGCATTACGGGAGCGGCACGGGCCCGCCGCCCACGCACCTCACCCGATCAGGGGACAATCCGATCCTGCGACGGAGTCACCGTCGCGCCGATCGGGCGAGCGGTTCCGGGCGTTGCGGATGTTCCGGGCGCTGCGGATATCGGGCGCCGCGGATATCGGGCGCCGCGAGCACCGGTAGCCCGGCCGCCGGGAGGGCGGCCGCGGGCGCGGGGCTGGACGGGATGCCCGCTCAGGGCTCCGGGCGCAGCATGGGCGGGTTGAGCACGGTGGCGCCGCCGGGGGTGAACAGTTGCGCGGGGCGGCCGCCCTGGCGCGTGGTCGTGCCGCCGGAGGGCAGCAGGAAGCCGGGGGTGCCGGTGACCTTGCGGTGGAAGTTCCGCGGGTCGAGCACCACGCCCCAGACTGCCTCGTAGACCCGGCGCAGCTCGCCGACGGTGAACTCGGGCGGACAGAACGCCGTCGCCAGGGAGGAGTACTCGATCTTGGACCGGGCCCGCTCCACGCCGTCGGCCAGGATCAGCCCGTGGTCGAAGGCGAGCGGGACGCCGTCGACCGGACTCGGTCCGAGCAGTTCGGCGACCGGGGCCCAGCGGGCGCCGCTGGCGTCGCCACCGGCCCGCGGGGTCGGCAGGTCGGGCGCCAGGACGAGGTAGGCCACGCTGACCACCCGCATCCGGGGGTCGCGCTGTGGGTGGCCGTAGGTCGCGAGCTGCTCCAGGTGGGCGCCGGCCGCACCGGGGCCCGCCGCGTCGTGGCCGGGAGCGGAGTAGGCGCGCAGACCGGTCTCTTCGGCCAGCTCCCGGGACGCCGCCTCGGCCAGGCCCTCGTCCAGGCGGACGAAGCCGCCCGGCAGGGCCCAGTAGCCCTGGAAGGGGGGCTCGCCCCGTCGGACCAGCAGGGCGCACAGCGCGTGGTCCCGCACCGTCAGGACCACCAGGTCAACCGTGACAGCGAACGGGGGGAAGGCCGACGGGTCATAACGCGACATGGCGACGATCATAGTCGTCTCTCTGACGATAAGCACAGGCCCGCGCACGAAGCGTGCCCGACCGTCCGCGCCCCCGACCTGTCCCTGCCCCGTGCCCGGCTCTGGGCGCCCCGGTCGGCCGGGGCAGGCGGCCCCACCCGACCGGGGCGCGGTTCGGAGGTCAGCGGGCGACCAGCTGGAGCTCCGCGGACGCCTCCTCGACCATCGCCACGCCGATCCGGCTCACCCGCACCGAGAACGGCTCGCCCGCCACCCGCAGCCCGGTCAGCTGCAGCTCGCCCAGCGGCGCCGTGCTGGCCGGCCGGACCAGCACCCGGCCGCCCGGTACGTCGGGGCGCACCCCGGCGAGGGCGAACACCGCGTGCACGGCCCCGGCCGCCGAGACCGCCGCCGGGTGGCACGCGGCCGGGTGCGGCACCGGCGGGCAACCGGGGACGCGCTGCTCCCCCGCGTACATCTCGGGCAGCCGGCCCTCGAAGTGGGCGGCGGCGCCGAGCAGGCCTTCCAGCAGCGCGCCGGCCTCGTTCTCGTGGCCGGCCTCGGCCAGCCCGGCGATCGCGAGGGCGGTCTCATGGACCCGCACCGCCCCGCTGCGGTGGCCGAGCGGATTGAACCGGGGCGACTTGGCGCTGAGCGTGCGCAGGCCCCAGCCGCTGTCCAGCTCGGGCGCGGCCAGCCGTTGGGCCAGCACCCTGGTCTGCTCGCGGTCGAGCAGGCTCTCGTGCCGGCCGCCGTCGGCGCAGAGCCCCGGGTCGAGGAGGTGGACGAAGGAGGAGGCGACGGCGGGGAGCTGCTGGCCCCCCGGGACGAGGGCCGCCGCCGGGCGGCCGCCGGAGAGGTCGTCGATCCAGAACCGCTCACGGAAGCGCCCCCGCAGACCGGCCGCCCAGGAGCGCCACTCCTCGGCGCCGGGGCGGCCGAAGGCGTCCAGCAGCTCGGCCCCGTGCAGCGCCGCCCGGTGCGCCTGGGCCTGGACCTCGGCGCGGGCCGCCACCGGATGGGCGGCGCGCTCCTCCACCGGACGGCTCAGGTCGGTGACGAAGCCGTCGACCAGGCCGTCGCGGAGCGCCCCGAGCGCCCGCTCGGCGGCCGGCAGCAGCTCGGCCACCTCGTGCCGGGGCAGGCCCCAGCGCCAGGCCTCGGCGAGCACCGTGACGAACAGCAGGGTCGCCTCGGTGGCCGTGCAGGTGGGCGGCAGCTCCGGACCGCCGTGCCGCAGCGCCCCGGGCAGCAACCCCTCGGGCCGTTGGCCGGGACCGCCCTGGCCGGCCGGGGGCGCGAGCTGCTGACGGCGGGCGAGTGCCCGCAGGGTGCCGGCCGCCAGCCGGGTGCCCAGCGGGAGCATCAGCCGGGCCGCCCAGAGCGCGTCGGCCGGGGCGAGTCCGAAGCGCCAGGGCGCGCCGGAGGCCGGGTAGAGGTCGGTCGGGCGGTCCGGGTCGGCGAACAGCAGGCCGCCGAGGGCGTCCAGTGCGCGCGGCACCAGCGACTGGACCCGGGGGTCGTCACTGCGGACCTCCGGCTCCGCCCACGGCAGCGGGACGCCGGTGCCGCGGCCGCCCGGCGGCCGGGGACCGGGGGTGGTGCTCTCCAGCTCGGTGCGCAGCTCGACCGACCACCGGGCGCCGGGCTGCACCTCCAGGTCCCAGCGCAGCACTCCGGCGCCGGCCAGCACGGCGTGCGGCGAGGGCTTGGCGCTGACGACGGCGCTGTGGGTCGGCCCGGCCCAGCGCAGCCCGGCGGACTGCACCTGTCCGGGCAGGTCCGGCGGCCGGTGCCCGGCGGCGATCTCGCCGACCGGGCCGAGGTCCGTGCCGAGCGCGATCTCCAGCGGCAGCCGGGCCGGCCTGCTGCCGGTGTTCCGGACGGTGACGGTCTCGATCCCGTCGGCATGGCGCAGCCGTTCGACGGTGAGCGCCGGATCGGGGTCGAGGTCGCCGGGGATCCGGACGGCGCCGAGGAAGCGGGCCTGCGCCGCCGAGGTCAGGGTGCCCTGGAGCGGCAGCGGCTCCATGCCGCCGATCCGCAGCTCCATCCGGGCCAGGACCCGGACTCCGGAGCGGTAGAAGCCGTGGAGGCCCTGACCGCGCAGCTGTCCGTCCGGGCCGGAGGCGGCCATCGAGGGGGCGTTGACGCAGAGCACCGCGTGGTGGACGGCGGCGGGCTGCGGACGCGGCGCCGCCGACCGGGCCGGGCCTGCGGGTGCGCCGCCGGGCATGCCCGGCGGTACCTGGTCGGGGCGCCCGACCGGTCTCGGCGCACCGACCACGCTCTCGGCCGGCATGGCCTGTGGTGGCCTCATGGCGGTCACCGGACTCTCCTCCCCTCGGCGGTCCGGTGGCCGGTGGGGCCGGTGGGCCGCGAGCATGCTCGATCGCGTGCTGATGATGCCTGGCCGGCGGGGGTTCCCGCCGGCGTGTCTGCCGTGTCTGGCCGTACCCGTCGCCGGGCCGTGCCATGCGGTGCCCGGTGCCGCCGGGGTACCGGGTTCGCCTCTCCCGGGCACCCGCTGGTGCCCGGCACTTCGTCACGGCCTTTGCCCGGTCGCACCGGTGACGCCGTGTCCCGATCGGCGCCCCGGTCCCGTCGTGGACGGGCGCGGGGCGGCCACCTTCTGCCGGCCGCCCGTCGGCCGGGCGGTGCGCCGGGCACCGTCGGCGGGCCGCACCCCGGTACTCGGCGCGGCGTCGTCCGGCTGCGGGAGCCCGGTGTCCGTCCGGGCACAGTGCCCCCGGGGTGAACGCCGCGGACCGGCCGCAGGTAACGCCCGAACCGCCACTTCGGCCTGCCGCACCGGGGTACCGGGCGGTCGTGCCGCCGCCGGGCCGCCGGCGCTCCGGGCCGGTGCCGTGACGGGCCCGCACCCACGGGTGCCGCGGCTGTCGTACAGCCTCGCGCGGCTCCTCGGGCGGACGGTCGTGAACGGCAACCGTCGAACCCGTGTCCGACCGCCGTCAGGATACGGTGCGGGGGTTGCGGCGCCCGCACCGGCAACACCGTGAGCGGCGGCGTGACGGCTGTGAACCAGACACATACCGAGGAGTTGTATGTCCACCGCCAGCCGGCTGCCCGGGATTGTCACGACCGACCACGTCTTCCGCGTGCCCCTCGACCACTCCGCCCCCCAGGGCGAGCAGATCGAGGTGTACGCCCGCGAGGTGGTGGCCGCGCGCCGTGAGAAGGACGATCTGCCCTGGCTGCTCTTCCTCCAGGGCGGACCGGGCGGCAAGGCGGGGCGCCCGCTCGGCCGCGACGGCTGGCTGGAGCGCGCCCTGGACGACTACCGGGTGCTCCTGCTCGACCAGCGCGGCACCGGGCGGTCCACGCCCGCGAACCGGCAGACCCTCGCCCGGCGCGGCGGCGCCCAGGAGCAGGCCGACTACCTGGCGTGCTTCCGCGCGGACTCGATCGTGCGGGACGCCGAGCTGATCCGGCGCCGACTTCTCGGCGACGACCGGCGCTGGAGCGTGCTCGGCCAGAGCTTCGGCGGCTTCTGCCTCCTCACCTACCTGTCGATCGCGCCCGAGGGGCTGCACGAGGCCTTCGTCACGGGCGGCCTCGCGGGCCTGCGCAGCTCGGCCGACGACGTGTACCGGGCGGCCTACCCCCGGGTGGTCCGCAAGAACGAGGAGCACTACGCCCGCTTCCCGCAGGACGTCGAAGCGGTCCGGCGGATCGCCGCCCACCTCGCCGACTCCCCCGCCACGCTGCCCGACGGCGGGCTGCTCACCGTCCAGGCGTTCCAGGGCCTCGGCATGATGCTCGGCGGCGGCAGCGGCTCCGGAAGCCTGCACTACCTGCTGGAGGAGGCCTGGGTGGAAGGCGTCGCCGGGCCCGAGCTGTCCGACACCTTCCTGGCCGGCGTTCAGGCGAAGGTCTCCTTCGCCGAGGGACCGCTGTACGCCGTGCTGCACGAATCGATCTACGGTCAGCGGTCGGTGGACGGGGCGGGCACCGGCTGGGCGGCCGAGCGCGTCCGCAAGGAGTTCCCCGAGTTCGACGCCGGGGCTGCGCTGGAATCGGGGGCCCCGGTGCTGTTCACCGGGGAGATGATCTACCCCTGGCTGTTCGACACCGACCCGGCGCTCCGCCCGCTGAAGGAGACGGCGGAGCTGCTCGCCGCCCGCACCGACTGGGCCGACCTGTACGACCCGGCCCGACTGGCCGTCAACGAGGTGCCCGTCGTGGCGGCGGTCTACCACGACGACATGTACGTCGACACCGCGGACTCGCTGGAGACCGCCCGGGCCGTACGCGGCCTGCGGACGTGGGTCACCAACGAGTGGGAGCACGACGGGCTCCGGGTCAGCGGCGGCAAGGTGCTGGACCGTCTGATCGCGATGGCCCGCGGCGAGGTGTAGCGGCCTCGGGCCGCCGGCTCGGGTCGGCGGCCCGAGCCGGCCGGCGGAGGAACCGGGGCCCCCGACCGCCGGGGTGTCACGGCGCATGCCGGGACCTGCCCGTCGCACCGCGGGCGCCGCGACTCCGGCCGCGCCCACCCGCCGTCGCCGCCGCCGCCTCCACCGACGCCCAGGGCGAGGCGCGGCCGGGCCCCGCCCTCCGGGCGGAGCGCACCCGGGAGGACGGCCGTCGCGCCTCACGGTCAGACGCCCGAACCGGCGGTCCTGCACTCGGGCCCTCGTCGGGCCGACCGCCCTCGCGGACCTTCGCCGTGCCCCTGGCCGGACGGTCGGGGCGTCGCCCCGGCGTACCGGCGACACCTGGCGCACCTGCCTCGCCGGGCACCGCCCCCGGGCTCGCGGCACCCGACTCACCCGGCGGCTCCGCCTCGGCCTCCCCCTTGCGGGCGCGCCGACGGCGAGGCTTCGCCGGGACCGGGGGCGACGGCTCCTCCGGCGACCGCTCGGGGTCCGGACCCCGCTCAGGGACAGGGCGGCCCGGGCCGCCCGCCGGCGCTCCCCGCTCTCCGGCGGAGCGGCGGCCGCGCTCGGCCGCCACGCTCGCCAACAGCTCCTCGGGCGAGAGGCCGCCGTTCAACGACTCGTAGAGCAGCTGGGCCAGCAGGTAGGTGGGGGCGAGCCGGAGCGTGTGGGCGAGCACCACGCGGGCCGTCGCGGTGTCCCCCGCGACCCAGGAGGCCCAGGCCAGCAGAGTGAGCGGCGGCGGGGCGTAACCGGCGTAGGGCGGCACGCACCGCCTGGCGAGGAAGCGCCAGAGCCGCTGGGTGGGCGCGAGCTCCTCGGGCCGGATGTACTCGGCGGCCCGGTCCCGGGTGCGCCGGTCCTGGAGGGCGACGAGCAGCCGGGCCGTCCGGTGGTCGTCGAGTACGCGCGCGCCGGCCATGAACTCGGCCACCGCCTGGTCGAGCAGCGCGCCGCCCTGCTCCCGGGAGGGCGACGGCGCCCGGCTGTCCAGTACCCGGGCCAGTGCCAGGCGCTGGGCGTCCGCCTCGGGCGGACCGATCGGGCCCACCGCCGCCACGATCGCCTTGCGGCTGCCCCGCGGCGCGAGTCCCGCGAACGTGGCCGCCGCGGCCACCGGGCCGGGGGCAGGGCTGTGCCGGACCGGGTGGCCGGCCGGATCGCAGCACCCCTCCCGACGGCAGAGGAAGGACCACCAGCGGCCGGCGGACACGCAGAGCGACTCCTTCACCCGCACTCCCCTGGCCTGGAAGGCCGCCCGCAGCTCCTCCGCGAGCGGTTGGAGCCGGTCGAGCACCGGCGGACCGTGCTCCCGGTCGGGGTCCTGACAGAGGTAGAGGAGGACCTGGACCGGTCGGCGGTCCCGGCGCTCGGAGAGGCCGACGAGGAGCGAGGCCGTCTCGTCGGCGGCCGCCGACCACTGCTGCGGCGCCTCGGGGATGTCCAGCCGGATCACCCCGCCCTGGTGGAGGTCCGGCCCCTGGAGGCCGACGGCGACGATGCTGTCGTCGGGGAAGAAGCCCAGCAGGTAGGGCAGCAGCTCGGCCATGTCGGCCGGGCCGCGCATGGTGACCGGACGCCCGCCGGAGGCCGGGTGGAAGGGGAGTGCGACGCGTTCGTTGTTCATGACCGGAAGACTGCCGTAATCCACGAGCCGCCCCCGGATTTTCCTTTTCCCTGTGGATAAAGCCCGCCTGTGGATAAAACGTCCTTCGTTCGGGGCATTCAGAGCCACTCTCCCGGGGGACATTCGACCCCCGTTCAGCGGAAGAGCTGATGAATTGCACCCGCCGGCCACCCACCCGTGAGCAGCGCCGTTCGCCCATTGTCGGCAGCTCGGGGTTACATGGACGGCATGCAGCAGCCGCAGAACCACACCACCGCCACCGACGCCACCGCCACGGCCGGCACCGGCAGCGCGACAGCCGCCGACCGCGCCGAGGTCCGGGCGCGGGCCGAGGCCGTCCTGCGCGAACTCGCCGGGCCCAACGCCACCCTCCGCGAGGACCAGTGGACGGCCATCGAGGCCCTGGTCGTCGACCACCGCCGGGCTCTCGTGGTGCAGCGCACCGGCTGGGGCAAGTCCGCCGTCTACTTCATCGCCACCGCCCTGCTGCGGGCCCGCGGCGCCGGTCCGACGGTGATCGTCTCCCCCCTCCTCGCCCTGATGCGCAACCAGGTCGAGTCGGCCGCCCGGGCCGGCATCAACGCCCGCACCATCAACTCGGCCAACACCGACGAGTGGGACGCCGTCCAGGCCGAGGTCGCGGCGGGCGCGGTGGACATCCTGCTGGTAAGCCCCGAGCGGCTGAACAACCCCGACTTCCGGGACCAGGTGCTCCCCAAGCTCGCCGCCTCCACCGGCCTGCTCGTGGTGGACGAGGCGCACTGCATCTCCGACTGGGGCCACGACTTCCGCCCCGACTACCGCCGGCTGCGCACCATGCTCGCCGACCTCTCGCCGGGCGTCCCGGTGCTGGCCACCACCGCCACGGCCAACGCCCGCGTCACGGCCGACGTCGCCGAGCAGCTCGGCACCGGCACCACCGACGAGCACGCCCTGGTGCTGCGCGGCCCGCTGGACCGCAAGAGCCTCACCCTGGGGGTGCTCGCCCTGCCCGACCCGGCGCACCGGCTGGCCTGGCTGGCCGACCACCTCGACCGGCTGCCCGGCTCCGGCATCATCTACACCCTCACGGTCGCCGCCACCGACGAGGTGACGGCCTTCCTGCGCGAGCGGGGCTTCCCGGTGGCCTCGTACTCCGGCCGCACCGAGGACGCCGAGCGCCGCACCGCCGAGGCGGACCTGCTGGCCAACCGGGTCAAGGCGCTGGTCGCCACCTCCGCGCTCGGCATGGGCTTCGACAAGCCCGACCTCGGATTCGTGGTGCACCTGGGCTCGCCCAGCTCGCCGATCGCCTACTACCAGCAGGTCGGCCGGGCCGGCCGCGGCGTCGACCGGGCCGAGGTGCTGCTGCTGCCGGGGCGCGAGGACGAGGCGATCTGGCGCTACTTCGCCTCCCTGGCCTTCCCGCCCGAGGAGCAGGTCCGCCGCACCATCGACGCCCTCGCCGAGGCCGGCCGGCCGCTCTCCACCGCCGCCCTGGAGCCCCGGGTGGACCTGCGCCGCGCCCGGCTGGAGACCATGCTCAAGGTGCTCGACGTGGACGGCGCGGTGCGCCGGGTCAAGGGCGGCTGGACGGCCACCGGGCAGAGCTGGGCGTACGACACCGCCCGGTACGCCAAGGTCGCCGCCTCGCGCGAGGCGGAGCAGGCGGCGATGCGCGAGTACGCGGCGTCGACCGGTTGCCGGATGGAGTTCCTGCGGCGGCAGCTGGACGACGAGCAGGCCGAGCCGTGCGGCCGCTGCGACAACTGCGCCGGACCGCTGCACACCCCGGAGGTCTCCGCCGCGGCGCTGGACGCGGCGCGGGCCGCGCTCGGCCGGCCCGGCGTCAGCTTCGAGCCTCGCCGGCTCTGGCCGACCGGGATGGACGCGCTGGGCGTGCCGCTCAAGGGCCGCATCCCGGCGGGCGAGCAGGCCGAGACCGGCCGGGCGCTGGGCCGGCTCTCCGACATCGGCTGGGGCAACCGGCTGCGGACGCTGCTGGCCGACCAGGCGCCCGACGTTCCGGCGCCCGGGGAGGCGGTGGACGCCCTGGTGGCGGTGCTGAGCGACTGGGCACGCGGCCCCGGCGGCTGGGCCGGGCCCGCGACGACCGAGGGAGTCCGGCTCGACCGGCCGGTCGGCGTGGTGACCATGGCCTCGTCCCGCCGACCGCAGCTGGTCGGCAGCCTCGGGGCCCGGATCGCCGAGATCGGCCGGCTGCCCCTGCTCGGGCACATCGAGTACGCGGCCGGACGGTCGCCGCAGGGCGGGCGCAGCAACAGTGCCCAGCGCCTGCACGCACTAGCCGGAGCGCTCGCGCTGCCGCCGGAGGTGGAGGCGGCGGTGGCCGCGGCGGGCGGGCCGGTGCTGCTGGTCGACGACCTGGTCGACTCCGGGTGGACGGTCACCGTCGCCGCCCGGCTGCTGCGCAAGGCCGGGGCGAGCGCCGTCCTGCCGCTGGTCCTGGCCGTGCAGGGCTGAGCCGGGGGGGTACGCGGGGCTCCGGCGAGCGGGGAGCCGGGCCAACCGGAAGGTGCGAAGCGGGCCGGAACGAGCGGAGCGAGGTGGGACTGCGCTCGTGATCGGCGGGAAGACGGTGACGGAGCCTGGGGGTTCCGGCACTGACCTACACCTGAATGGAGTAATGCGGGCGCAGTGCGGACGATCTGCGGGAACCGGCGGCACCGACCGGGCAAACGGAGGGACGACCATGCGAAAAGTACTCCGCGCCGGCCTTCGGGTGCTCCGGATCACCGCCTCGCGAGCCGTGGGTGACGGTCACGCCGGAGGGGAATATATCCGGCAGAACGTTGGCTTTCGGGCAGCGTTCATCATTTCATCATTGCCGCTACGCCCACGCTGCCCTGAGAATTGGACCGTACCCGGAACCCGGTCCGCTGGACCAGGGCTTCGGCGTACACACGTACCCGCGCATCCGTGGGTCGGGAAGGAGGATCGTGATCAACGGTATCGGCCGAGGTCAGTATCCCCTCGCCCGGGGCTCGGAGCCCAGACGGGTGTGCGACCTGGAGACGTGGGCCGCCTCGGGGATCCCGTCGCTGCGCGACCCGCGCGAGTTCGTCCTGGAGCTGCACCGGCGCCACCTGCCGCAGCCCGGCACGGTCGTGGTCACCGTGCTGGACGCCTCGCACCGCTTGACCGCCTCGGCGTCCTTCGCGCCCCGGCCGCGCCACACCGACGGCTGGGAGCACCGCAACGCCCTCCTGGCGCACCTGCGGCAGGTCACCCCGCACGACCTGCGCCGGACCACTCCGGCCAGAACGGCCGTGCTGCTGCGCTGCCGGGAGGGCTCGGCGGGCTGGACGGCCCAGGACGGCGCCTGGATGTGGGCCCTGCAGGACGCGGCCGCCCTGCACGGGCTGCGCTGCGGTTCGTACCTCACGCTGACCCCGGCGGGCTGGCAGATCCTCGCCGACGGCCGGAGCGGACGCAATCCGCACTCGGGCTCGTGGGCGGACGGGCCGGTCCACACCGTGACCGAGCTGCCGCCCCGCCCGGCACCGGAGAGCGCTCGGGGGCAGCGCCCACTGCGCCAGTCCGAGCGCCCGTGGACCGGCGCACGGGTCACCGCGATCGAGCCCGGCCGGCGCACCGGCACCTACTGAGGCCGCGCCCTCGGGCAACGGGCCGCCGCCCACCCGTGCTTCGGGGCCCGGGCGCCGCGGGCACGCCCACAGGTGGCGGCACGGGTCGGAACGGCACGGGTCGGGCCCGGCACCTGGTGGTGCCGGGCCCAAGGGTCGACGGGTGTCAGGCGGACACGGGGCGGCCGGCCGGTACACCGGCGGCCTCGGCGGCGGGGCCGGCGTCACCGCAGACCACCAGGAGCTCGGCCGCCCGGCCGCGCGCCTCGGTGAACGCCCTGGCGGCACGGTCGGCGCTGCCGCCGTTGACCACCAGCACGACCACGGCACGGCGGGCCGGCCGGGTCAGCGCGGCGTCCGCGTAGAACACGTCGCCCCCCTCGGCGAGTTGCGCCCAGTAGCGCTCCTCGCCGAAGGAGAGTTCGTGCCGCTGCCAGGGGTGCGGTTCGCCGACCGTCAGCACCAGGACGGCGCCCGGGTCGCGGCCGGAGTCCAGCAGCCGGTCGACCGCCTCGTCGGCGCGCTCCAGCGCTTGCGCGGCGGTGGCGGACAGGAGTTGGACCGCGACCTGCGGTGCCGCGGGCGCCGGACGGCGCGGGCCGGGCTTGGGGATCCCGCCCGGCCGGGGCTGCGGCCCCGGGCGCCCGGCGCCCGGCGGCGCCGGGCGCGCGGGTGCGGGTCGTTGACCCGGCACCGGGGCCGGGGCTGCGGTGACGGTCGACGGTGCGGAAGGAGTCGCGCTGCCGGAGGCAGGCGTACGGGGGGCTTGTGCGTCCGACTCGCGGGGGAAGGGAACGCCGGGGCCCGGGAGGCTCTCGTGAATCTCCGGCTCCTCGGGGAAGACAGGCATACCCGGATATCTATCAAATGCCGGTCGGGCGCGCACGGGCGCCCCACCCATTGGGCACGGAAGCCCTCCGCCCCCACCCGGGTCAATGGACGACGAAACGTCAGAAACCGAGCGTCAACTGCTCGTCCGCGGGACCCGCCGAGCCCGGTCCGCCGACACCGACGACGGCCCTGGCCCGCTTCAGGTGGCGCCATCGGGGCAGCCCGTCCAGGTAGGCCCAGGAGAGCCGGTGCTGTTCGGTCGGGCCGAACTCCTCCAGCGCGGTGCGGTGCACCGGGGAGGGGTAGCCGGCGTTGTCGGCGAAACCGTACTCGGGGCAGGTCTCGCCGAGTTCGGCCATCAGTCCGTCGCGGTGGACCTTGGCGAGCACCGAGGCCGCCGACACGCAGATGCAGGACTGATCGCCCTTGATGACCGTGCGTACCCGCCACGGGCCGCCCAGGTAGTCGTGCTTGCCGTCGAGTATCACCGCGTCCGGTTCGACCGGCAGCGCCTCCAGGGCGCGCACGGCGGCCAGCCGCAGCGCCGCGGTCATCCCCAGCTCGTCGCACTCCAGCGCGGAGGCGTGGCCGAGCGCGTACGCGGTGACCCAGTCGGCGAGGACCGGGGCCAGCGCCTCGCGGCGCAGCTCGGTCAGCAGCTTGGAGTCGGTCAGGCCCTCCGGGGGCTTGCGCAGCCCGGTGACGGCGGCACCCACGGTGACCGGTCCGGCCCAGGCGCCGCGCCCGACCTCGTCGAGACCGACGACGATCTTGGCGCCGGCCCGGCGCAGCGAGCGCTCGACGGAGTGCGTCGGCGGAACGATGGGCATCGCGGAGTCCTTCGGCTGGGGCAACCTCCAGCGTAAGCCCCGCCCGGAACCGCCCCGACCAGCCGGCCCCCGGCCCCCGCCGCCCGGAACCATCCCGACCAGCCGCCCCCCGGCGACCTGGCGCCCCGGCCGCCGCCAGGCACACCACCCGGACCCGCCCCGCCGCCCCCGGCAGCGCGCGTCAGCGGCGGATCAGCGGCACCAGGACCTCGTCCACCAGCTCGACGGCGAATCCGCGCCCGAGCTGCCGGCCGCAGACCTTGACCCGGTACATCAGCATCGCGGGCGCCACGTCGGCGACCAGCGGGCTGACCGCGCCGGGCCGGACGTCGCCGCGCTCCGCTCCCCGCCGCAGGATCTCCAGGATCGTGTCCTTGGTCGGCTCGACCACCCGCTGGACGATGAAGTCCTTGAACAGCTCCGCCTGCTCGTGCTCCAGCTCGGCCATCAACGCGTGCATGGCACCACCCGACCGGGAGCTCATCGCCTCGGTGAAACCCTGGATGAGCAGCAGCAATTCGGCACGGGCGGACCCGAGGTCGGGGGTGTCGGAAGGCCGTGGCAGAGTGGAGTCCAGGGCGTCGATGACGAGTTCGACCTTGGACGCCCAGCGCCGGTACAACGCGGCCTTCCCGGTCCGCGCGGCCCCGGCGACGCCTTCCATCGTCAGCCGTGCGAATCCGCCGGAGGTGAGCTGGTCGAGCACGGCCTCGAAGATCGCGCGTTCCAGCTCCTTGCCCCGGCGCCGCATCGGCCGGGACAGCACCTCGGCGGCCACCTTCATCGGACAGTGCGACGCCGGCCCGGCCACCGGGACGACGATCCTCGGCACGGGCACGGCCGGACCGCCCTCCGCCGGGCACTCCACGGCTCCCTCCGCCGACCCCGGGAGCTGCTCGCCCGCCCGGTCCGCGACCTGGTCGCGCGGCCGCTCGACGGGCCGCTCGGCCGCCCGGCCGACCGGCCGTTCTGCCGCCTGGCGCCGTACCAACTGATCCATCGTCACCAACCTTAGGGAACGCTTGCGTTCACAATCTCGCCCAGGATATCGTCCAGGCTAGTGAACGATCCCGTTCCTTCATAGCCCGCGGGACATCGCGGGAACGCACTGGACCTCGGGTCCACAGCATACGAAGCAGTAGCCAGCAGGGGGCACTAACTTGGCTATCTCCGACACGCTCAGCAAGAACTCTCCACCGCAAGGCAGCCAGGGCAGGCGCAAGGGCATCACCCTGACCGTCATCGCCGCGACGCAGCTGATGGTCGTCCTCGACGCCACCATCGTGAACATCGCGCTGCCGCAGATCAGGGACGCGCTGAACTTCTCCACCACCAACCTGTCGTGGGTGATCAACGCCTACACGCTGACCTTCGGTGGCTTGCTGCTGCTCGGCGGCCGCGCGGGCGACATCCTCGGCCGTCGCCGGGTGTTCATCGCCGGCACGCTGCTGTTCGGGCTGGCCTCGCTGCTCGGCGGCTTCGCGCAGGACGGCGGCATGCTGCTCGCCGCCCGCGCGCTCCAGGGCATCGGCGGCGCGATATGTTCGCCGACCGCGTTCGCCCTGATCGCCACCAACTTCGACGAAGGGCCCGAACGCAACAAGGCCTTCGGGGTCTTCTCGGCGGTGGCCGGTTCGGGCGCGGCCATCGGCCTGCTGGCCGGTGGCGTGCTGACCGAGTACCTCGACTGGCGCTGGGTGTTCTTCGTCAACGTGCCGATCGCGATCCTGATCGCCGTCGCCGCGCCGCGCTACATCGCGGAGTCGGAGCGCCGCGCCGGCCGCTTCGACCTGCCCGGTGCGCTCACCTCCACGCTGGGGCTGGTCAGCCTGGTCTACGGATTCATCCGGGCCGCCTCGGACGGCTGGACGGACCCGGTGACGCTCGGCTCCTTCGCGGCCGGCGTGCTGCTGGTGGCCGCGTTCCTGGTGATCGAGAACCGCACCGCGCAGCCGATCACCCCGCTGCACCTGTTCGCCAACCGCAACCGCACCGGTGGCCTGGTGATGATGCTCTGCCTGGCCGCGGCCATGTTCGGCATCTTCTTCTACGTCACGCTCTTCGTGCAGGGACCGCTCGGCTACAGCCCGCTGAAGGCCGGCTTCGCCTTCCTCCCGATCAGCGTATCGATCATCATCGCCGCGCAGGTCGCCTCCACCCTCCAGGCCAAGTACGGCCCGAAGCCGTTCATGGCCGGGGGTGCGCTGTTCGTCACCATCGGGCTCACCTGGCTGACCCAGATGAACGCGGACAGCGGCTACATCGACGGGGTGCTCGGCCCCACGGTGGTGTTCGGCTTCGGCATGGGTCTGACCTTCGTCCCGGTGATGCTGCTCGCGGTCGCCGGGGTGGCCGGCGAGGACACCGGCGCCGCGTCCGGCCTGCTCAACTCGATGCAGCAGATCGGCGGGTCGCTGGGCCTGTCGATCCTCACCACGGTGTTCGCGCACTACGCCACCGCGGAGGCCAAGGTGCAGCTGCCCGGCTTCATGGCCTCGGCCACGCCGGAGCAGAAGGCGGCGTTCCTGGAGAAGAAGGAGTTCCCCAAGGGCACCGACGCTGCCAACCAGGTACTCGCTCATGGCATTTCGCACGGCTTCATCGTGGGCGCGGTGCTCGCCGGGCTCGCCCTGGTGGTCGCGGTCACCGTGATCAGGGCCAAGGCGGAGGACCTGGCGTCGAACACCTCCGGCATCGCGATGCACTGACGCGACGCCGACACCGCAGCAACGCGGCGCCGACGCGACACCGAGCCCGACACCGCAGCAACGCGGCGCCGACGCGACACCGGTCGGAGCGGCCGCCGACGGCGGACCGTCCGGACTCCGCACCGACCGCGGAACGCCACGAGGGCCGGCCGGGAGCTCACCGCTCCCGGCCGGCCTTCGAGCGTCGGGCCACCTCCGGCCCCCGCGCCGCACGGCGGCACGGCCCACCGGGCCGGCTCACCGCCGCTCGGCGCCCTCGCCCTCCCGGTACCCGTCCCACAGGCCCGCCCGGGCGCAGGCGCCGCCCGCCGCCGACACCTCGTCCAGCGGCGGACGCTCGGCGAGGATGTCCCGCGCGCGGGTGGCCGCGAGGTTGGTCGCGTACCAGGGCACGGCCTCCTCGGCCTGGGTCCGCATCAGCTCCAGCGCGCAGGTCCGGTAGTCCTTCGGCAGCCGGTCCAGGGCCGGGACGGCGTCGAGCGAGAGGTCCCGGACGTTGCGCAGGTCGATCTGCTGGGTCCGCTCGAAGCGGGCCACGTTCTGCTCGGCGATGATCGCGTCCGGCCCCATCAGTCCGTACACCGCGGCCGTCAGCATGCCGCTGAGCACCACGGCGCGCGGCAGCCAGGCCGCCGAGCGGACCAGCCCGGCCGTGATCAGCAGCAGGAAGACGACGCCCAGCCAGACCTCGACCACCAGCACCCAGAGCCGGAGCCTGGTCAGCCCGGAGGCGTCGACGTAGAACCACATCCGGCCGAGGGCCGAGGCGACCACGACGAGGGTGAGCAGGCAGAGCGCGCCGAGCAGGATGCGGACCAGCCGGCGGTCCGCCGCGGTGCTGCGCGGCGCCCAGCGCTTGGCGACGCCCACCACGACCAGGGTCAGCACGGTGACGGCGGTCAGCTGCCAGAAGCCCTGCCGGGCGTACTCGGAACGGCTCATCCCGGTGTTCCGCACGATCGAGTCCCGGCCGCCGAGCACCACCACGGCCTGGATCAGCGCGAAGGCGCCGAACATCAGGTTGAGCGCGACCAGCGGCAGCGCCCACTCCAGCCGGCCGCGCTCGCGGCCCGGCCGGACCACCGTGCGGTCCCAGCGGCGCGGGCCCGCCGCGATGTGGGCGAAGCCCAGCGCGACGACCGTGCCGAGGACGAACAGCACCGCGCGCAGCGGGAACTCACCCAGGTCCAGGTCCGGGATGAGCGCCTCCAGGACGTCGGCCATGGCGGCGTCGGCACTGGCGAACAGCGAGCCGAAGACGGCCAGCAGCACCCCGGCCACCAGGACCGCCTTCAGGACCGGGGCGACCCTGCCGCGGCCGGCCGGGCTGATGCGGCGCACGGCGGCGGCGGCCCAGCCCAGACCGGGCACCAGCTGCCAGAGGATGCCGGGCAGCGCGAGCAGCACGCCCGCCCAGCGGCGTCCGCCGTGCAGCGCGAGCGAGGCCAGGCCAAGGGCGCAGAGCGTCGACAGCATCGTCGGCCAGCCGGCGTCGGAGAGTGCCGGGACGGCGAGCAGGGCGAGCGCCAGCGCGCTCCAGAGGAGCGTCCAGCCGCGCACCCGGCGACCGGCCGAGCGGGCCGCCAGGCCGGCCCCGACGGCGGCGGCCACGCCGCAGATCAGCAGGTTGACGCCGAGTCCGCGGTTGACCAGCAGGGAGACCAGCAGGCCGGTCACCAGGGCGGCCGCGAGCACCCGGGGCGTCGCCGGGGCCTTGGGGCCCGGGTCGCTGGGGCGCAGCCACGAGAAGGGCGACGGGACGGGGCGGCCCGGCGCGCGGTAGGGGTTCGTGCCGTCGGCCGCTCCCGGCCAGGACGCGCCGGGAGCGGCCGGGCCGGGAGCGGACTCGGCATGCTGGGGGCCCGCCTGCTGCCCCGGGCCGCCGGGAGCGCGGTACGGGTCGGATCCGGACGGTCCGCCGGCCGGGGCGGGTGTGGAGTGACCGGGCATGAGTTCCCCCTCGAAGGGTCTGCGGGCATGCGGAAGCAGCCCACGGGGCAGTCCGCCGGCAGGCGCCTGGGCGCCGCGACTGACGCCGACTGTAGACCATTCTGAACAGGTTCAAAAAACCCCGGGGCGCCTCCGTCACAAGGCTGTGACAGAGGCGCCCCGGGGGCGCCGTGCCGCGGGTGCGGGCGGGTCGGGCCGTCAGTAGGAGCCGTAGAGCGAGTACCGCAGCGTGTCCTTCACCGCCGGTCCGAACTCAGCCGGCCAGGTGCCGAAGGGCACCACCGCGTTGCTGTAGGCGCCCGAGCCGGTCGGGCCGGTGGAGTAGTTCATGTTGTTGACCGAAGCACCCGTCCCGTTGCTGTTGTAGACCAGCCAGTACGCGGTGTCGGCGCTCAGCGTGAGCCCGACCGGGAGCGTGTTCCAGGCGTTGGCGGTCAGCGTGCCGCTGCCGGTCGCCGCGACCAGGGTGCCCGGCGAGCCGCCCGCGTCGGTGTAGACCGCCAGCTGGTACTGGTTGTTCGGCGCCGCGCTGACCGGGCCGGTGTGCACGCTCAGCGCGGTGAGCGGCACCGGGGACGCCCCGGTGGTGACCCGGCTGCCGTTGAGGTGGTGGGAGTCGGTGTCGTCGATCAGCGAGCCCACCACCGTGTTGCCGAGCGTCCTGGGCGGCGCTCCCCCGGTGGTGAAGGAGATCGCGTACGGGCTCGCCAGCGCGTTGCCGGAGGTGTCCCGCACCCCCTGGACGCTCGCGGTGTAACCGGTGGTCAGCGCCAGGGGGGCGCTCGGCGTGAGGACCACGCCGTTGGCGGCGCCGTCGTACGCCACCGAGCCGGCCACGGCGGCGCCGGCGGCGGTCCGCAGGGTCACCGTGGAGGCCGTCACGCTCGCCTGGTCCAGCGGCTCGCCGAACGAGAAGCGCACCGCCGTCCCCGCCGCCACCCCGGTGGCACCGCCGGCCGGGGTCGTCCCGGTGACGGCGGGCGGGGTGGTGTCGCGGCCGTACGAAGCCGTGTAGGAGCCGACCGCCCCGTCGAAGAACGCGTACGCCACGCCCTTGACCGTCTCGATCCGGTACGGGACGCTCCGGCCGCCCGAGGAGATGCCGGTCAGCGTGCCGGAGGCGGCGGAGACGGGCAGCATCGCCCGCAGCCCGTTGGCCCCGCCGGTGATGTCGAAGGTCAGACTGCCGCCGTTCCAGGCCAGCTTGGTGAACGCCGAGCCGTTGCGCCCGTCCAGCCAGGTGAGCATCTGCCGCCCGGAGACCACCGGGACGCCGCGTGCCTTCGCGGCGGTGATGATCGCGTCCGAGGCGGCGGAGGCCGCGAAGTCGGTGTGGATGTTAGCGGTCAGCGCCGCGTAGTAGCCCGTGCCGCCGTAGGCGGCGTCGAGCAGCGTGGCGATGGTGCCGGGGTAGGACTGGCCGGACTCGTCGGTCAGCTGGGTGGTGGCCTGGTACTCGTCGATCACGTTGCCGTCGGTGTCGGCGAAGCGCATGATCTGACCGGTGCCGTTGAAGTAACCGGGGCGGTCCTTGGTGAAGTTGGAGGGGTAGAAGTAGTAGTCGGTGTCGAGCCGGATGCCGTTGGCCAGCTTGGTCTTCGCCTGCGTCGCCCAGTCGTCCCACTCCACGCAGTGCGTACGGCTGCTCGAAGGGTTCGGCAGCGAGGGGTACTTGGCCCGCCAGCTGGACAACTGGTCGGCGTAGTAGCCCTGGAGGGCGGAGGCGCTGCCCCAGGGACGGCAGTTGGTGGTGACGTGGACGCCCACCTCGAAGCCCTGGTCGGTGTAGGCCTGCGCCTGCGCCGGGGTCAGCGGATCGTCGGTGTAGATGTACGAGGAGCCGCGCACGCACTCCCAGTTGGCGACGCTGCAGCCGGGCGGGCTCTGCGCCGTGTAGCCGTCCCAGCGGCCCGCCGTGCCGCCGACGCCGTGGTCGTCCCCGGTCATCACCACCACGGCCTTGACGTCGCGCGGGAAGTACCAGAAGCGCGGCAGCGGCTTGCGGGCGGAGTCGAGCAGGGTGATCAGGTTGGCCAGCAGCCGCTGCTGCTCGTCGGCGATCGGGATCAGCGCCTTGTCCAGGTCGTTCCAGTCCGGCCGGCCTCCGGTACCGAAGAACATCTCGGAGGCCTCGTAGCCGTCCGTGCCGTCCCGCTGCTGGCCGGCCCAGGCCGCGTTGCCCTGCCGGGTCTGCACCACCGACCTGGCCAGGTCGTAGCTGAAGGCGGCGGCCCGCCCGCTGCCGGCCGTCCGCAGCGTGACCGCCGGGTTGGCGGTCGCGGTGGCGGCGTCGGCGTACAGGGCGGCGACGGTGGTGGCGCCGTTGAGCGCGTAGAGGTCGGCGGCGCCGTGGTAGCCCATGGTGTCGCCGGTGATCCCGGCGCCGGGGGCCGCGGAGGTGTCCACCTTGAGGTAGGCGTCCGCGCGGGTACCGGCGGTGGGGGTGAGGCCGAACAGCGGCGCGAGCTGCTTGTCGGGGCGCATCGCCACCAGCCGGCCGCCGCCGTCGGTCCAGGTGGTGAACAGCGCGGCCTGCGCCGCGGTGAGCGGCATCTCGCCCAGCAGCACCACGTCGGCGGAGGCCAGCACCGAGCCGGTCACCGCCGAGATGTCCACCGTGCGGTAGTCGTTGAGGCCCTCCGCCTTGAGGATCTCGGCCAGGTAGCGGGTGTACGGGTTGGCCTGGCTGGTCACCAGCAGGATCGGACCCTCGGCGCCCGGGCCGGCACCCGGCGGCGGGGGCGGCGGGGTCTGCTCCGCGGTGTAGGTCGCGTAGATCGAGAAGCTGAGACCGCTGGACGTCACCGCGCCGAAGTCGGCGGGCCAACTGCCGAACGCCCGGCCGCCGTTGCCGTACACGCTGGTACCGCCGGGGCTGTAGCGCAGGTTGTTGACGGCGGCGCTGCCGCCGTTGCTGTTGTAGGCCAGCCAGTACGCGGTGTTCGCGGTGAGGTCCGCCGTCAGCGGCACGGTGTTCCAGCTGTCGGCGGTGAGCGTCGCCGTGGCGCTGCCGGCCAGCAGCGCGCCCGGGCTGCCCCCGTTGTCGCGGTAGAGCGCCGCCTGGAACCGGTTGTTCGGCGCCGCGTCCACCGCGCCCACGTAGACGCTGACGCTGCTGACCGTACCGCCGGCCGCGCCGGTGACGTACCGGGACGCGTTGAGGTGGTTCGAGTCTCCGGAATCGGTGGACGGACCGACCGCCGTACTGCCCAGGGTCACCGTGGCGGCCGCCGCCGGAGCGGCCGCCGGGCCGGCGACCACCGCCACGGCGGTGGTGAGGGCGGCCAGCAGGCCCCCGAGCCTGCCACGGCGTCCGACGCCCGCGCGAATGCCTGTACCTGCCATGACCGCCCCCCACGCACCTCGGCCAACTGCCCCTATCGGTGTACCGGTTCGGCGCCGACCGTGTCCACGGAACCGCCACATCCCGTGCCGATCGGGACTATCCCTTGACCGAACCGGCCAGCAGTCCGCGGACGAAGTACCGCTGGAGGCCGAAGAAGACCGCCAGGGGGATGACGATCGACAGGAACGCGCCTGCCGTGAGCAGCTCCCAGCGGCCGCCGAAGGAGCCGGAGAGCTGGGCCAACCGGACGGTCATCGGCGCCACTTCGGGCGTTCCCCCGGCGAAGGTCAGCGCGACCAGCAGGTCGTTCCAGACCCAGAGGAACTGGAAGATGGCGAACGAGGCCAGCGCCGGCGTGCAGAGCGGCAGCACGATCGACCGGAAGATCTTGAAGTGCGAGGCGCCGTCCACCACCGCCGCCTCCATCAGGTCCCGCGGCAGCTGGGCGATGAAGTTGTGCAGCAGGAAGATCGCCAGCGGCAGTGCGAACATGGTGTGCGCGAGCCAGACCGGCGCGTAGGTGCCCTTGAAGTCCACCGCCGGGACGACGGTCAGCGAACCCAGGTGCGCGCCGCCGGAGAAGAGCCGCAGCAGCGGGATCAGCGCCATCTGGATCGGCACCACCTGGAGCGCGAACACCACGAAGAACACCGTGTCGCTGCCCCGGAACCGCACCCAGGCCAGGCCGTACGCGGCCATCGCGGCCAGCACCAGCGGGAAGAGCGTCGCCGGCACGCTGATCGCCAGCGAGTTGACCAGGAAGGGCATCAGGCCGGTGGAGACGCCGGAGCCGCCCTCGAACAGCACGGTGTGGTAGTTGGAGAGGCCGAGGTCCGGGTGGAGGAAGACGTTCCACCAGCCGTCGGCGGTGACGTCCTGCTTGGGCCGCAGCGAGGTGGCGAGCAGCCCGAGGGTCGGGACGGTCCACAGCACCGTCACCGCGATCACGAAGACCGAGGAGAGCGGGCTGGTGAACGCCTGCCGGACCGGGCCCCGGCGCCCGTCCGGCAGCCGGCGCCCGCCCCGCCGGCCCGCGCGCGACGGTCGCCGGTCACCGGTCGGACGCCGACCGCCCGTGGCCGGACGCTCGCCGGTCGGACGCCGGCCCGTGGTCGGACGGTGCTCGCTCATCGGACTCCGCGCTCCTTCCGCAGCTGGAGGATGTTGTAGGCCACCAGGGGCAGCACCGCGAGGAAGAGGATCACCGCGAGCGCGCTGCCCCGCCCGGTGTTGAACTGCACGAAGGACTGCGAGTACATCTCGTTGGCCAGCACCTGGGTACCGAAGTTGCCGCCGGTCATGGTGCGGACGATGTCGAAGGCCTTGAGCGTGGTGATCATGACCGTGGTGAGCACGACCACCACCGTGGTGCGGATCATCGGCACCGTGACGTACCAGAACAGCCGCGCCCCGCCCGCCCCGTCCAGCCGGGCCGCCTCGGTGACCTCGTCCGGGATCGCCTTGATCGCCGCCGAGAGGACGACCATCGCGAAGCCGGTCTGCACCCAGACCATCACCGCCATCAGCAGGAAGGTGTTGAGCGGCTGGGAGAGCATCCAGTTCGGCGGGTGCTCCCAGCCCAGCGTGATGGCGAGCTGGCTGAGCAGGCCGATCTGCGACTGGGCGGCGTCGCGGGACTCGTAGACGAACTTGAAGATGATCGAGGCGCCGACCAGCGAGATGGCCATCGGCATGAAGATCAGCGACTTGTAGACCGCCTGGCCGCGCATCCGGTCCACCAGCAGCGCCAGCACCAGCCCCAGACCGGTGGCCGCGAGCGGCGCCACCACCAGCCACAGCAGGGTGGTGACCAGGATCTTCTGGACCGAGTCGGTGGTGAACGCCCAGCCGAAGTTCTCGCCGCCCACGAAGCGGCTGCTGTCGTCGTTGTAGAGGCTCAGGTAGACGGTGCGGACCAGCGGGGCGACCAGGCCGACGAGCAGCAGCAGGACGGCCGGGCCGAGGAAGACCCCGACGGCCAGCGGGCGGGCGATCCGGCCGGAGGCCCGGCCGGCCACCAGGAAGACCAGCAGCAGGATGCCCAGGAAACCGGCGACGGCGCCGAAGCTGTTGCCGAACTTGACGGCGGCGTCGCCCCAGGCGCCGTCGGCGAGCGCGGTGGCGGTGAGGGACATGGCTGCGCGTCCTTTCCCTGCCACGGGCAGGAAGGAGGGGCGGGCGGTGCGGGTGGGTGGCCCCGCACCGCCCTCGACAGGTGGTCCTTGGCGGTCGGAGACCGCTACCGGGGCCCGGCCGGGGTAGCGGTCGGACCCGTTACTGCGGCCAGGCCGCGTCGATGTCGGCGGCGGTCTTCTGGATGGACTGGCCCTCGGCGAACCAGGCGGTCAGCGACTTCCACTCCTGCCCGGCGCCGACCGCGGCCGGCATCAGGTCCGAGCCGTCGAACCGGAAGGTCGCCGCCGGGTCGGTGAGCGCGTCGGCGGAGAGCCGGTCGATCGGATCGGTGTACAGGCTCTTGTCCACGCCCTGGTTGGCGGAGACCCAGCCGGTGGCGGTCTTCACCCGGCTGCTCGCCCAGTCCGGGCTGGACAGGTAGTTCTGCACGGCCTGCACCTCGGGTCGGCTCGCGAACGCCGTCACGAACTCCCCACCGCCCTCGACCGGGCTGGCCACCTGCGGGTTCACGGCCGGCAGGCGGAAGGCGAAGATGTCGCCGTCCGGGCCGACCTTGGTGTCCTTGGGCCACTGCGCCTTGTAGAAGGACGCCTGCTGGAGCATGAGGCACTTGCCGGTGAGGACCGGGGCCCCCGCGTCCTGGAAGGTCGTGGTGGCGATCGACTTCACGTCACCGTACCCGCCGTTGACCCAGGCGGGGTTCTGCATCCAGTCCGCCACGGTCCGCATCGCGGTGGTGATCTTCTCGTCGGAGAACTTCACCTGGTGGTTCACCCACTGGTCGTACACCTCGCCGCCGTACGAGCCCAGCACCACCTCCTCCAGCCAGTCGGTGGCCGGCCAGCCGGTGGCCGTCCCGGAGGCGATCCCGCCGCACCACGGCTTCGCGGCACCGGCCTTGGCGATCCGGTCGCTGAGCGCCATCAGGTCGGCCCAGGACTGCGGCACCTCGTAGCCGGCCTGCTTGAAGGCCTTGGGCGAGTACCAGACCAGGGACTTCATGTTGGCGCTCATCGGCGCCGCGTAGAAGGTGCCGTTGACCGAGCCGTAGGTCTTCCAGACCGGGCTCCACTTGTCCTGGTTGGTGACGGTCTGCGCGGGGGGCTTGGCCACCTTGCCGCTCTTGACCATCTGGGCCAGCAGGCCGGGCTGCGGGATGATCGCGAAGTCCGGGGCGTTGCCGCCGGTCACCCGGACCGGCAGCTGGGACTCGAAGTCGTTGGAACCCTCGTAACTGATCTTGATGCCCGTGCACTTGGCGAACTCGGCCCAGGACTTCTCCAGGTTGTCCGACTCCGGGCTGAGGATCGACGCGAAGACCGTCACCGTGGTGCCGGAATGCCCGGCGTACGGCTGGTACTTGGCGCAGTCACCGGCCAGGGTCTCGCCCCCGCCGCCCGAACCGCCGCCGGAGCTCGAACTGTTGGAGCAGGCCGCGGTCAGGGCCAGTGCCGCCAGCAGGGCGGGCACGGCGACCAGACGGCGGGACCTCGCGGACGGCGTGGTCGGGGTGGGGGTCAATGCGGTCCTCCTCGCCAGGGCGCACGAGCGCCGGCAGTACGACAGAACGACATTGCGCTGTACCGGAGATCGACATGGACGCGGCGGGCCGCCGGTTTGACGACGTTAACGCAGCAGCCCCCCTCCGCCAAGGTCCGCGTTCGACCTTCATCGGCACGTGCCCCAGTTGTGACCCGGAGATCCGCCTCGCCCGCCGGCCGGTTCCCCGTCCGGGCGGACGGGGAACC